>NZ_JBWDNW010000034.1:0-35539 GCF_056269405.1 Paenibacillus sp. J2L1-98 | reverse complement strand
TTAAAAGATAAGATGTTGATTTTTAAATCTTTCGGTGACGGTCTGCATTTTTTAACTGGAGGAATTGATGCGAGTCAAGCGTCCAAGGTACATTTCGACCTTGTTGAAGTTGATATTGCATATTCAGAAACGGGTTATCGTTCAAAAAGTTCGGTATTTATTCATAAAGATGATTTAGATTATAGTTTTGTTGCGGAAACTTACAAATGTGAATGAACATAAATAATTTGCCGTTAAGCTAACGGGAAACGATAGTGGAGCAAGCTGCCGCGGTGCAGATGCACCAATTTTTCACTCAACTAACTGGCAGGATAGTTGAGGAAAAATGGTTTGCTAGCGAACAAAACCACGTCATAATATACTTACAGTTATTGCTAGGATTGTGTGAAAAAACAGGAGGTTCGACATATGGAAGCGAAAATCTTTGAGCGGCCGGCAATGAAATTAATTGGATTATCCACAAATGTTACCCTTCATGATGTGCAACAGAACAGGACGACTCTTAAGTTAGCGGCAAACTTTTTAGAGAGAAGATCTGAAATTATGAAGTGTATAAACGAAAGAGAAGTATATGGGCTTTCAACGGATCCTGAGGATTATAATCCTGAAACTGACCCATTCGAATTCTTCATTGGAATTGAAGTTTCCTCAAATGAGGACATACCAGAAGGAATGGTGTTTAGAGAGATTCCAGCAAATACGTATGTCTTATTTACATTTAAAGGTCCGTTTGAAAATGCAGGTGCTGTGCACGCTTACTTATATTCCACGTGGTTAAAACAAAGTGGATATGAACTTTCTGGTCTCTATAATATTGAAATTTACGATGAACGAAATCATGGTCCTGAGTCAGAAGAATCGTTTACGGATATTATTTTTCCCGTTCGAAAGAAACAATAAAAACGCCGACCATTATGTTGCGGGTACGATAGTTGAATGCGAAAAGGGCTGCCGCGTAGCAGCCCTTCGTTACGCTAACGGGCAGATTACTATAAAGTTACAAAGTGACCGATATTGCAAAACATATGAAATGGGGATAGCAATGAAAACTAAAACACCAACTGTTCTACTTGGCGACATATTTTCCGTCGTATTACCTGATGGACGTTATGGAGCGATACGAATAATAAATCATATAGAGAAATCATTTCTAATTGCGGTAACGATTTACTTGGATTCAAGCATACCGTTGATTATAGATCCACGACTACAAGTGATTATCTTGCAAAATCGATTCAGTTATCAGAACGAATCAGCGATGAGTTGGTACGATGGAAAAGTACCAAAAGACTTTCTGTATATAGGTAATATCCCTGTATCTGAACATGAGAAGATACTTGAATGCAATAAATATAGCGGTAAACTAAGTTCTTCTTGTGTATATCCAGTTTATTGGGAGTGGCGTTGGCTGCATGATCGGGAGAATTATGAGAATGAAATCCAAGCTGAAAGACTCAAACGGGAAGAAGAAAATAAGCACCGGATACAAGTACCAAAACAAATGATGACAGATGAGGAATTTTGGAATTACATAGCTATGCTCGATCTTCAACAACTGGGTGAAGAAGATGCCGTTGCTCCTTTAATTACGAAGCTCGCAAAGACCAGCGTCGGTAATATTAAAAAATTCGACGAAACTTTGGCATATAAGCTTTATTTACTGGATACGAAGGAGCATGCCAACCACATTGGGGAATTTGGGTACAATGAGGAAACAGATTATGTCTCTGGTGACGGATTTTTGTATGCTCGTTGTGCCGCTGTCGCAAAAGGAAAAGCCTTTTATGAATCAGCACTTTACTTCCCGCGTAATATGCCTAAAGACGAGGATTTTGAGATCCTTCTTTCCATCGCTCATGATGCTTACTTCAAGAGAACGGGTAAGGAATATAATTATGAGACAGGTTGCAGCTTCGAAACATTTGAAAATAAAGAGGGTTGGCGATAACGGAAGGATTTAAAGTTAAGCTAACGGAACACGATAGCTCAATACAACACGACGGCAGCTGCAGAAACAACAGCGCATGTGCGACTGAAACAATCGTACTCGATGTAACGTTCTTAAATGTGAGGTGATAATTCATGATCAAATGGGTGTTAACATTAGCGGCAACATTAGTGCTGCTATCGGGCTGCAGTGAGAAGTCGGGCAGACCTAGTGACAATACGACTAATCCTTCTACTGCTCCTGCACCGGGGGAGACGGTTACGCCGTCAGCGAAGCCGGAGGCGTTCCCCACTGTGTCTAACCCTTATGAAGCTGACCAAGCAGCGGAGAACGGCGATATCGTGAACGTTCACGGGAAGATGTATAATCTCGACAAGTGGAAGCTGTTTCTTACGAATCTAGATGTTGGCGTGCCGGATCAAGTGCGTATTACGCAGTATACGATTGAAGGTGACCCGATCTTCTATGAGCTGGTCTATGACGGGGCAGAGGTCATTACGTATACGTACGACAACTCGAGGGACCGGTTCGGCAGCAATGCAGGTCGTCCGAGCACGGTGTGCCGAGGTATTGAGCTCGAGGAGGACAAGGAGTTAGGCTCCCATTACAAACTAACCGGATGCGATTCTGAAACCAGTAATACGTTCTGGTTCACGAACGTGGAGTCTGAAGCCGAGCAGGGCAGCCAATAAGCACAATAATCAAATATCATTAATGAATATTTGATTATATACCCTTCCTTCATTAAGCTAACGGGTACGATAGCTCAATAACCATCAGGACGGGGCTGCCGATATGTAATGTTAGCCTCGTTGAGCTAACGGACAGGTTAATGTGGTAAATGGTATATTAAGAATAAATCTCTTTATGTTATGATGCTTAGCGTGTTTAAAAATTATTAATTATATTGAGAGGAAGTTAAGAGAATGAAAAACAAATTTATGAAGATTATTGGTACTAGTGTATTATCTATTTCTCTTATTACTGGAGTTGCTATTGCTGTTTCGGCAAATGGCTATACAACATCCACAGAAGGAAATGAGCAAATTGTTCCTTTGGCACTCCAAGCCAATACACTAAATTGGAGTTTATTAAATAATACTATAGCAGACCCAAATACTTCATGGAATATAGAGATTGGATATCCACATATTAACTTGTACGTAAAAAATACAGGGGCATCATCTTTTAGAGTTGAAGTAAAGCATAAGACTAAGG
This sequence comes from Paenibacillus sp. J2L1-98, assembly GCF_056269405.1. NCBI lineage: Bacteria > Bacillati > Bacillota > Bacilli > Caryophanales > Paenibacillaceae > Paenibacillus > Paenibacillus sp. J2L1-98. The sequence continues at coordinate 32,373 of NZ_JBWDNW010000034.1, read as the reverse complement.
GTACAATTATCTTTAATAAAACCGTTGCAGCAGATGGAGTAGGAGTAAATTTTATAAATAATGATAGTAATCCACTTGTTCCTTCAGGTGCTTACTCAGTGACTATTTACGGTGGAGGAAATGTGCCAAAAGGACAAGTTAGAATGAACGCTTCTGACACTCCTTGGTAAGCGTTATAATCTTGCAATGGGCTGTCCCAAAAGTCATAAAAAACTGAAATACTTTATAAAACTAATGGGTAACGATAGTGGAATGAAGCAGATTGCAGTGGCAGTCTGCTTTTTTCATTGAAGTAACGGGTAGATTAGCGGATAACATTCGAAAAATAAACGAATTAGGGGATTAAGAAACTATTTCCAGAAAATGGCGTCCATATAATTATCAACAAAGGAGGCGTTATTTCAATGAAAAGATTAGTATGGGTCGTTCCACTTTTTGGGCTGTATGTTGTTTATGAAGGAATTGTAGTTTTGTTAACCCAGGGTCGCGGGGAAGCAATATATGAGCTAGGAATGCTTATACCTGCTACTACTCCCTCACTTATGACCCACGGTTCTATATTTGTTCTTGTAGGTATAGCTCTAATTTGTGTTCCTTTTATATTAAGAAAACTCGGATTTAATAGAGCTGTTTCATTGAACTAACTTTTTTACGAATTCTGACGGTTTTATAATTCGAAAAGCCGCGTGGGACCAACATATTCAGTCTGATACTTTATTTTCTTTCTGGTGCTATTGCCAAAGCCTCCAAAATGAGCACGAAAGATTTCGCCCAAACCAATCTGTTCAAGCCTATGGGGATATTCGTTCAAAAATGGGATGCCGATTCGAACGGGGTATACGGTGGGGGAACCGGATTGTACCTAACGCCGCTCGAGATGGCGAAATTTGGTTTATTATATCTGAAGAACGGTCTTTGGGAAGGCAAGCAGATCATCCCTAAGCAATGGGTGCAGGAATCGGTGAAACAACAAGTCCAGCCCGAGGACGGCCTCGGTTACGGCTATATGTTCTGGGTACAGCCGCTTAAGAGTAAAACAACCGGTAAATCCTACCCTACATTCAACGCATCAGGTGCGGGCGGGCAGCATATCGTGGTTGTCCCCGATTTAGATTTGGTCGCGGTGGTTACCGCCAATCTGCAGTCCTCATCTTTGGATAAGTCGGATACGATGGATTTGATCTCCGATTTCGTCATTTCAGCTGTCAAATAACCGCATAGAGCTTATCGATCTAGGGGCAAAGGCTTAGGGAAGCATTGGTTCTAAACAAATACCCAGCAGCATTTTACGGAATATTGTTACGGGCACGTTAGTTTGGTGGACTCATTAAGCTCCCATGGAAGAACGCAATTACTTCCATAATCTGTGGTGACTCGTGAGCAGCATGGATGGCTAATGGGCAGATTAGCTGAAAAGGACGAGAGGCACTAAATTGGTTATTATTTAAAACTTATGAAAATTTAAAGTCGTATTAGTATTAAAGGGGGTGGGATAAATGAACGTTTCAGGAATACAATGCAAAAATTGCGGAGGAAATTCGTTTGTACAAGCAACTGACCATATAAATCTTCGTCCATTGCATAAAAAGATCGTCAGTTTATATTTATTAGCTCGAAGCAATGCAATAGGGGAGGAAGTCAGAATGATGAAACATTTTACCGTTTATTTACTTATTTTCGTGCTATGTACGAGCTTTTCAAGTCAAGCCTATGCGGAGGCTGCTCTAAGCCAAGAAGTGGTCTTTGCTGACCCAAATCTCGAAACAGCTATTAAATCATTATTGAATAAAACCAGCGAAGAATCAGTTGCCAAATCAGATTTAGAGACCCTTACCGTCGTTGATTTATCAAACAAAAAAATTAAGAATTTGCAAGGATTGGAGTATGCTACAAATGTTACGCAATTAAACTTATCCCATAATGAGATTGCTGATATTTCATCTCTAAAGGAGCTTTCTAAGGTCCGAAGTCTCAACCTCAGGGAAAATCAAATCTCTTCGATTGAAGATTTGTCAGCTATGAAAGAACTGGAATCTCTTTATATTCATTGGAATCAAATCTCATCCTTGGAGGTGGTGAAACAACTCCCCCGTCTGCGCGTTCTTTTTGCTAATAATAATCAATTTTCGAATATTCATGGTCTATCGGATGCCGTAGAAATGACTTTTTTGGATTTGAGCAGTAATAAAATCGAGGATATAGAGCCTCTCGGCAAATTAACCAAGCTGACAAATTTATACGTTAGTAATAACCAGATTCGTGATATTTCACCGCTTCGGCTGCTATCCACCAATCTAACGACACTGTCAGTTGACAATAATAAGGTTGCTGATTTCACACCGCTAGCGGAATTGGTCAACCTAACGACGCTATCAATTGGAGGCAACAAGATTACTGATCTTAAGCCGTTAGCGGGATTAGTTAAACTTGGTGACCTCAATGCGAGCAATAATAACATTAAAGATCTTGCTCCTTTATCGAGATTGGTCCGCTTGTCACAGCTGAACTTATCATCGAACAAGATTTATGATTTGGAACCATTAAGGAATATGAAAGGTCTAGTTGCCCTCTACTTGAGCAACAATCGGGTTTGGGATTTAGAACCAATTCAAAATATTGAATTTGATAGTTCTATTGAGTACTTCCATGGAGTTGAGCTGTATAACAATAACTTGGACTTGAGCCAAGGCACCGAAACATCCAAAATATTTATAAAAGTGAACAATAGTAGTGATCTTGAAAAAGTTAAAAAGTCTCAGAGGAAAACGCAGCGCCTGAAAATGGGAAGCACTACAGCATATGTGGGCGACAGAGCTTACCGTATTACGTCCGCACCATTTATACACATGGGTCGTACTTATGTGCCGATTCGTTTCATCTCTGAGAAGTTTGGGGCAAACGTAGGCTGGAACCAAAGCACTAAAGAGGTAACGATTCAAAAAAACGATAAAACGATACATTGGGCTTTGGGGAACAGGCAAGTACGGGTGAACCAGCAAACCGTGCTGTTTGACTCACCTTTACTCGCGAGAAATGACACTACTTTTGTTCCTATACGCTTTGTTTCAGAGCAGTTTAATGCTTCCGTTGAATACTTAGGCAGCAGAAAAATGGTCGTTATTTTCGAGAATAAGGCAGGATAGGTTTTGAGTCTCAAGAAATAAACAAAGTAAAGGGCCATCCGCTAAGGATGGCCCTAAAACTTGCCGTTACAGACAGCGCGGAGAACCGCCATAGGTCCTGCCCGTTCCACTAACGGGAAACCGTTATAGTTTAATTTGAGGGGGGCGGATTGTGTACATAGAACCTTCGAAATGGTATGAAACACCATATTTTCGAACAACTTGTCTCTTGATTATTTACCTAACAGTATCCTAACTTTTTCATTGAACTAACGGGTACGAGAGCTAAAATAGAGGAGTTTATATGGAGGAAAGAACTAGTAAGTTTATTATTAATATTCAAGGTTTAGGTTTTGAATTGGTTATTGGTGAGAGTTATATCATACATTATTTCGATGAAGACATTAGTTTTAACGGTTTGGAAGCCAAAATTGAAGATACCTATTGGCAAGACGAAGTAGGTAGAACCATGTTTTATATATGGATTCCTGATCAGCAGGAAGATTACTTGGTTGGTGACGATGAAATAAAAGAGATAAGTAAGAAAGTTGATTAAGCTAACGGGTACGATAGTTAAATGTGGATTGGGCTGCCTAGTAGCGACCCTTCTTTCAGCTAGTGGGCTGTATAGTTATAATTAATGACATTTAATGAAGAAGCTGCAGCGCGGACTTTCTAAGATCCCGAATGGAGGAACTGTCCGGCATGTTACTTTTATCCTATTGATTAACCGATTTCTTCGGCATAGAATGTACTTGTACAAACTATAGAAGTGGGATTGTGACTGAATTCTCAGGCAAGACCCGAAATGATGCGAGAGTGGCCATATTTATGGTACTGCTCATTCTTGCTCATTTTGGGTCTTTTTTTCGTGTGGAAAAGGGACCTTTAGACACAGAAAGCGCAAAAATGATTTTATAACCGTTTACCACCGCCGAATGTCCGTTCTTATCCTGCAGCGGCCAAGTATCCCAAATTATAAACTCCGAAGTGATTTCCTCAAGCGCTTCAGGAACGCAAGGACGAAGTGATCCGTCAGCAGAAACGGAAGGAGGCGCTGGATCGCATGATTGAGCGCAAAGACGTAGAGAAGGAGCGCGAACTGTTGGCTGTACGAGAGGAATATCGGGCGAAGCTGCGAGAGCAATACGCGTAAATGGATCACCTTCGAGAACAGAATGAACAGAAAATCCGCGAGCTTCAGCAGCCAAAGTAAAGCCAGAAAAAAGAGTAACTAGGAAGTGAGTCTTATGGAGCACCCCCGTAAAGCAGGAAAGATTGAGCTCCGAATGGGTGAAGAGACAAGCTGGGAAATCCGCTCCGCCAGATCCAGGAGATGAAATGGAAACCTGAAAAATATTCGTAATCGAAATTTGAGGAAGTGTTCCATCATGAAAAACAAATGCTACATTGGAATAGTTGTTATTCATAATCAGTTATACGTTACTTATGGCCCTGATTATGATTATTACGTAGAATTGTTACGCATTTCGTCATTGACTGATGTAAAAAGAGACATAGAGGGAATTTCTAAAGAAATGGGCATACCGGTATTGACCGTTTTGACGGTTCAACATTTAAAAGGAGGCTGTCTGATTTGGCCCCGCTAGACTGGTTGGTCGCGGATTCTAGGGTTCCGCTAACAAAACGTAGTTAAGAGGGTAGATGCATTTTAAATTTAAGTACGGTAATGTAATTCAATGAATATTGTGTTATATACGACGAAGCAGACGTATTTCACTAGTTTAAACGCTAATTGTGTCCACTTCAAAGAGTTGCCGATATTTAAGGCTATGCGAATATTCAGTATACGCGAGTTTATACAAAGTCGAGCACCCAGGAAAGAAGGGGAGCTCTTGAAAGTCTTTCCTCCATTCAGTGAAAGGAGCTGTCATGAACCGTCATTATCAAAAAAATGGAATGATCGGGGTCGTTAAATGCTCGATGAAAATGAAGACTAAAAAATAAAGACTCACATGGCGGCGCTGAACTCCCTTAGGTAGTTTAATATGATTAGGGAAGCTAATATTCAGTCTAATTGTTATTTATTTTGCAATACTAATAATAAAGACCAACGAGAAGCAGGGGATTTCATGATTCGAGGAATACCGAAAAAACTTGAAAAATTAGTGGAGAACGTACCTTTTGTTCGAATTGGCAGTTTCCTAATTCCTGTTATTTCGTTAATCATTATGTTTAGAACCCCTAGCCTCGTCAGGGGGATGATCTTCTTTTTCTTTTTGGGGTTATTTTTTCTCGTTGAAGGTATTCATCCATCTGGAACTTGGAGAGCGTGAAATACATCATTCAATACATTGTTCCGAGTAAAATACAAACTATCATCCTTATAGCATTAAGATTTTCTTTAATCGTCATAGGGGCGTATTTCATATTATTAGTTTCAGTACCAGTATTGAGAAATTTTTTTGAAATGTTATTACGCTCCCTCGGAAATCGATAGCTGAATAGTGGGCAGCGACTTTCTTTTTCATCCCAGAGAACAATCATACTAAAAAAAGAGAAATGACCAAGATCTTTAAAGTCCTTCACTGAAGTGAGGGGCTTTTTTTGCGTTGATAACGGAGTGGGAGCGAAGGGACATGACCGCAATGGCTGGATACCGCAGAGCGCGAGGCTCATTGTACTCGGAGGGCCGGAACGAAAGTGGAGGAAGGTGAGTGTCTTTACAATGAGAAGTCCTGTGGTAGCCTGCTCCGGCAGCCACGACCGGAAGCACCCACGCAGTTAAAGCAAGGCCTTCTTATATTACTTTCGGCTCTTAAAACCAAATGATGGAAATGACAAAATAATGGGTAAATCTGGACTGATGGAATTTTGATTTACTTGCTGCGGCTGGTCCGGAAGGAGAGGATGAACCAATATAACTATCTGCGACTTTTTAATAAGGTGATGGATACCGGTGCAAATGAGTATCTGGAAGCCGCACAAGAATCAGGGAAAACGTATGAATGGTGGACACGCAAAGCTTGACGCGAATGGTCTACAACTTCCAAACCAAAGCGGTGACGGTTGACACATCCCCTAAGAAAGCGACAACGGTATAATGAGGCCCCTAACCGGGACCCCTTCCCCAGTTAGGGGCGGGGTTCCCGGAAATCATAAATCAAAGGAGCTAAAACGATGTGGGAGCTACATATTATTTAAAGCAAAGGAGGTTGTACGTTTTAAACGCACTCCACTTAAAAAGATATTATCGATCAAGACTTTTACTCAAAGCAGATAACTTGTCAATAACTATGGACGATAATACTTTACGATGTAAAACACAGTTGGTTGTTTCAGTAGTATTAACTGACCCATTTTCAAAAAATTTATTCGATGGAGAGCCTCCACCGCATAAATCAAAGTAAAGACATGTAGCAGCACACTGTTTAACTCCAGCATGTATTTCTTGTTGCAAGCGGATGTAGATATCATTGTGTATAATGTCATCTAGTTCCTTTTCATCGTTAATATTTCCGACAATAAAATTGTTAAAATATTCACTTTGACCTCCTGCAAATTCAGGTGAACTTGAACTGATGTTTCCATTTTTCTGAATTGTTATGATACGTTCGTGAATATCATCTGGTTGTCGGTAATAGTTAGGATCAACAAATTTTTTATTCAATACAGTACATAATGATGAGAACTCACGAATCTCCAGAGCATCTTTATGTTGCACCCACATGTCAAAAAATATTGACATAAAGTTTTGATACTCTGAAACAACTTCTTCTGACATTATTGATCCTTCTTTGAGAGAAGTGTGAGTATGTGAATTCTCAATCTCTTCTATATTAAAACCAATCCAGTTGAATCCTTCATTTAAATAAAAATTAAACATCTCTTTAGGATATTTCAGACTTTCTTTAGTTAGAACGCCGAGCGCTCCAAAAGAAATATTATTCTTTTGAAGCAAGCGGACACCATTCATAGCCTTTTCATGTGATCCCATTCCAGACCAATTTACTCGGTTTCTATCGTGTAAAAAGGCTGGACCGTCGATACTAATGCCCACATGGATATTGTTTTGTTTAAAGACTTGGCACCAATCCTCATCAATCAATGTTCCGTTTGTTTGCAAAGAATGCTTAACATTTAGTCCGTTGACATTGTGGATTTTAGACAATTCCACAGCACGTTTGTAAAACGGAATACCGGCAAGCAAAGGCTCGCCGGCATGCCAAAGGAACTCTACTCTTTCTTTAACCAAGTTACTACGAAGTGTTTTTACCATTACATTTTCAAGCGTTGCATCGTTCATCAATACCTTCTCTTGTCTGTTAGGAACATAACAGTAATGACAGTTTAAGTTGCACAAGGATGTAGGCTGGACAACAACCATTAAAATTGACATAGTCGCCCCCTGATGTTATTCATTGTTTTGCTTGAGTTGGACATATGAATTGTGTACAACTATACTACTGCTATTATTAAACGTATCTCGAAAGTCACTTATATTAAGCCAGACATTTGACCACCCTCCAGTATTAACTATCCCCATCGACAGGTCGATCAATGTTGATGGGCCTAATATCGATTTCACTAATAATACTGTCGCCTGCTTTGCCCCATGCATCAGTGAACCCACCATCTTTTTGGAAACGATCATGCCAGTCACTAAAATGACCTTCGGGAAGAGTTTCTTTCGGTCTTTGCACTACGAGCTGAGTAACTAAGTTTTTATCAATTGCGTTAATGTGTTTTAGTAGTTCGCCGCGCAATTCGACCAAAGGTTGTTGATCTTTGTTATCTGGCATAAGTAACATCCTCCTAAAATGGATAAGTATTTTGATAGTTTTATTGATTCGTCTTAGGATTAAAGCGCATATTCCGACTATTTTCGTTACACGCAAAAACACCTCCACGATTATGTAGGGATATAATCATGGAGGTGTTTTTGTATTGTGATCCCATTACCTTATTATACCATAAAAAGTATTGCAATGTACGAGGAATACAAGTAAATATCTTATAATCTGAGATACGACATTTCTCCAGATCGGTTGTTTATGGGTATTCCAAAGTTAGTACTACAAACCATTCATTTCCTATAACGGAGCAGAAATAAATCAAGCGATTATTTCGGCCGTTAAAATAAAAAAATCTCCAAAAAACAGTAGAGTTGATTAACCGCAGGGAAGAACATAAGGGAACTGAGGAGAAAATAAGTTGTAGAGAAAATGATAATGATTTTGAATCAGTTGGAGGATATGATGAGCGAATTTTTAAAAGAAGCCTTGATGTGTATTGAATCTAATGACAGTGAATCTTTGAAAAATACAATTATGAAGTACGGTTATCGAGATGGTTCTGTACTACCCATTCAGGTTTTACGCCATGCCTTCGAATGTAAAGAAATTGTTTTAACCATGGATTTAATGGAACGTTTTAAATTTGATCATTTAAACGACGAAGCTCATTGTACTCGGAGGGCCGGAACGAAAGTGGAGGAAGGCGAGTGCCTTACAATGAGAAGTCCTATGGTAGCCTGCTCCGGCAGCCACGACCGGAAGCACCCACGCAGTTAAAGCAAGGCCATCTTATATTACTTTCGGCTCTTAAAACCAAATGATGGAAATGATAAAATGATGGGTAAATCTGGACTGATGGAAAGAGGAAGCAAGCATTGGAATTGTAGCCACATTTCCGAAAAACTGCTTGTTAGGGGTGCCCCCTAATACCCCGAAAAATCTATTTAGGGCTGCGCCCTAATACCCCATAAAAGCAGGTGTAGCGGATGACAAATAAACGATATAGAGATAAAGAAGTTAAGTTCTTTGTTACAGAACGTGAGTTAGAAATAATCAATCAAAAAGCAGAAGTCGTTGAGTTGGATCGGAGCAAGTACCTTCGGCAAATGGCGTTGGAGGGTTATATCATCAAACGAGACTTCTCACAGGTGGAACAATTGGTTTATGAGGTTAACAAAATCGGGAACAACATTAATCAAGTAGCCCGCCGTGCGAACGAATTGGAACATGTAAGCCTAGATGATATGAAGTATTTGAAGAAGCAACTGGACAGCATCTATAACCAGATCGAAAAATTTTACGATGGGGGATGATTCAAATTGCCATACGTAAAACAAATTACCATACGAACCACATTGAACCGGTCCCTAAGATATATCGTCAATGATAAAAAAACAGACGACGGCTGCTTAGTGACAGGTGTGAATTGTGCAACCCATGACAAACTTGCCTATAAGCAGATGATCGAGAATAAGAAAAAGCACAAAAAAGATAAGGGAACGCTTGGCTTTCATTTTATACAGTCCTTCAAGGAAAATGAGATTACTGATCCGTATAAAGCGCATGAAATTGGATTGAAGTGGGCACAGAAATTGTTTGGCGATAAGTATCAATTCATCATCAGTACTCATATGGATAAGGGGCATTATCATAACCACATCATTATTAATTCAGTTTCGCTGGATGGAAAAAAATTTAACGCTTGCAAGCAGAGTCTACAGGACGCAAGGGATTATTCAGATGAAGTTGCAATGGAATACAATTTAAGTACAATTTCTTTTAACAAAAACGCTGTTCCAAAATCGTATAAAGAATGGAATGAAGAAAAACGAGGCACTTCATGGAAAGCGCATATTAAAGAGGATATCGACACGGTTATAAAGTCTTCGAAATCATTTGATGAATTTATGTCTAAAATGAATCAGTTAGGTTACACCATGAAGCAAGGTCAAGTAAAGTACATGACGTTTAAGGCTACAGGTATGGAAAGATCGGTCAGGGGAAAAACACTTGGAGCTGATTACACAGAGGAAAAAATCAAAGAGCGTATTCAACTGAGGGAATTTAATTTCGAAGAATCTAAACGGAAATACAAATATCGATTTGCTCATAAAACGAGCCGGAATCAACTTATGGATGCAGCACGGCAGTATCAATATAGAAGGGGAACGCTTGCCGTCAACTTTATGCTGGCAATTGCTCTTATCCGAACTATGATAAATCGTAATGCTGCTGAATCTAAAAAAAGGAATGTAAAAAGAGATTTTAAAGCAGATATTGAAATCTCCAAATTATCTAATCAACTAAAATTTATTAGTGATCAAAATTTAAAAAGTCGGAATGATCTAAAACAAGCTATGGATAAAGTTGAAGCCCAAGTGAGGGGAATTAAGTCTGTAATAAATGAAGCTACTGAAATAAATCGAAAGATGAAGATCGTCGTTCAGGCCATTGATACGTATAACCAATACAAACCGATTTACGATGAGGTTCAAGCGTCTTCACTCAAAAAAATTTTCTTAAAGAAAAAGCACCATATAGAACTTGAAACATTTGATAAAGCGTCCAAACAATTAAAGAAGCTGGGCATTCAAGAACATGAATTTACTTCCTATGGAGAAAAACAAAAATCGTATGATACGAAGATTGAACAATTAATGGTGCGAATGGAGGAATCAAAAGAACAGCTATCCAAGCTCGCGGAGATTGAAAAGACGTTGAATCAAAGAAATCGAATCCTCCTGCAGAAGGATAATATCAATAAGTGGGCTCAACGAAAAGACGAAAGATAAATGTATGTACAAATTATTGTCCTATTATGTATGTGATTACATATCCCTTGGATGAATTTTCAGACTAATCAGAATAATAAAAGCGGCGGCTGCCTGAAACACGAAAATAAAGCTCTAGAATGCCACTGCTTTTTTTTGCAATCGTTATCCGTTAACTAAATGAATGCTTATCGATTTCAGGAATATAAAGAACTCCAAACGTTCAAAAGAACGATCTGCTTATCTGATGCATCTCTTTAATCAGTATCTCTTGGACATCTCCGCCACTGTCGATTATATGAAGATAGGTTCTCAAAACCGCAAGTGCCATCAAATGGTCTATGCGGTTTTGAGAAATATCTTATTTAAATTCGTTCAAATAATCCACGACAATCAAATGTTTTCTCAGCGACTTCTCGTGAATAAGATTCAATTTACCGTTGTCCATCCTTCCCAACTTCTCGGCAAGCTGCTCATTGTTATGCGTCCAATCTACATACTTCAGGATGTTCAAACAGGACACCCAGTCCCGATTATACGTGCCGTTATCTTGTACAAGATAGCCATGTGCATACAAGGCGATCGCTTCCTGCATCACTCTGCTAGATGAAATAAAGCTCGTGAGTCCTGGCTGCTCTGGCATATGCGGAAGAATTGTGTTCATAAACTGATGCAGAAGCTCCACATGAACCGCCGGATCCTTGCGGATGCGCCTAGCCAGATCATAGGAGGGCTGCATCTTGCCCGTATAAAGCATGGAGGCTGTCGCATACAGCCAGCTATAGCAAGTATAATTTTTATTGAATGACGTTAAGTTATTTCGGCTCTCAATGCCGGCCGTCTTTAGCAGCTCATTGTAATCAGCCACCTGCTGAATAACGGTGTTAAGCGGGTCACTCCCGTCGAAAGCATGCCCGAGCTCCTTGCTAACTAACTGTACTTTGGAGTTGATGTCACCAAATAGCTGTTTTTCTTCCTCCTCGCCAAGCCCGATATAGAGCTGGACGGACAGCTCACTCTCCAATAGATCGAGCCGCCTAGATTCGAGCTGTTCTAGTAGCCCCTCTGTCTGCTCCAGCTCTTCACGAAGCTCATTATTCTCAGGTGATTTCCGGCATTTGACCTTGAGCTTCATCACTTCACGCTCGTACTTCCGGCTTTCTTTCTGCATTTTCTCATTGGTATGTCCAAGCGCCTGAATCCGATGCTGTCCGTCAAGGATGCTGAGCTTCCCTCCATGAAGCAGGACGAGATGGTCTTCCTCTTTAGCGAATGCGCTTACATCTCTCAGGGAGAGCGTGACGGGTCCAAAGAAGATATGATCCAATTCACGCTCCTGCAGGTAATGCGCGATTTTTTTTCGCTGACTTCCGCTTAATTTTCGTTGCACCATCGGATCGATAGCCGTATAGTTCAGCAGATCATGAACTTTGAGCGACACCGTTGCCATTCCGTAACGTTCGCAATAGGGATGAATTGTCATCCGTAACCGCAAGCCATCCATTAGACTACATCCTCCTTATCTACCAGAAGCAAGATATGCTGATCATTATAGAAATCGCAAACATATTGGTAAGCTTTCATAATCCGACTTCTACGAGGCAGCCGATCCTTCTCATCATCTTTGTAAATCGCTTTCCAGTCAATATGGCTAAAGATTTTAGCAGCGTAAGTAAGTGTATAAACGTTGAACTGCAATGTCTTGAACGCTTCCTTATGCAGAAAGAGCGCCAGGGCAATCTGAATATTTTCTGACCAGCATGCTTCGCGACGATCCGGTTCCGGCAATGCGTCTATCAGTATGTCAAAGTACTTCGACGCTTGCACCAGATGCTGCTCCAGCACTTCTTCTGAATAGTGGTATCCATTATTTTTCACATTGGCTTTCATACGCCCTTCGAATAAGGCCACCAGTAATTCGATCAGGAACGAATATGAGAAAAGATGTTCTTCATCTTTGCCCCGTTCGGAATATATATCGGTTGGTATCCTTTTCATAACGTCATATTCTTGCACTAGCCTGGAGGCCATAATATGGTAGAACCGTCGTTGATCGCGTAAAACAGCAAGATTCCCACCGATCTTTCGCGGTAGCTTGTTAATATCGGAAAAGAGCTGGCGTTCTTGTCTGGCGTTGATATCTAGATAGATCATGACGGAGACCGGGAATTCGTAGAGCTTGCGGAGTTTGCTCGTTATCTCTTCCACACGTTCGTATTCTCTACGGTCTTTAGCCCTTGCAAGGTTGCTTTGTAGCGTTTCCATCACTCGACGGAATGCGGCCAGCCGGTGCTGCCCGTCTACGACATAACACTTCTCCATTGGCTGCAGACTGTACGTACCGGTATCTGCAGCATAGTGACCTGCACCGCGGGCTGACAGGATGATGCCAGGAAAATAGATATTTTGACCGTGGTCCAAATACAAGAGAATATAATCGATTAAGCCAGACACATTCTTAGGAATAAGTTGCCTTTGAACCTCTAAATCAATTTCATAAATGGAAAACAGCTTACTCATTGGCACTGTTGCAGACAAGGTGGACTGCCCGAAGGTTCTTGCCGCCTGACTGGGTATTTCCATGAACGAGCTGGTCAATCCAGATGTCAATAAATCAGATAATGAATTAATAGATTCCATATCCTTCCTCCATTCATGATTGGTTATTACAGAGTAATCACAGACCTAATAGTTAACAAAGTTTCCACCACCATTCCTACCCAATAATATTTCTAGATTAACATAAAATGTCCTTTGATTGAGGTCAAAATGATCGCTGTTATCGTATTTTCCTCCTCTCGTTTATAAGACGATTTATATTTTCAATTATTAACATACTCGGGCGATACACTTGAATTCCTTTGACCAGGATGTCCATGGGAGCTTAATGAAACATCGTAAGTCTATGACTTTATTTTCTATGGACTGTTCCGTCGAACATTTGCGGCAAAAAGGGGCGAAGTATGACGAAGAAATATATATATCGACTCATTTTTACAAATTTGGAAGTGTGCTAAAATACTCTTGTTCTGTTGGACATCACGAAGAAGGGATTGAATTAATGATCTATTTAGCGCTCAGTATGATCTTTATCGTTATTGTTGTGTTTTCGATTTCTATTTTTATTGGATGGAAGCTGTTGCATCCTTCATCAAAACCTTTAACTGATAACCCAGATAATTATTCTTTGGAATATAAAAATATCAGCTTTAGAAGCAGAGGGAATAATATTACTCTAAAGGGCTGGTATATACCGTCAATAAAAAAAGAAAAAATGTCATTAATCTTTGGTCATGGATACCTTGCTAATCGAGAAGAACATAGAGCTCAAGCACTCAAATTAGCCAAGGCGCTTGCTTACAACGGATATAGCATTGTCATGTTTGATTTTAGAGGCTGGGGTGAGTCGGAAGGGAAAATGACATCTCTAGGATTACATGAAAAAAATGATATGGAAGGCGCGATTGATTGGCTGAAAGAAAATAAACCAAATTCAAGAGTAGGTCTAGTAGGATTTTCAATGGGAGCTGCTACAGCGTTATTGGTTGCGGCAGAGGAAAAATGCGTTGAGGTGATTGTTGCAGACAGTCCCTTTAGTGATCTGAAAGCATACTTGTCAGAAAACATGTCGTATTTCACTAAGCTTCCCAAGTATCCGTTTACTCCAATCATTTTAATGACCCTTCCAATAATATCGGGCGTGAATCCGAGTCTTGTTAAACCAATAGAAGCTATTAAAAAGGTTTATCCTAGAAAAGTGCTATTCATTCACAGTGATTCGGATAAAACGATCTTTCACAAACATAGTGAACTTTTATCGAGTCATTACCCAGATAAGTTTGTTTTCTGGAAGACTACGGGTGTTTTGCATTTAAGAAGTCATCAAACATATTCATCTGAATATCAGAAAAGAGTATTATCCTTTTTAAATTCTGTTGCTGATGTAAAGTAGAACGACCAGAGTCATGAGGTGTTTTTTATGGTATTGACCTTTATCCTTCTCTATACTTTAGCGGCAGTAGTTTATATCAATAATAAAGAGAAAGATTGGGCAAAGTGGGTTGGTTTATTATGTTTTTCATTTGGAAGTGGTGCATTTGGAAAATCACTTATCGAGACATTTTTTCCATATTTAACTCGATACGATTTAGTGAGTTCTTCTTCTGAATACTTATTTCAAATTGCTTATAGTATAGGTAGCTTTTTGAATCAGGCTATATCACCGTATTCCTTTATTATGTTCACTTTGTCTTATTCAGGATTTTATTCTCCTAAACGACTGAAAATTATTTCTTATATTCTTATAATTCCTTTACTAGTGTTAGTTCAAAATACGACATTTTATCCGAAGGTAGAACATAATTACGTTTTATTAGCTTTTTGGGGCATCTTATGTTCTGTTTTAGGTACTATTTATTTAATTGATAGTACCGCTAAAGAGAAGCAAAGGTCATTAAAAAAAGATCGTACCATCTTAAGCCTACTATTAATTCCACCCGTGCTTGCAAATGCGTTTACTAATTATATCGGTCATGTGATTGGCATAACAAATATGTGGAGGTTAAACGTAATTCCGGTTGTATTGGTTACAATTACATTCGTGGTAGTGATAACGCGGTACGGGGTTTTAGGAATTAGGCTTAAAATTGAAAGACAAGCCTTAGATAACACAATGAAAGCAGTATCTTCAGGGACTGCGATACTAAATCATACAATAAAGAATGAGATTGGAAAAATACTTATCTTATCTGACCGAATAAAGTTTATAGCGACGCAAAACGCACAGGACAAGATTTTAAAAGATAGCGAAACGATTCTTAATTCAACGAACCATATGCTTTCAATGGTGGACCGAATACAGAAGCAGTCCCAGGAAATTATTTTAAAACCGAATTATTATCATTTATGTGAAATTATTAAAGCTTGCATTGAAATGTCGGCATCCTTTTTACAAAGCAACAACATTGAAGTCGTACATGATATTAGTACAGAATCGAAAATTTATTGTGACAACGTACATTTGCAAGAAGTGTTTAGAAACTTAATTAAAAATGCAGTTGAAGCTATGGAGAATGGTGGGATATTACGCATTTCTGCGTACGAAACCCGAAATTATATTGTTGTCGAGATACAGGATAACGGAGTGGGGATCGAACCAGAGGATATAAGTTGTATATTTCATCCGTACTTCACAACCAAGAAAAGCGATTTGAATTTTGGATTAGGCTTGTCTTATTGCATCAATGTTATGCAAAAACATAATGGGAAAATTGATGTTCGGAGCAAAATGCGTGAGGGTACAACTTTCAGCTTGCAGTTCCCCATAAAGCGCAGGGTTATTTCAATAGACGAGATTAACAGCAAGGAGGGTATCTTATGAATAAAATTAATGTGATGTTAGTAGAAGATGATCCAGTATGGACCGATTGTTTATCCTCTTATATTGAACGAGAAGATGATATTTCTGTTGTAAGTAAAACCAGTAAAGAGGAAGCAATACAGTTCTTTCTAAATAATAAAGTAGATGTGGCAATAGTTGATATCATGTTAAGCCCTAATCGTTGTGATGGACTGGAAACAGCGTTCGAACTTAAACAAATGGGAATGTCCAATATTATTATGTTGACTAGCTTGAATGAAAGAGAAATTATACTGGATGCCTTTGATAAAGGAGCCATCAACTATATAACTAAGACCTCCTTCATGGATATTCCACAAGCTGTTCGGGAGGCTTACAACGATAGTGCTGCAGTTCACTCAGACGCATCTTATGTACTAATTTCTGAATTAAAGAAGGAGAGACGGCTAAATAAAATCCTTACGCCTACAGAAAGAGAAGTGTATGATCTAAAAGAAAAAGGGTTGAATAGGGCAGAGATAGCCATGTATCTCTTTAAATCCGTCGAGACCGTGAAGAAGCAGATTAAACGAATACAGAGAAAAATAAGGGATTAGCCTATAATTTGGCTAATCCCTTTCATTTTACCATATTCATTTTTGGATAGGAGGGGGTATATTTTTGGCCCTCCTCTTAAATTGTCGAAGACTGTATTATGTAGATGTCACCTATTATTTATTATCGAATGAAGGAAGTTGTTCAAAAGATTTCTTTCTTCGTCTTTTAATTCATCAAATGCTTTTACAAGTGGGGTAATATTTTTTAGCACCGGTATGATATTTGTCGTAAGAAGTACTTGAATTGTCCTTACTTCACTTTCAGTCATCTGATTTAAAATACTGAGTAATTGCCTTGAAGCTGGATTATCTTCTTTTGAATCAGGTAAGGCATCATCTGGGAGAATCTCATACAGCGTGATTCCCAGCACTTTGCAGATTCTTAGTAGAGTTTCGATATTCGATGTAGATTGGCCATTTTCAAGTTTGCTGATTGTACTTTGGGATGTGCCGGACAAGTCGGCTAGTACAGTCGTTGACATATTAATGGCCTTTCGAAATTTATTTACGTTAGCACCGAGTTCTTTGCTGAATTGATCCATTTTTCCTCACTCACCAAGCGAAATTTTATTTTACCTAAATGATAACAGAAAGGGTGATGGAATTCCCATCTAAACACTGTATATTCTATATAGAATATTTGTAATTGACAAAAATATTCAATATAGAATACTATGTGGTCAAGGAGGTGCAAAACATTAACGCCGTTAGAAAAAAGAGGTTGGAGAAAGGATGGACCCAGCTTGAGTTAGCTGTAAAATCAGGGGTTCCGCAGCCGACTATATCCCAAATCGAAATGGGAAATCGGAAATATCCTACACATGACAACATAAGGAAGATCGCTAGAGCGTTGGAGATCGATATGGCGGAGCTTGATGAGGAGAATGAAATGTAGCGTAATGAATTGTAATTCAAAGGAGGAATGGTAATGTCTGATGTCGGTGGTGACGTTGCAACGATAGCTACCCGATTAGGTTCTGATTTATCGAGAGAAGCTGCTAAAATGACGAATGAAGCAATAAAGCATCTTCTGCTTTTTTTAATCCAAAAAGCAAAAGAACAGTCTGATAAAGCTGGTGAAATGGCTTTAAGCAAGCTAGTTAAATCTAACGATGAGATTAAAATGTTTGATCTGGATCAAAAGCAACTTAAAGCCTTTCAAGAACTTGCGAAAAAATACGAAATTTCTTTTGCGGTAGTCAAAGACCAAAATCAGTTATCTGTTTTTTACAAACAGGGGGAAGAAAGCCGAGTCAAATTAGTTCTGGAAAAATTGGTTGAAAGAGAATTGAAAGATAAGGAAAGCCCTGTTACTACGATGAGTGAAAATGAACAACAGAAAAGCGGATTGATGCTTATTAAAGAGAAACTGTTTGCTCCGAATAACGAGAAAACGGAAACGGCAGAAAGTAAAAATCTTGTTCAGGAAGAAATAAAGCAGCTCACCGAAAAGAAAGACGGAGTTAAACCTTATGAAGTCACCGATCCTAATGGGAAAATCGAAATGACACTCGTCATAGAACGTAACGGCGTATTTGAGCGTCTTGAGAAAAATCAATTAGACGAACGAGTGAAAAAGATTTTGGAAAACTTGAAAGACAATGAAAAGCATCGTTTCGATGTTGGAGATAAAGGTGATCGGATAAGTGTTGAACGACAAGGCCACGTATTCATTTTTAGGGCCGAGGAGGTGGAACACCATAAAAACCATACGCGGGATGAAACTGAGCGTAAAACGCTGGGTGAGAAACTTGGATATACAAAAAATGATGATCCAGCAGTAAGGAGGGGT
Source organism: Paenibacillus sp. J2L1-98 (assembly GCF_056269405.1). Classification (NCBI taxonomy): domain Bacteria; kingdom Bacillati; phylum Bacillota; class Bacilli; order Caryophanales; family Paenibacillaceae; genus Paenibacillus; species Paenibacillus sp. J2L1-98. Next base: position 13,976 of record NZ_JBWDNW010000034.1, on the reverse strand, counting down.
CAGGGAGATCGGCTATCACTTGCTGAAAGACGTGAGGAAATAAAGCCTTTAATGCAAGCACAGTTACAAGCCCCACCTACAAAAAATAAAAATAGGGAGAGGGGGGGCCGATGAACGACCAAGAAAAACGGAAGAAACAAATTAAAAATTTTGCATTACTATGTTACCTCGTGTATCTCATCATGGCTTACTTCACATTACACCTTCATCAAGTGATTACATCCTCAGAAGAACCATTCAACATACAGACGATTGACATTGAAACATACAGTGAAGCTACTCTAGACAGTATCCAGAACCATATCCTTATCAAGCCGAGTAAAGAAGCATTGCGAATCCTGTTTTTGGAACTGATCGCTGTATCTGTTTATGTGCTTTATAAGGTAACCATACAAAGGAACCTGATGCCAGGAAAGGAGCATGGAACGGCTAGATGGGGAGGAAGTGCTGAGCGAAATCGTATCAGGCACAAGGATAAATTTCAAAACATCATCTTAACGAATACGGAAAGATTGAGCTTAGACACCAAAAAAGCGAGGAAAAACCTTAATATTTTAGCCATTGGCGGTGCGGGTACAGGTAAAAGTCGATTTTTTGTGAAACCAAATATTTTGCAGGCCAATACAAGTTTTGTGATTACGGACCCGAAAGGGGAATTGCTGCGCGACACCGGTCATGCTTTAAAAGAGCAGGGCTACAAGATTAAGGTATTTAACCTAATCAATATGAAATCTAGTTTCAGATACAATCCCTTTGCTTACATCAAGAAGGAAAGTGATATTTTAAAGGTCATCAATAACTTGATAAAAAACACCAACACAGGTAAGAGTGGCGGGGATCCCTTTTGGGAAAAGGCAGAGACAGCACTATTACAGTCGATATTTCTCTATATTTTTTATGAACTTCCAACATTCGAACACCATTTCAAAACGGTATTCACTATGCTTAGACTAGCGGAAGTAAAAGAGGATGATGAAGATTTCAAAAGTGAGTTCGACTTTTTATTTGAGAAATTAAGGGGGGAGAATGACAATCATATTGCTGTTAAACAATACGATATTTATAAAATGGCTTCTGGAAAAACAGCAAAAAGTATTTTAATATCCGCGGGGGTCCGGCTTTCGCCGTTTGGCATCGAGGAAGTTGAAAGGCTGCTCATGGAAGACGATCTCGAGCTACACAAGCTAGGAGTTGAAAAGACGGCATTATTCGTTCTTATTCCTGATAGTGACACAACCTTTAATTTTATTGTAGCGATGATGTATGCGCAGCTATTCGATTCCTTATATTATCAAGCCGATTTTGTTGGTCAAGGCAGCTTAGAATATCACGTTAAGTTTTGGCTGGATGAATTTGCGAACATCGGTCAAATCCCTGATTTCGACAAATTGATTGCCACCATGCGAAGCCGTAACATTTCGGTTTCCGTGATCCTTCAAAACATGACACAACTTAAAGGCTTATATAAGGATAGCTGGGAAACGATTGTCGGGAACTGTGACACGATTTTATTCCTTGGAGGGCAAGAGAGATCTACGCTTGAATGGGTGAATAAAGGGCTTGGAAAACAGACGATCGATACGAAAAATTCAAGCCAGTCGAGGGGGAAGAACAGTTCATCAAGCGTTAGTTACGGCAGCCAGGGCCGGGATCTGATGACGATTGATGAGATCGCCCAAATGCCGGACCAAAACTGCATTCTATTTATCCGGGGGCTAAGACCATTTTATAGTGAGAAATTCAAGCTAGAATCACATCCGAACTATAAACTGCTGTACGAAGCGAGCATAACTCGCTATTTTGATTCTTATATGGCGCTGGAGACTGCATCAGATAAACGAATAATAGAAAAAACATCAAAACCGAAAACAGATCCGTCATTGGAGCCATACCATATGCGTGTTCCTGATCAAAGCCTGGAAGAAAGAAAAGAGGAAATCAGGTTAGTTGACGTTGACGAAATTAATGCTATGGAAAAACGGATGGAAGCCTTTCTTTAAAATCAAAATGAAACCAAAGGGAGAAATGTGAAGATGAATAACCTAAAAACCAAGTTTTTCAATTTATTTAATCAGAATTTAGGTATCAAGTCTATTTGTATCGCAGTCGTTCTTATGTTGGTCGCGACTAGCGCTTATGCAGCCGATCCGGTTGGAATGGATAAGCTGGATGGTGTTATCGATGTAATCGCTACGTGGCTCGGACGGATCGGTCTGATTGTTGCCTTCTTCGGAGCCGTTCAACTAGCCCTCGGGTTCAAAAATGACGATGCAGATGGTAAGGTTCGGGGCATGAAAACGTTGGCGTCAGGGTTTCTGGTGTACGGCATTACGATGTCTCTCCCATTGTTCGGACTGTAATAGAGAGCAGAGGGGGCTATGTCAAATAGCCTCCTTTTAAATAGGTAGGTGGTGGAAATTGGCTTCTCCAATTGATGATATTAAGGAAGCATTCGATAGTTTTAGTGCACTTATTGGTGATGTAACTTCGCTTGTAAATGAAGGCCCGTCTTCCTATCCGGGTTTATATTCCGTCATAAAAGAAATCCATTATGCCATTCTTCCCGTAGCGTATAGCCTATTAACGTTATACTTTTTACTCGATTTCCTTCATAAATCGATGAACTTCTCCTTTGTCCGATGGGAAACGGTTGTATCCTGCATGGTGAAGTTGGTCTTTGCTAAGTTTGTCATGGAGCATGTGTTTGATCTCTTAGAAATCATTTTTTATATCTCCTCCTATCTGACGAGCATAGTCGGATCTACAGGTTCAACAGTTGCATTCGATATCGATTATACGGTCCTAGAAGCCGAATATGGTGACATGGGTTGGTTTGAAAAGCAGGTTTACCAATTTAGTATTATGCCCTTTGTATGGGCCTTGTGGGGTGTGAAGATCGTCATTATCCTCGTTGTTTTTGGACGATTATTTGAATTGCTTATTTATACCGCTGTCGCCCCGATACCGATATCAACCTTCATCCATGACTCGATTTCGGGTACAGGAAAAAAATTCATTATGGATTATGCGGCCGTTTGCCTGCAGGGCATTATTATTATTGTCGTTTGCGTCATTTATACCGCGATTGCGACTCATGTTACTTTTGGGTCTTTTACCGGGAGTGGCGGGAACATTGCGATATGGAAAGGCTTGTTATCCGCTTTAGCATTGTTACTTGTCATTATCAAATCAGGTTCATGGGCAAGGAAATTGACAGGCGCATAATTGGAATTATGCGTGTACAAAGGGATGTGGAGATGAATGAGCGAGCTTCTAAAGCGGATTGAAGAAGCGCGGGAAGAATTGCACCAACTTGTGGATCGGTACGGTATATATGCTCCCCAAGTGGTGGAACAGTCGCAGAGGCTAGATGGTTTGCTAGGAATCTTTAATACCATATATAAAAAATCCTCTAATCGACTGCTTAAGCCAGATTCACACATCCGAAAGCCACGTCAATCCGCGGAAGCCGTCAACATAAAAGGATCTGACGACATGATTAATCAGGAGGAAATATGATTGAGATTCGCATTCCAAAGGAAATTCGAACGTATAAAGAAAAACTCTTTTTTGGATTGAATTTACGGCAACTGGTTTGCACTTTAATCGCCATTATCGTAAATGTACCTTTATATTGGTTCGGCAGAACAATTGTCGGACCGGATACAGCCAGTTGGATTGTTATTTTCATTGCGATGCCGCTGTTTATGATCGGGTATTTCAACTATAACGGAATGACTTTTGAGCAATTTATAAAATCGGTTATCCAGCAGGAGCTTATTTATCCGCAAAAAAGAAAGTACATCACTCTAAATATATTTGAGGTCTTATCGAATACCAAAGAAAAGGGGGAGAATGATCGTGCTGTCCTTTCTAAACCCAAAATCCGCAAACCAAAAAGTGCGAATTCCTAAATCGACACAACAGTCGCTTCCATATTCTGAGCCTTTCGAAGATGGTATTTTCATGCATGGGAAGAGTCGATTCTCCAAAACGTTCGCTTTCAAAGATATTAACTATCAAGTAGGTAAGCAAGAGGATCAAGAAGAAGTGTTTGCGAAATACTGCGAGTTCCTTAACTTTTTCGATAATACCGTGGATCTACAGATTACCATCAGCAATAAGAATTTCAACAAAGAAGATTTCGAAGAAAAACTGGTTGTGAAAAGCAGAGAAGATCATCTCGAACCGTTTCGAATGGAATACAACGCTATGCTGAAGAAGAAAATTGTAGGCGGTAAGAATGAAATCAAAAAAGAAAAATTCATTACCATTTCCCTCGAAGCCGGCTCTGTAGAAGATGCCAGAAACACTTTTTTGCGGATGGAAAGCGAAACGCAGAATGTATTTAAACGAATGGGCAGCTCTATTTCTGGACTCGATTTAAACCAAAGGCTGGAGCTTCTTCACGATATTTATCGGATGGGGCAAGAAGGTCATTTCAGGTATGATCTGATCGAGCATAAGCGCAAGGGACTAATAACCAAGGATTTGATTGCGCCAGATGCGTTTACCTTCAAACGTGACCATATGATTATCGGTGATAAGTTTGCGAGGTCGATCTATATCAAAGATTTACCTGCGTTCCTCAATGACAAATTTCTCAGCGATATATCCGATTTTAGTTTCAATTTGATGCTGACGATGAATATCAAATCCGTCGATGCCTACAAGGCGCTCAGAATCGTTAAAAAGCAAATTACCGGAATGGAAGCCAATAAGATCGAATATCAAAAGCGCAGCCTTAAAAATGGCTATCTCGAGGCTTTTATCCCGCATGAACTAAAGCATTCGCTCGATGAAGCAAAGGAGCTGCTGGATGATTTAATAAACAAAAATCAGAAAATGTTCCTTACGAATGTCATCATCATTCACTTTGCGGATGATCTAGACAGCTTGAATAAGGACGGTAAAGAAATTACGGCCATTGCGAATAAGTTTTTATGCCAAGTAGGGACTCTTCATTATCAGCAGGAAGATGCTTTAAATTCGTGTTTACCTTATGGGCTTAATTTAATTAAAGCTTCTCGAACGTTGACGACAGAGAGCACATCCATATTCATGCCTTTTACCAATCAAGAGCTTTTTCAAGAAGGTGGCATGTACTACGGTCTTAATGCAGTTTCAAGAAACCTGATTATGTTCAATCGGCTGTCCCTAAAAAATCCGAATGGTTTTATTTTAGGCACACCGGGATCGGGTAAATCCTTCGCAGCGAAGCGTGAAATGATCAATGTTTTGCTAAGCACCGATGATGACGTCATTATTATTGACCCCGAGATGGAATACACCAGGCTTGTAAGTAATTTCGGCGGCGAGGTCATTCATATTTCAGCAGGATCTAAGAATTACCTTAATCCGCTTGATATGACGATGGACTATGCCGACGATGATGATCCACTGCTGCTTAAGTCTGATTTTATATTGTCCTTATGTGAAGTGCTTGTAGGGGGACGATACGGACTTACACCAAGAGAAAAATCGATTATTGACCGTTGTTTAAAGCTCACATACAAAGCGTATTTACAGACGTTTGACCCTAATGACGTCCCGACTCTTTTAGACTTTTACGAGCAATTGAACGCACAGGATGATGATGAAGCGGTTCAACTAGCCACAGCACTCGAATTATATGTGAAGGGCAATTTGTCTGTCTTCTCTAATAAAACAAACATTAATATTAATAGCCGCTTTGTATGCTTCGATATTAAAGATTTGGGAAAGCAGCTTAAAACGATGGGGATGCTCATAGTGCTGGACCAGGTTTGGAACCGAATTACGGTTAATCGCAACAAAGGGAAGCGAACGTGGATTTACTTGGATGAAATTTACTTGCTCTTTGCTAACGAATATTCGGCAAATTTTCTCTTTGAGCTGTATAAACGTGCGAGGAAATGGGGCGGTGTTCCAACAGGCATTACGCAAAACGTAGAGGATTTGCTTAAATCGGAGCTTGCACGCCGAATGCTTTCCAATTCAGACTTCTTAATGATGCTTAATCAAGCTCCATCAGACCGTAATGAGCTGGCCGATTTGCTGAATATATCCGACACGCAGCTTAGTTATGTTACCAATTCAGACAGCGGCCAAGGCCTGTTATTCGTTGGAAATGGGATCGTTCCTTTCAAAGATGAATTCCCGAAAAACACCAAGCTCTACAAGATGATGACGACAAAAGTAGAAGAAGTGACGGAGGCCGAGAAAGAGAGGCCTGCATGAAGATGACGTATGTTAAACCTGGTCTAAAACGTAGTCTGAAAATCAATCGGAATGCTCCTGTGAATCCAACCGGTCATCTAGGAGGGGTTCATGGGATTCACGCTAGATTGAAAGAGAGAATGTCTAATCGTGTAAAACGAGCCCCACGAAAGGCTGCTAAACATCTTATTCGAGCAGCACTTGATCCTTATCATGAAGAGGAAGGAAACGCCGGTGTTCAATCGCTCTTGCAAGTCAAAAATGGTGCAGATCGTGTTAATAAGCGCTTTAAACAAGTTAAAGAAATGGCTTATACGGTAAAAAGATTAAAAGTAAAAGCAACGGCCATCAAAAGTGGTAGTCGCACCCGACCATTGAACGCATTTAGAAAAATAAAGGGTACAGGTTCCGCTCGCTCGACCACTAGCTTCGGTAACGTGTCGAAACTCAAAACATTAGGCAGTAAATTTGTTCCCCAAACTAAATATTCTTCACTCGAGATCAAGACCAGACTTAAAAAAGCCCTTTCCTCTCCTGCTGTTTTTCTGAGAGCAGCAGCTCGACAATTAGCGAAAAAACTACTAGCTGTTGTGGTGACAAATCCTAAGACTTGGCTTATTTCTGCAGTGATCGGTGGTGTATTTTTTCTCCTTATATCGGTCACAAACAGTATGGGTGCATCGACAAGCTCAGCTGGTTCTTTTTTTATGACGGACGAGGATAACGCCAATCAGTACAAAAAAACGGTGGATGAACGAAATGCAGCATTCCAGGAGCAGATAGAGGACTATAAAGAAAGCGGTTATGACGATGTACGGATGGAATACATGAATGAGGACGGGCAACTTCAAGTCAATTGGGTTGAAATCTTTGCACTAGTTGCGGTTAAGTTTGAACAGGAACTAACCTTTTCGGACAGACAAAAGGCTTATATCGACTCCTTATTTGACCAATTTAATCAGATTGAGACGGACACAGAACGATATGACGTAGAAGTTTGCGAAACAACAACAAATCCAGAAACAGGGGAATTAGTAGAAGATTGTGATACAGAAAGTCGAACAAGACTGATTGTGAAGATTTATTCGTATGACATGGAAGATGTATTCGGCAAAATTGGGTTTAATGGAGAGCAGATGGAATGGGCGAGGAGGCTCGTTACTTCAGGGGCTATTCAAGAACAATTCCCTGATCTTGCAGATGGATATACAGGCAGGGGAGGCGAACCCAGCAGCTTAACACCAGAAGAAATGGCAGATCTGATTGAAAATCTTGGCGGGGATATTAACAAAGCAAGAAAAGAAGTGATTGCAACGGCATTAATCTTAGAAGGTAAGGTGGAATATTTCTGGGGAGGTAAAAGTCCTGCTGGATGGAACCGGAATTGGGGGGATCCTGTAAAAGTAACGGCAGCCGGAAATGACACAACAGGGACCCTGCAGCCCTATGGACTGGATTGTAGCGGATTTATTGATTGGGTATTTAAAACAGCTGGTCTAGGCAATGTATTCTCGTCAGGCGGTACCTCTTACCAATGGAGCAAAACCTTCACGATAACGGATGATGAATTGATTCCCGGTGATTTAGTGTTCAAAAACATTCCAGGGCAAGGTGGGGTTAATCATATCGGTATTTTTATTGGTAGAGATCAAAACGGTAACAACTTATACATCCATTGCCAGGGAGGCACGGGAGTGACAATAAACAGTTATAAGGGATTTAAGTATCCCCGAAGGCCTTTATTATTTCAGTAAAGTAGGTGTTTATCCTTGAGTGTTCGTGTTTTTTATAGTTCGGCTCTAATTCTGTTCATTTTTTTCAGTTTTGCAGGAATTTCAGTATTTGCCGAAGAGGCAAATCAAGGATCAATGACATCGCATAAGGAGCCGGTGAGTTCACTTGAATGTATGGTTACCGTCCCAGAAGGGTTTGATAAAACGATCCTTATTAATTTCACTTCAAAAGAGAAACAAAACATTATGGCTAGGCTTGCTAAGCAAAATGGCTATTTATCTTCGCAGGAAGTTGACGTGGGTACTTATGAAGTTGATTTCATTAATATCGTAGGTGAAAATGCTAGTGACTATACCATTAAAGCCCCTGAACAAGTCGTTATAAAAGCAGCTGATGCCGGTACATTTAACATGACGATAACCTTGAAGCCTACGGCGAAAAAGCAAGAGATTAAAACGGAGACTGCAGCCGGAAGCGTTCTTTCTGTTCCAAGAAGCTATAAGGATTCAAATGGATCTGTCATCCCAGAGACAAATGAGGATGATGTTGTAATGAGCCATGCAACAGCCTCAGGAGTCAATCAGGACGTTGTCATGGCTACAGATATTCAAAACCAACCATCCAAAGTGATTTTAAATGAGTCCACGGTTATGAGCATTATTACTTTTTCCATTCTCGTACTGCTAACGCTTTTGTTTTTTATTTATAAGCAGCTCGTCTACAAGCACGATTATTATGATTGTTGACTGATAACAAGGAGGACATTGTAATGGATGATAAGAGACTGTTGAAGCTGCTTGAACGTGAAGAAATCTTAACCAACAAAAAAGTAAAGATCGAGGAGGAATTAAAGAAAATAGCCAAACAAATTAAGGAAGCCGAGCATGAACAAAAGGTGAAAAACATAGAGGATACTATTCTTATTCTGAATGACCACGGCATTCATATTAAAGACGTTATAAAGGAAATTCAGAAAGGCAACTTTGATCATTTAAAGAAGCTTCCTATTCATGATGGAGTAAAACTAGGGGACACCGTTGAAGCAATAGAGTCGGTTTTGTAGAAAAAGAAGGCGGGACGTAGTTTTAATATGGGAGAGTGAATAGGGTTGAAGAATAACAAAGTGATGCTTGGTATTACTTCGGTAGTCATGATGATTCTTGTCGTTGTTTTGATAAGTGGTTGTGGTTCAAATAACAAAGAAACAGTAATTGAGAACGTATCAAAGGCATTGGAAACGAAGGATCCTAAACTTCTGCTTTCTACGATGCCGAAGGATATACAAGCCTATCCTTTTGCAGAGGATGCCGCTACGGAATTTATTAAAGAGTATGCTGAAATAAAAGATTTGACGATTCAAGTCTTGGATGAAGAGAATGAGGATGTACCCAACAGTATGAAAGAAATGCGACTAAGCGGTGAGATTCCCTATAAAATTACGAAACCAGATAAGGCCAGTGATTATGTACTGCTACCCAATGAAACCTTAATTACGCTTAAAGATGTTGATCCGGATGTGAAAATAAAAGTGAACGACAAAGACGTTACGATGAAAGAATTTAGAAATCCATTCTTGCCAGGAAGCTATGTGATTGAAGCAACCAAAGCATATCAATGGACTTCGATAACGGATAAAGTAACGGTTTCAACAGGGGATAAAGCCCAAGTTGAGGTCAGTTTCAAATTAGACGGTCATCGAATGGATCTATCGAAGGAATTAAAGGGTGCTGAAATTCTTTTTAAAGGCGAGAAAACGGGAGTCAAAATTGGTGATCCTGAATCAGCACAATTCGGGCCAATCGATGAAAAAGATGAAAAGGAAATTCAGTTATTAGGGATGTTTCCTTGGGGAGAAACCAAGAGTTCGAATTATGATCCGACCTACTTTACCATTGGCAGCGGTTCTCATTTTGTATTTAAGCCAGACGAAATCGCAGCGAATGAACTATACGCGCAGTTTGCTAAAGAATACACCGAAGCCAGCGTGAAGCTAAGTGTTGAACCATTTACTATAACAACCGAGAAGTTTAATCTAGCGCAAGCGAATCAATATAAGCCATCACTCTTCGGGCATGAACAATATCAATTGCTTAAAACGTATTTTAATAAGGAAACTGCTAAAATCACAATTGATAAAGACGGGAATCCAATTATGCAAGTAGAGGGTATTATTTTGTTTAAGCATCTGAAGGGAGCTTACATTAGGGAGAAGGATGTTGCTCATGAGATTTCCATTAAAGCACTTTATGATGACATTCAAAAGAAGTGGAAAGTTAATGAAGTTCAAGATTCTTCCTATGGTACGCTTCCTAATCAAAATGAAGAAGGTAAATATATCATAACTTCCGCGCAATAGTGTTTTACCTATAGAGTTGATGATTGAGATCCTTCGGACTTACAATGTCGATACCTACACGGAGGTAAAAAGAAGATCTGTTTACAAACATTCAAAGCGGTGCAATAGTTCAAAAAGAGCGGACAGCTGGGATTATTACTGCTGTCCGCTCTAATTCAAACTGATTATTGTGCTACTCGATTGATGCTGTCCAGAATCTTGGTGTGGTTGTTTTACTCATGTAGGATGTTTATTCGTGACTATTGATGCATCGCAAGCAGGAAAGTTAACAAAATGTCTGCGGATGGATTTACGATTTACTTAGCAAAATTTGGTCTTTAAACAACTTTCCCCCGGATGCTATAATACTGAATTAGATATTTACCTATATTTCCTACCCTACATCACGAGGAGACACGTAGAACGAAAATGAAAATGAAAATGAAACAGCTGCTTTCCGTTTTTTTAGTCATCTCGCTTTTTATACAATTGCAACCGCTTGTTCATGCAGATGAGGACATTGATTTTAACGAGATGTTTGCAGGCGCGATCGTTTTGTCGATTGGCAGCACGAATGCGATAAGCGATAATACTGACCTGATGATCGACGAGAATAACTTCAGAATTACGCCTTTTATAAAAAATCAAACTACGCTGGTTCCGCTTCGGTTTATTAGCGAGAACATGGGGGCAAGGGTAGCCTGGGAAGCGAAATCATCCACAGCTACGATCACCAAAGGAAGCAAAAAAATACAGATTACGTTAGGCAGCAGCAAGCTCAAAATAAACGGCCTTTCTTATCCGCTGGCTGCCCCTGCACAATATAAAGAGGGAAGAGTCTTCGTGCCGCTGCGCGTTATAAGCGAGGCCTTCGGGAAAAAGGTATTTTATGAGCGCGGTATTATCGTCATCAGCGACCTGGTTATGCCGCAGCTTGGTCAAAATACGGAGCTTATTGATTATTTGCGATTCGTTCTCGCTCCTTTTGATAAAGACCCTTATACAGGCCGGACGTTATCCGTTGAACAGATCGCAAAGCTGGAACAAAGCGTTGTTCTTCTCGAATCCTTCGATCGTGAAGGTGCTTCCCTTGGCTTCGGTACCGCATTTGCGGTCGGGTACGGATTATTTTTGACGAATTACCACGTCATAGCCGATTCTAGCAGCTATTTGATCCAGACTGGCCAAGACCGTTTTTACGACGTGGATGGCGTCGTCGCTTATAATGAAGAAGCAGATTTGGCGATCGTCAAAACAAGCATACGAACGAACATCCCGCCGCTGCGGATCGGTTCTTCGTTAAAGCTTGCCAAAGGTCAAGAAATCGTTACAATCGGAAACCCGGAAGGGCTGCAAAATACCGTCTCGACAGGCATCGTCAGCGGAATAAGAACAATGGGCGCGGAACGTCTCATTCAAATAACGGCACCGATTACAAACGGAAGCTCCGGTGGTCCGTTATTTAATAGGATAGGCGAGGTCATCGGCATTAATGCGATGGGAGCAGAGCAGGGGAGTTTGAATTTCTCCGTCCCGATTGAGTACGCCGGCTCATGGATTTCGGTTTATTCGAAAAAAAGCTTCGCTAACATCCAAGTTTTGAATCAGGACCAATTCAGGGAGCAGGAGCCAACTGAGCCGGAGCAGCAGCCGGATGAAGTGACTGAGCCTCCTACGCCAACCGAACCAACCGAAGAGCCGTCTACGATACCAGTAACGCCGGAAGAGAATGTTCACTCGTTGCCTTTTATCGTAAGGGAAGCGGTTGTTGATCCAGCTAAACCGATCGTATATACGGTTAACGAAAGCGAATCGAGAATCGTTGCTTATAATTTCAGTGAGAATAAGAGCACAGCGGTCTCGGAAATATTCAACAGACCGCCTAAGAAGCTGTATTATGCGAATGGGGAGCTTTACGCCATTATAGCCAATGCGGATTACAGCCCTTACCGATTTGACGATATGCAGGGCGGTAAAGTCGTTGTATTTGATCCTACTACATTGCAGGTAAAGGATCAGTGGAATGTGCGCATAGATCCGTACGATATGGCCGTTGATCGGAAAGGTCATGTATATATTGCATCCGGATCAGGACAATGGACGAATATCATCAGCTATGACCGCCAGACGAAAGCGGAGCTGTCGGCAGCGACCATTAGAAACGCAAGCACGATCGCGCTTCACCCCGCCGAGGATCGGATCTATGCGGTCAATTCGGATTCGAGTCCGCGCGATATGGAAATGTTTTCGCTGAATGAAGGGAAAATTACAGCTGGCTATGACTCCCCTTATCATGGGGAATATGAGCTGTCTACGATGATCGGCTTAACGCCGGACGGCCAGTACTTATTAAATGGTTACGGCGGCGTATTTACAGCAACGAACAATAGAGAAAGCAATATGCAGCATGCCGGCGGAATTAACTCGTTTGATGTAATGACTAGCGATCCTGTCCGCAAGGATTTGTTTTTTACAGGCAAGGGTCAAACCATCAGCCAATATGATACGGCGACCCTTAAAGTGACGCAAAATTTTAGAACAAAGGGTACGTTAATCGAGCTACTGCAGACAGGGAACAAATTGGTTGCCATTACGAAGATTAGCAGCGTTGGAACACCTATGTCGCAATATGCGGTTGAAGAGATCTTATAAGAGCGAAGGAACGAGCAGAAGGGAGTGATCTGCTCGTTTTCTTTTGCCTACATTTGGTCTCAGGAAGATAAGGCAAAGCAACTTTTTTTCTTTTCTTTTTATCGATATATGTTCTTGACTTCCGACACCTCTTGGGAGCATATGATGTTCCGCTGTTGCATGAGGTCTTATAGTGTTGATGTGCTCTCCGAATTGAGTTTTGGAGGCAAGGGTTACAATTAACAAAGCGAGCAAGAGGCGAAGGAAACGGTTCTATATTAAGTCTTGTGTTTAGTGTTAAACAATCGAAATTCCATCGCGTAAGGTTGGCTGCATAACAGTAGGTTTCGGTTGGATTCATTTTTTTTGCGTGACACGGGGATCAAACCACAGTCTTTTTTTCCTTAGAGCCTTTGCCGTATTAGTGGCGAGGGCACTTTTTTCGTTTATGTTGCTTATTTTTTGCTTTATAGTTCGATACTACTTTTCTATGTTGTATCAATGGGATAGATTCTTTTTGGTTTTTGTCCTAGAAACCATCAGCCATATATGAAACGGGATCATCGTTCCTAATAGAATCTGGCTATTTCAGAGAAGTAAAACCTTTGCACGCCTGAATCGAAGAAGCGGAAGGTTTATCAAGCAAGAAACTGCTCACAAACCTTAAAACCATCCGCTCATTGCCGCTCGGGCTAGACAGGCAGGCGGTGTCTGAGTAAGGAGTTAGGGCCAAAAAGATAAGCAGGAAAGGAGGTGAAAACGAGTGGTTGAGCTTCTAAGCAAATTGAAGAAGCGCGTCATGATATGTCGAAAATAATAAATTAATTTAAAAAAAGACTTGCAATACTAGAAAGATACGTGGTATATTCTTATTCCGGCCAAAAAACACACCGGGACGAAAGAAAAGAAGATTGCTCTTTGAAAACTGAACAACGAGTAATAACTGCCTCGCAAATCCTTCGGGATGAGCGAAAAAGCGATAAAAAAGTAATGAGCAAGTCAAACACCAATTTGGAGAGTTTGATCCTGGCTCAGGACGAACGCTGGCGGCGTGCCTAATACATGCAAGTCGAGCGGA
>NZ_JBWDNW010000005.1:0-354758 GCF_056269405.1 Paenibacillus sp. J2L1-98 | reverse complement strand
TGGATGACAATAAAATGATCCAGAGCATGTCCCGTGTTGGGCGGTGCATCGATAACGGTCCAATGGAATCTTTCTGGGGGACCTTGAAATGTGAGAAATATTATTTGCACACGTACCATACTTTTGAGGAGATTAAGAAGGACATTGAGGCCTACATCCACTTTTACAATAACGAACGGTTACAAGCAAAACTAAACGGCCTCAGTCCGATGGAATTTAGGACCAAGGCCGCTTAATTGATTTTTGTTATTTGTACTGTCTACTTGACGGGGTGCAGTTCAAGTCTGAACTGCCGCTGTTTTGTGGAACTAGTCATCCGACATCGGACGGCCTGTCACGTGGGTATAGTTTCCGAATAATGACCGTGACATCAACTTTATTTCACTAAACCCAAAGAAGCCGCGATTTACGCGGCTCTTAATGAGATAAAGTTCATGTCAACTGACAAATGGCTGTAACAGGTCAGGTTAAGAGATCCTAATGTACGTTTACGTATTATAAATATTTTGACATTCTTGCACGGTCGGTTGATAAAAACAGTGCTTCTTCCATCGTCCTACGAACGGCTGATCATACCAAGTTGGCGGACATGGCCCGGGATTTTCGAACGTTCCTGGACGGAAATACCATAGGGAGAATTCGCCTGGCCAATTCCGCTCCCCATTCACAGCCCGTTGCGCCAGTCGGCGTTCCCTATCTCTTGCGCTTTGATAGTACATACCATGTTGCAATGCTTCGAACGCATGCGGCTGGTTGATCATTTGGGGAATTGTCCGGATATCTTTAAAATCGGAGCAATTCCCTCTTATTCGGTTAATGCCAACATTTCCAACAAGGAGCATGCCCATTTCGCCTTCGGTCTCAGCTTCAGCTCGAAGCAACCTTGCCAACATATCAATATCCTGTTTCCTGGATTTTACGACTGCCATTGGCTCACCTCTTTAGATTTCTAGACTCATCATATTGTAGGTGAGACGGATGTGTTACTCTGGCACAAGAGAGAGCGATAATAAATAGCCGATCCACCACACTCTTCTGCCCTTTCGCTTAATAAACAATGAGGAGCAGCTGTCGCGGCAAACCGCTCCCTGGTCATTGAGTATCGTCTCCCGTTAGCATTGAACAAGTACCCTCTCTTTCTTATTGAAAACAATGGTCAACCCGGGCACAAATTTATTTCAGTAACGATAAACACCAATCAAATTGTAAGACATATAAATGCCTATATAAATTGCTGATGTAAAGATGCGAAAATTATGGTTTCATATATGGATTACACATCCCCATCAACTCAATTGACGTAAATACTAGTCCCTTGTTTATAAAGGACAAAAACAATTTGATTAACGTATTAGGTATCAAACAATTAAATACGTTGGAAACTGTATCCCTGTTAGTCATTTTTTTAAGTGCCAATAATGTTGTGGAACCGCACTATCACCAGAATGCGGCCGAGTTAGTCTACTATATTTCCGGTGCTGTTAGCTCCGCACAAATTGAACTACCCCTTCTTAAAATCAATTGATTTTTGAAGAAGGGGATTCCTAAGAACTTCACCCTAACGGGCAAATATGTGATTAGGCTATCCCCGTAGTCCCTACGGTTAGAAGCCTGATGGCTTCGTTTCTCAGATTGATGCTTGCGTTCAGATCGCGATGGTGATGACTGCCGCAGCTTGGGCATTCCCATTCACGCAAAGCGAGATTCTTCACGTCTTTGTTTTTCGTACCGCAACAGGAGCATAATTGACTGCTTGCAAAGTTTCGCGCTACGGCAATCACCCGTTTGTCATACCAGCTTGCTTTGTACGCAAGCATCGCACGAAATTGCGCCCACGATACTTCACTGATCGCTTTGGTAAGGTTTGCGTTTTTCAAAAGGTTTTTTACCGCTAAATCCTCGATCCCGATGATGTCGTGGTTTTTGACGATCTCGGTAGAGATTTTATGCAAGTAATCACTCCGTGCGTTCGCAATGCGCTCATGAATACGAGCAACCCGAATCCGCTGCTTATGCCAATTCGAAGATCCTATTGTTCGTCTGGCAAGCATACGCTGTGCATTTGCTAACTTCTGTTCTAATCGCTGAAACCACTTCGGATTATGATGGACGGTTCCGTCACTGACAACAGCGAAATCCTTTAATCCAACATCAATCCCGCATGCAGAATGGGTTCTGGGCAACGCCTGCACTTCGGTTTCTGCCAATAGTGAAACGAAGTATTTACCGCTTGGATGAAGGCGAACCGTAGCATTTAGGATTCTTCCCTCGACCGCACGACTTTTGGAAAACCGAACCAAACCGAGCTTCGGCAGCTTGATATAGTTGCCCGACACCGTGATATTGCCATTCGTTTGTTTGGTCGTATACGATTGTAAAGCATTCTTTTTGCTTTTGAAGCGTGGTTTGTCAGTTTGCTTCCTATAGTAGCGGGTATACGAATCGTTTAGATTTTCAAGCGATTTTTGTAAGGCTATGCTATCCGCTTCTTTAAGAAAAGGATAATGCTGTTTTAACTCCCGAACGCCTTTGATGGCTTCATATTTGTTAAAAAATTTGCCTTTCCATTCGTTCGAAGGCAATTGACCGCTTTGCTTCATTTCTTCGACAATGTGCCAATAAGCATCCTTTTCCAGTTGCTTGGCCAAGAAAAAATTAAACACAAAACGAGTGCAGCCCATCGTTTTGTTCATGAGCATTGCTTGTTCTTTGTTCGGATAGATACGAAATTTGTAGGCTTTATGGACGAGTATTGGAATCACCCCCCTCAACCAAATTATAGCACATATGTTCGCATTCAGGTACCAAAAAGAAATCGATTCATCTCCCTCTTACTACGTTGAAGAGGGAGTCTTCTCGACTAAGATGATAAAAAAGAGCATCGCCCCCTCGCAGCCGGAACGGCTGGAGAGCGATACTCTTTTTCGGATAATATTACGCGTCGATTACACGGAAGGAAGCTCATGCAGCAGAGGCAGCGAGGATATCGCTCCGGCTCTTGTCGTCGTTAGAGCGGCTGCGGCATTCGCGAACGAAACAATCCGCTCCGCCTTCTCAGCGCCAATGCCTTCCACGACTCCATCGTTCAATTGAAGCTGGTAAAGCAATGCCCCGATAAAAGCATCGCCAGCGCCAGTCGTATCGATAACCGCTACTTTCTGACCGGGCACGGATGCTTCGTAGGAAGGCGTAATCCATACCGCGCCTTCGGAACCCCGTGTGTAGACGACAGCCTGCACATCGCCGACAAACAGCGATGCAATAGCCTCCTGCTCATCCTCGATTCCCGTAATAAAGGCAAGCTCGTCCGAGCTAATTTTAACAAGGTGACTTAACGGAATGAATTGCAAAATCGTTTGCCGGCAGTGCTCCGGATCCTCCCACAGCGGAAGCCGCACGTTCGGATCAAAGCTGATAAGGCCGCCCGCTTCCTTCATCGCCGCAATCGCCTTAAGATGCGCGTACTTTACAGGGGCCTCAATCAGATCAACGGAGCAATAATGCAAAATATCTCCTTTGGCGAACCATTCCCCGCTGATCTCGTCCTCCGAAAGCAGCATGTCGGCGCTTGGATTCCGGTAGAATGAAAAATCTCTGTCGCCGTCGGCCTTTAAGCTGACAAAAGCGAGAGCCGTATTCGCCTCCTTCGTGCGGAGCACTTGGCGCGTGTCGACACCTGCCGCATCCATCGTTTCCACGAGAAAGTCGCCGAAAGCGTCCTCGCCAAGCTTACCGATAAATGCGCTGCTGCCGCCCAGTTTCGCTACCGCGCAGGCGACATTTGCAGGAGCACCCCCCGCTTCCTTCCGAAAGCCGATGACATTTTTGAGCTCGATCCCCCGCGTATCCGGAATAAAATCAATTAATGCTTCTCCAATTGTGTACAATTTCGACAATGTAAGACCCTCCTACTTCATATCCCATTTTTTAAAGGATACCACAGAACAAGAGCCTTTGGCATATACTTGAATACCTAAAGAATCGGCACCCGGATAAATTCGCCCGGTCATGACCTTCTCGCCGCCCTGAATAAACACCTCGACGGATGATTTATCGACAAAAACGCTTAGTGCGAGCAGGCCTTCCTTCAGCTCAACCTTCGTTCTGCGCTCGCCGCCAAGACCAATTCCCGACTTATCGCGGTTAAACCGGAACAGGCTTTCTGCCGGGCGGTAGGAAAGCACCGTCTCTTCATCGCCGTGAACCCGCAGCTTCAAGCCAAATTCCTCAGCTTGCTCGGCCTGGAATACAACCTCAAGCTCGTAGCAGTCCCCGCTTACATTCATAGCTTTGTCGCCGTCAAGTTTCATGTTCCATGTTTCGTAAGCGTTACGGCGATAAGCCTTCGTTTCTTCGATCGGCTTAAACAACAAGGTTTCACCTTGCATAACGATCTCGCGAGGTATCGTCATCGCGCCGGCCCAATAATGACCGAGCTGCGTCGGGATTTCCGTCTCCCATGTCTCCATCCAGCCCATTACGATGCGTCTGCCTTTATCGTCGGTTGTTGTCTGCGGGGCATAGAAATCAAAGCCGCAGTCAACGGGCTCGTAACGGTCATAGCTGAAGCTTCCCTGCTCGGTATCCAAGCGGCCGATCATATAGGTAGCGGAGTGCAGATTATGATAGTCGTCCCCTTGCGCCGGCATGCGCTGCGGCGACATGATAAGCACATCGCGGCCGCCCAGCTCGAACAAATCCGGACATTCCCAATTGTCGCCAAGCTGCCCGTCGCTGCGCGCGATTTCGCCGGCGAAGCTCCAGTTGATAAGATCCGTCGAACGATATAATAAAATAAGTCCTTTGCCCTGCCCGTCATTCGAGCCTAAGACCACATAATAAAAGCCGTCACGCTCGAATACCTTCGGGTCCCGAAAATCCTTCTCGCTTATGCCGGCCGGCATTTGCTCCGGTGCGATGACAGGGTTGTTTGCCAGCTTCTCAAACCGGATTCCGTCCTCGGATACGGCGATGTTCTGATTTTGACGATAATCGTTATCCTTATCCGGTCCTGTAATAATATGCCCGGTATACATTAAATACAGCTTGCCGTCATGCTCGAAAGCACTGCCGGAGAAGCAGCCGTCGCGATCGTAATCCTGATCCGGCGCAAGAGCTACCGGATGATACTTCCACTCGATCAGGTCGCGGCTAACCGCGTGCCCCCAGTGCATAGGGCCCCATGCCGCCTGATA
Organism: Paenibacillus sp. J2L1-98; assembly: GCF_056269405.1. Taxonomy (NCBI): domain Bacteria; kingdom Bacillati; phylum Bacillota; class Bacilli; order Caryophanales; family Paenibacillaceae; genus Paenibacillus; species Paenibacillus sp. J2L1-98. Next base: position 349,563 of record NZ_JBWDNW010000005.1, on the reverse strand, counting down.
CGGATAATGCTGATAGAACATATGGTATTCGCCGTTGTAATAAATAAAGCCGTTCGGATCGTTCATCCAGCCAAACTCGCCCATTAAATGATAAGAAAGCCGGTACTCCTCTTTCAGCAAATATTTTCGTTCGGCAATAAATTTGTCGGCATTTTCTCTTGAATACAAAATAAGTCATCCAACCCTTACTTATTATTTAATCGAGCCCTGCATAACCCCTTGGATAATATATTTCTGCGCGAATAAGTAGACGATAAGCACCGGCAGTATGGTCAGCATAAGCCCGGCCATAAGCGGCCCGTAATCGACCGTGTACGTTCCAAAGAAATAAAAGGTCGACAGCGGCAGCGTACGCTCAACCGGCGCAATCAATACGAGGGAAGGCAGCAGGAAGTCATTCCAAATCCATAAAACATTCAAAATGGCAATCGTAACCGTTGTCGGAGTCAGCACTGGAAAAACGATGCGAAAGAACGTTTGCGTTCTCGTACAGCCGTCGATAAGCGCCGCTTCCTCCAGCTCAGCCGGTATGCTTTTCACAAATCCATGATAAATAAACACAGCAAGCGGACTGCCGAAACCGATGTACATATAGATGAGGGCCCATTTGCTGTCTAAGAAGCCGATGGAGCCGTATATTTTGACGAGAGGGATCATAATGGCCTGGAACGGTATAATCATTGCCGCTACCATTAGGAAGAAAGTGTATTGGTTCAGCTTCGTTTGATGTCTTACGAAATAATGAGCCGTCATCGCTGCCAAAAAAGAAATAAGCACAACGCTAAGCACCGTAATAATGACCGAGTTCGTAAAAGCGGATACGTATTCCATTTTGCCGAAAGCATTCGTGTAATTTTCTAAACTAAAGCTGTGCGGTAAGGAAAGCGGACTTGATGTAATGGCTTTGTTTTCTTTAAATGAATTGACGAGCAGCATCAAAAAAGGAAATACAAACAGCACTAGGCAAACGAGGAGGGCGATGAATTTCGTCCATTCGAGTGTTCTGTTTTTATTTTCCATTACGCCTCAACCTCCAGCTTCTTGCTAAAATATACCTGTGCGATCGTAATCGTGGCCACGAGCAGGAACAAAACGAAAGCTTCCGCTTGGCCGACGCCATAATCCCGCGACAGGAATGCTTTCTCGTACACATGCATGGACACCATTTCCGTGCTTTTGAACGGACCGCCCTTTGTCAATGAAAGGTTCAGGTCATATACCATAAAGCATCTTTGGAGCGACAGGAAGATACAGACGATAAACGACGGCACCATAAGCGGCAGAATCATTTTACGCATGGTGGTCCATAAGTTCGCGCCGTCGATACTGGCTGCTTCCAAAATATCCTTCGGCACATTCATCAGTCCGGCTACAAAAATAACCATCATATAACCCGCATACTGCCATACCGTGACGATGATCATCGTCCAAAACGCTTTATTAGGATCAGACAGCCACGAAGCGCTGAACAGCGGAAGGCTCAATTCTTTGCCTACGTACACTAACACGTTGGAAAAAATAAATTGCCATACGAAACCGAGTACGATACCGCCCACTAAGTTTGGGATAAAGAAGCCCGCTCTGAAAATACTTTGTCCCTTCAAGCCGCTCGTTAAGACATAGGCCAGCAGGAAAGCGACCGAATTAATAAGCGCGACCGATATGAACACATATTTCAAAGTTAACAGAAATGATTTCCAAAACACGAAATCCTTAAATACCGCTACGTAATTGTCAAACCCGACAAGGCTGCTTGTCGTCGATATGCCGTCCCAATTCGTAAAGGTCAAGTAGATGCCATATAAGAAAGGTATAATCATTACGGCAAAAAAAGCGAACAAAGTTGGTCCGGTAAACAGCAGCCGCAGTCGCAAGCGATTCCACAGCCCTTTTTCCGTTATCATCATGATCCCTCGCATTCATATTTGTATTTCGTTTGAAGTACGCTGTTAAGAGTAAACGGCTCACCCCGCTGCATTTACGGGGTAAGCCAAATCCTTGTCATTTATCGTTACTTGACCGACTTCCAGTACTCTTCAATTTCTTTAGTCAAAGTCGCGCGGTCAGCCGCACCTGCCAAATATTTTTGCATCGATGCGCCAATTTTTGCCCAGTGGTCAGCAGGCAGCGTGCTCATCGAATCCTCTGTTTTTCCTTTTTTGATATATTCGGAAATCGACTTCGCAAGCGGGTTCTTCGCTTCAAGCGTAATGTTCTTGAACGCCGGAATAATACTCGCTTTGTTAACAAGGAAGTCTTGCCCCTTCTCGTTGTATACCATCCACTCCAAAAACTTTTTGGCCGCTGCTTGCTGCTCAGCCGTATTTTTTTCCTTGTCCAGCACCAAACGCTTAGAAACGGCAGAAGAAATTTGAGTGTTTCCGAAATCAGCCGCATTGTTGCTCACAGGTACTGGAAGGAATCCATAATTGCCGCTGGCTGTATCGAAGCTGCTAATTTGCGGCCATGCCCAGTTCCCTTGGAACCAGATGCCTACCTCGCCTTTGCCAAGCACTTCCGGCCCTCTCTCATACGTGCCGGACAATGGGGAAGCTTTGTCGACATTGTATTTAGCCATCACGTCAAATGTATCGATCAAGCCGTTAAATACAGGGTTGCTTCCCAGATCAACTGTTCCCGCTTTCAAATCGTCTACGAACTTCGCAACAGCTGCTGCATCAGCCGATTGGCCTGCGTAAGCAAGCGGCAGATAGTGTGCCCCTAGCGACCAGTCCATCGGGGAAATGATGAGCGGCGCTTTGCCGGAAGCTTCGATTTTTTTGAACAGATCTTCCAGCGCGCTTGTCGTGTTAATCGTTGCCGGATCAAATGATCCGCCTACCGCTTTATCAACAACCGCTTTGTTGTAGATGAAGCCATAGCCTTCAATCGCGAACGGGAAAGCGTAGTTTTTGCCGTCAAACGTCGTTAGCGAAGTGCTGCGGTCAACGGCGTCAGTCATCCATTTCTCGCCGCTAAGATCCAGGATACGATCCTTGAACTTCTCAACATCTCCTGTATCCAGCATCGTAATAGTAGCCGGGTTACCCGATGCGTAAAGCGCGGAAGCCTTCTCAAAAGGAGATTGCCCAGCCGGTACCGGTATGATTTCAAGCGTGATGTCAGGATTATCCTCTTTAAATGTTTTTGCCGCTTCTTCCAGCTGGGCTTGAATTTCACCCTTAGAGTTAAGCAGCGTTATTTTGACTTCAGAGCCCCCATTCGATGATTCGGAGCTGCCTGAATTACCCGATTTACCACATGCCGTAAAGACCATAACGACGATAAGAGACAAAGTAAGTAGCTGTGCCCATTTCCAAGATTTCATTTTAATGCCCCCGATTCTTGAAATATTTATACGGCCTACCCGTTTGTGTAAACCGCTTTCATAACGTATTATATAGTCGCGATTACTGTATGTCAATCGTTTGACATATCAATCGCTTAACATATTTTTTGGGAAATAAAAAAACCCTTGCGCGGCAAGGGTTTTTCGTTCATTCAAGCTATGTAGTCGCCCGTTCAATCATCGTCACAGGTAAAATATTTTCAGCTTCGAAGGGCTCCTGGTTCATTTGCTTCACGATCAGGTTAACCGCCGTTTTTCCAATTTCCGCAATAGGCTGCTTAAGCGTCGTAATCTCCGGCGTCATCCACCTTGCCGCGTTAATATCATCGTACCCGATTATTTTCACATCGGCTGGAATACGTTTCCCGGCAGCTGCACACTCTTTAACGGCATACGCAGCAATGATGTCGCTCGTTGCGAATATACCGTCGATATCAGGGTGATCCTGAAACAGCCGGTGTATGATTTGCTCATACTGCGCTTGATCAAATACGTTCATATCCGTCTGAATGATTATATAGGGGGTACCCTTTTCCTTCATTACCGCTTGAAAGGCATCGGTTCTTTGATTTGCCAGCAACTGCAGCTCCAGATTCCCGCAAATATGCGCAATCTTCTTGCAGCCTTTATTGATCAGCAGCTCCGCCGCAAGCCTACCGCCGGTATAATTATCGGATGAAATATAAGGGATATCGCCGCTGATTTGGCGATCAATCGTAACGATCGGCGAGCTCAGATTTATGTATTCTTCAACCTGCAGGGTGTGGCTGCCCATAATGATGCCGTCGACGCGGTTCCGCTTAAGCATCTCAATGTAATCCTTCTCTTTCACCTTATCAAGCTGAGAGTTGCAAAGCAGCATTTTGAAGCCTAGGCCGTACGCATAATTTTCCACATGATTCGCAAGCTCGCTAAAAAAAGGATGAGAGACATTCGGTATAATGAGTCCGATTACGTTCGATTGCTTTCTAAGCAAGGACCTGGCAATTTCGTTCGGCTGGTAATTAAGATCCTCCATCGCCTTGTAAACCTTGGTTCTAGTCGCCTCGCTAATATAACCGCGATTATTTAATACGCGGGAAACTGTCGTAACGGATACGTCCGCTATTTTTGCTACATCGTGTATCGTTGCCATAGCTGCCCCTTTACATTTTACTGTAGTAGTCCCATCAATTATAACTAAATCGATAGCATATTCAAACTTGAATCGCGATTCTTGAAACTTATAAATGAATAGATTTAAATGAAAAAAAGCTGTTTCAGATAGGCCTGCTGCGGCTGATCTGAAACAGCTTCTTCGTTGTATCCGCCCGTTCGCTTAAGCCCAGGTCGGCTGTATCTTGAGGACGGCAACCTCTTTCTCACGCTTATAGGAAGCAGCCGGTTCGCTTTCGGATGAGACTGCTGCGGAGACAGCAGCTGCGGAAGCGATATCCCGTGCCGGCAATGAGACAACGCCCGCTGCCGATTGCTTGCTTGCTGCCGCTGCAGTTTTCTCCTCGTCCGCCTCAACCCGGTAAATATGTGCGCCAAGCGCAGCAAGCTTACCCGTAATGTTGACGTAGCCGCGATCCACATGATGCAGTCCCGTTACTTCCGTCTCGCCATCTGCGCGCAAAGCCGCACAAATAAGCGCTGCTCCCGCTCTCAAATCGGTTGCACATACCTTCGCTCCCGTTAACGGCAATCCGCCGCTGACGATAGCTGTACGTCCATCCACTTTGATTTGGGCGTTCATCTTCTGGAATTCCTCAACGTGCATAAAACGATTCTCGAATACGGTTTCCGTAACGACGCTTGTTCCCTCGGACACGAGCAGAAGAGCCATCATTTGGGATTGCATATCTGTCGGGAAGCCCGGGTGCGGCAACGTTTTGACATCGACCGATTTCAAAACAGCGCCGGATTGCACACGAATACCGTTATCGCTCTCTGTAATTTCTACGCCCATTTCCTGAAGCTTCGAAATGACCGGAGTCAAGTGATCGGCAATTGCGCCTTCAACGAATACGTCTCCGCCCGTCATTGCGGCAGCGATCATATACGTGCCTGCTTCCACGCGGTCAGGAATGACATTATGCACTGCGCCGTGCATTTGGTCTACGCCCTCGATCCGGATCACTCCCGTGCCCGCACCGCGAACCTTACCGCCCATTGCATTGATGTAGTTGGCTAAATCAACGATTTCCGGTTCCTTGGCCGCATTCTCGAGGATCGTCGTTCCCTCTGCCAAAGCGGCTGCCATCATAATATTTTCCGTTGCGCCAACACTGGCTACGTCGAGATAAATTTTCGCGCCCTTGAGGCGGGTCTTCGTGCTTGCTTCGATAAAGCCTTGCCCGAGCGTAATTTCTGCGCCCATCGCTTCAAAGCCCTTCAAATGCTGATCAATCGGACGAGTGCCGATCGCGCAGCCGCCCGGCAGTGAAATTCTTACCCTGCCGATACGGCCGAGTAGTGGTCCCATGACAAGAAAGGAAGCCCGCATTTTGCGAATAAGCTCATAAGGGGCCTCGCAAGACGTAATAGCCTGTGCTGTAATGCGCATCGTTTCATTGTTATAGGTTAATTGTGCGCCTAAAGAGGCAAGCACTTTCTGAATCGTCATAACGTCGTCGAGGAGGGGTACGTCATAGATGACGCTGTCTCCTTCTGTCGCCAATAATGAGGCCGCTAAAATGGGGAGTACTGCATTTTTTGCTCCGCTGACACGGACTGTACCCTCTAAACGCTGGCCTCCGCGGACGATAATTTTGCTCATCTTATGGTTCCCTCCGCGAACTGCAATTTCTATTCCTAATCGTGAATATTTTGGTATTGCTCACTTCACCCAAACCTCATCTTATCACTCAATTGCACGAATCGACAAGCGTTAAATTATTGTTCCTTTTTGCATACGCTTACCTCGTCATATTATGACTATTTTCACCTGAAACGATCATATTTCGGGCAAATATACGGCTCTAGTCCAGCGTAAACGGCCTGTGCCGGCTATTGCGGCAGCATCGATTCACGTCGAAAGATAAGCATCGTATAAAGTGAAGTTTTGCTCAGCTTCCAAAATCAGGACCTAATTAATAGTTATTCGGAAGCCTGCTTTTTTTTGAGTCCGTCATGTATTACCCATTGTTGACATATTTCGTTTTTGTTATTCGACAAAGCTTTTGAGAAGCACCGTATAGCCCCAATATTCTAAAATGAATTTAGCCAATAAATGACCTATAATAACGGCGGCAATCACTTGAAACAACCGTGCTTTGGGGCTGCGCGGGAAACGGAAAAACGTATCCCACTTCACCTCCTGCAGCACGAACCAGACAAAAATAATGCTAAGTATAACAATGACAATCGAAAATAATCCGGTCATGCCGGTATAGGTTTGCATGTCATTATAGAGCTCATTATCGACGTTCATGATTCCTCCCTGATTTTTCATTGTGTGCGGTATAAACTTATCCATTTATTTTTCAAACGTAACGGGGAGCCTTAATGTTTTATCCAAATATTAGGTCATGATCCGGTGCAGCAGTACGGTGAATTCGGCTCGGCTTGCCTGCTGCTTCGGTTTGTACTGATTGGATTGCACGCCTTCGATTTGACCATTCATCCTCATCGCGAACAGCATCGGAGCTGACCAATGTGTTTTGGAGACGTCAGCGAACGGATCGACGAAAGGCAGCCGCGGCTTCACACCGTCGGCATAGCCGATAATAAGCGCCATCTCCGCGCGTGTAACCGGCTGATCCGGCTTAAACGTTCCGTCCGGGAACCCTTTTATCCACCCCTGTCTTACCGCATTGGCAATGGCGTCATTCGCCCAGTGGTTCACTGAAACATCCTTGAAGGGCTTCGCTTGCGCTGCAATGGATGAAATCGGCTTGTAAGCCTTTACGACCATCGCTACGGCCTCCGCCCGCGTAATCGCGCGCTTCGGCTCAAAACGGTTGTCGCCCGTTCCGTTAATGATGCCCCTTTTGTTTAATTCAACGATTTCGTTTTGCGCCCAGTGATTCTTAATGTCCCGGAATCCGGCAACCAGCTCCTCCGACTTTATTTTTAATCGGTAGTACTGCTTGTCAAAAGGTTCGTCTGCCGTCAGCTTCGCATAATATACGCCCGGCTGCAGCAGCTGGTCACCCGATTGCAGCTTGCCGCTTGCTCCTGTACGGGCAGCCGTCAGCTGCTTCATATGTTTATCATATACTTGAATATTCAAAGCAATGCCTGTTGGTACTCCGCTAATTATCATGCTTATGAGGCTTGGGCTCGCAATCCGGAATTGAAACCAGTCAACGTCGGAATAACTGCCGATAACGCCGAGGTACTCGGTGCCCGGATTAATCATAAAGGCTTCATACGATTTGTCGTTCGGCTCATTCGGATCATCGTATTTCGGCGTGTAATTCATCGTGAGTTTATAAATCCCCGTCGTGGGACTCGCTTCAGAAGAGATCGCATTATGAACACGAATATAATATTTGCCGGGAGTCACAGTTATGACAGGTGACTGCTCCGTAAGCCCTTCGCCTTCATCGTCGTACACCATCAACTGCTGGCCTGCTCTTTGGAGCGCCAGTCCGGGATCTATTCGCGCCGTATTCGTGCTGAGCGCCAGACTAAGCTTTCCGCTCTGGGCGAAGGTTACCGAAAACCAATCCCGGTCAGCGGTCTGATGAAAATTGCCCGTTATCGACTGGGAACGGGGCTGAAGCGTGAAGGCCTCATAGGTTTTATCGTTTTTTTCATAATCGTCTGGTTTTATTGTAAAGGCCGACGTTAACAGGTACGGCAGATGGTCATCGCTGCTCTGATTGATGAGCTCCAGATGTATAAGATGCTGGCCTTTACGGACATCCAGGTCGATGGATCTGCTTGCGAGCTTCGTATCGTACACGCTCTGCTTCACCCCATTTGTGTAATGGGTGAGCCGGACAGGCGGCACGCTTTTCCCGCTGGCTATAAGCGCTTCGTACTGGATCGTCAGCGTACCGTCATACGGCGTATCGATCCGGTACCAATCGTGATCATCCGTCCCTTGCAGCACGGCTGAAATATTCGTGTTAAGCGGAAACCGGGCTGCAGCCGAATTGCTGTCATTTGGCTCGAAGCCGTCCGGCTTTAAGGCGGTGCGTACGGCTTGGTCGATCTGCAGCACGCCATAGCCGGATGAGCTGTCCGCGCCTTTCGTGCCGATATCTTTAGCCGTCTGACGCAGCAGCGCGCGAACTTGGTAGGGCAGCAGATTTTTGTAGCGCGACCATACAAGCGCAGCTGCCGCAGCTGCTTGCGGAGCCGACATTGATGTGCCTTCCTCTGCCTTGTACTTACCTCCCAGCGCTGTCGTATATACATTCCAAGGTGCGACGAGATCAAGCTCCGTCCCCCGGTTAGAGCGCGAGTCTACCGTTTTATTAGACTTTACGCCCCCGACGGCGAGCACAGTCGGATAAGCCGCCGGATATTTCACCGCTGCTTTCTCTCCGAGAGATACCCCGTCATTACCTGCTGCTGCTACAAGCAGCACGTTTTTGCTTTCCGCATAACGCACTATGTCGAGCATATAAGGGGAGTAGCGATGTAAGCCGACCGACAGCACGACGATCTTTGCGCCGCTGCGAACCGCATACAGTATCGCTTCACCAAGCTCCTGCTCCGTACCGTCGCCATGTTGATCGAGCGCCTTGATCGGCATGATTTTGGTTTTCCAGAGAATGCCTGATACGCCTTTGCCGTTATTGCCCGCAGCCGCTATGACGCCAGCTACGCTCGTCCCGTGTCCGTTATCATCTTCAGGCGGCTCGCCCGGACTTACCAGGTTAGCGCCTGGGACGAGATTACCCTTCAAATCCGGATGGTCTAAATCAACGCCCGTATCGACGATCGCAATCGTAAGCTCTTGATTCTCGCGAACGGTTTCCCACGCTTTTTGCGCGCCAATCTGACTGAGATAGCGCTGTTTGGACAGCTCGGGATCATTAGCTTGCAGCGCCGCTTCAAGTTTCGAAGCGGTCGCAGACGAGGGACCCGCCGGGGAGGCGGCCGACGGCGCTTTGGTGCCGGCTGCGTTGGAGTCTGCCAATGGCGCTTTGGTGCCGGAAGGCAGAGCATTGGAGACTGCCGTGGGCGCTTTGGTGCCGGCTGGCAGAGCATTGGAAACTGCCGTTGGCGCTTTGATTCCGGCTGGCAGCGCGTCAGAGTTTACACTTGGCGCTTTCGTGCCGGCTGGCAGCGCTTTGGTGTCCACAGCCGGCGCGGCCTCTGCTTCGCCGGCTGGCAGTGACAAGATGTGCACCCCGTAGTTCGGGTGCACATATTCCACGCCCGGCGTGTCTTGCAGCCGGCGCAGCCACTCCTGAACGTCCGCGCCTTCATCGGCCGGACGCACAAGCATGACCGCCGCCTCATTCTGGCGGCGCAGCACTTTTGTCCCGCGCAGCTCATGCGCCAGCGCGGGGCTTTGCCATTTGAGCAGCCAGCTTTGCGGCTGCTCTTGATCGGCGCCGGCGGCGCCATCGGCCGCGCCGGCAGCGGCGGCCAGCGCCGCAGGCGCCGCTGCGGGAGCGAACCCTGCGGGGGCTATGCCCCCGAGGGTGACGCTCCCGAGCAGCAGCGCGAGCAGCGCACGACGCAGGAGTAAGCGCGCGGCGAGCGTGCCCTTGGCGCTTGGCAGCTTGTGCAAGCGCGCGTCATTATTTTTGGCCGCAGATGCTATCTTGGCTTTCGAGGCTAAGGCACTAACCTGCTGCGATTTCTGTGCTCGTTTTGGTACTAATCGACTAATCATCATATTTTGCCTTTTCGTTCTGATCAAATATAGTTTTTTCCCACTTTCAATGGTTTCTGCCATCCCTATCTTTTCTCGTCTGATCTATCATTTCCCTTGTTGCAGGTATACAAAAGGACAAAAGACCTACTAACCAACGTTTTCATAGGTTTGAAAGACAATATCCTGCTTACAACTATTATTTCCCGGTCAATAAGAACTAGAATGGATATCGAGGCTCCCGGAAGCTAACTGCTGCTCGAATACTATCTCTAAAGCTCTACTCCCCTCCTGCTCCTTACCCCTATTACTCTCAATTGAAACAATTAGAACGGATTACAAATGAAGTCTGCTAAAAAGTATGCATGAAACGCGCCGCATATTTTGTCGTTTTTGGATACGATCGATTGATAGAGACAGGTTAAAGTTTAAAAGGAAAAAAGCGGTCTTATATCACTTTTAGCCAGCACATCTTGCGGGATATCGGATATTACACAGCTATGAATAAGGGACGTCTTTTCCGCAATCGCATTCCTATTTCTCTTAGTCCGAAATCATTCTATCAGCTTAGTTACCGGTCTTGATTAGCGTTGAAGCTTGCGGTTCAGCCTCTTAATTTTGGAATCTATCTGCTGCATACCCTCCTTCCCGCAGCAGTATTACTTTCAATTCCGCCATACAACGGGCATTACGTCGCCTTTAACGGCAGCAACAAAGCCTCACTGCATTTAGTGCGACAGAACTATAAAGCCTCTAAAAATGTTGGGCAAGCTTAAACATTTTCAATGACTTGTAAAAAACAAGCAATTGCCAAATAAAATATAAAAAAACAAGGCGCCGCCCACGAAAACGTTACGCCTCCGAGTGAGCTTTGCCTTGCTTTTTTTAATTAAGACTCGTTTTTTTAATTAAGATTCGTCTTTTCAATAAATACTCAATTTTCCAATAACTACTATATTTTTTCAACCAATAGCTAGCCGTTCCAAACAACCGCTGCCCGCTTAACCAATTATCATTAAGTCAGCCCTGATCGAGAACACGGCGTCAATCCATTCCATTAACGGACCCGGGAAAACGCCCAGCGCGAGCGTCGCCGCTGCGCATAGCCAGATTACCAATCCCGTCACGCCCGATATTCGAAGCTCGCTGTCGTCATTCCCGCTGCGCATGAACATTTGACGCACGATACCAAAGTAGAAGTAATAAGAAATGACGCTGCTCGCGACCATAATGGCGGCCAGCCAGTACGCCTTGGCGCTCGCTGCCCCCAGCAGAATAAACAGCTTGCCAAAAAATCCGCCGGATACGGGCAAGCCGGCCAGCGACAAGACGAATATGACCATCGCCGCAGCCGTCCAAGGCGCCCGGTAATACATGCCGGCGAAGCCCTTTAGCTCCTCATTCCCGGATGAACGGCTCACGACCGTAAGCACGGCGAACGCCCCTATCGTCATAAATAAGTACGCGGTCAAATAATAAACAAATTCAGAGAAGTTGCTGCTGTGCACCACCGTGATCGAAATCCCGATCGGCACGAGCATATATCCAGCGTTAGCCACGCCTGACAAGGCGAGCAGGCGCTTCACATTCTTTTGCCTGAGCGCCGCCGTAGTTCCGACAAGCATCGCTGCCGCCGCCAGGACCAGCAGGGCAACAAAGATATCGTTCGACACATACGCGTCTTCCCCGCTCACGGCGAATAACGCGGTGCTGAACATCACTCTGAAAATAGCCGCAAGCGCCGCTCCCTTGGCGATAACCGCCAGAAAGGCCGACACCGGAGTCGGTGCGCCCTGATACACGTCAGGCGCCCATGCATGAAACGGAGCAGCTGCAATTTTAATGCCGAAGCCGGCGATCATGAAGAAGAAGCCCACATACGCAAGCGCCTTGAAATCGTTCAAAACACGAGGCAATGCCTCCCCAATAACGCCCAGATCTACCGAGCCTGTTATCCCGTATATGTAAGACATCCCGAACAGTACCATTGCGGAGGATATGCCGCCCGTTACGACATACTTGAACGCAGCTTCGGCGGATAACGACGATTTGCGCCTAATCCCGACAAGTACGTAGCTCGTTAAGCTGAGCAGCTCCAGCCCGATGTACAGCGTCACCAAATTGCCCGATGAGGCCATCATCATAGCGCCTATAAGCGCAGGCAGCAGCAGATAAAAGTATTCCGCTTTGTCCGATATCGTTTCCTCGTCCCGTACCGATCCGAGCGCCAGCAGCACGATAAGTGAAGTCCCCGTCAAAAATACGATTTTTAGCAGGCTGGAAAAATCATCAATCCGGTAGCTGTTGCTAAGCAGCCGGATCGCCTCGGCCGATGCCCCGCCCTGATTCATGTCCAGCATCCGGAGCACGACGAGCAGCAGCGAGACGAGTAAGCCTGCAAGCGTTAACCAGCCAATGGTCAGCCTGCTCACGTGCTTAGGCAAGAGCAAATCCAGCACGACTAGAAGCAGAAACATTGCAGCTAGCGCAAACTCCGGGGCAAGGTAGAGCATATCGGTCCATGTCAGTGGTATAAATGAAACGCCTTCGTACATGGTCTATCCCCCCGCCCTTATTGCAAGTAATTGTTCGAACAGCCCGTCGATGCCATGCTGTACCGTATCTGTGAGCATTGACGGATAAAAGCCGAGCAGCACAATGAATGCAAGCAGCACGATCATCGGCACCGCTTCGATGAGCCTCGCGTCCTTCAGTGCGCCAAACTTCTCCGGCTGTGATCCGAATGTGATTTTAAGGACGGCACGCAGCATGTAGGCCGCGGTCAAAATAACACCGAGCACTGCCGCCGCGCTCAGCCAGCGCATCGATTCGAACAGGCCGAGCAGCGATAGAAATTCTCCTATAAAACCGGATAATCCCGGCAGGCCCAGCGAAGCGAGACCCGCTGTCAGGAGTATGCCGCTTATGAATGGCATAGAGCGCGCCAAGCCGCCTAGCCCGGCCAGCTCGGTCGTGCCCGTGCGCTCGTAGATGCTGCCAACGATCAAGAACAGCAGCGCGGATATGAGCCCATGTGATACGAGCTGAAACACCGCCCCCTGCAGCCCTATTTCATTAAAAGCGGCAAGGCCTAGCAGGACGATGCCCATGTGGCTGATCGACGAGTAGGCAAGCACTAGCTTGAACTCTCTTTGCCTGAAAGCAAGCAGCGCCCCGTACAAAATATTTATAACGCCAAGCGCAGCCAGCGGTACTGCAAAATTTCTGGCCTGCTCAGGGAAGAGCAGCAGCCCGAATCGCAGCAAACCGTAAGCGCCCATTTTCAACAATATGCCGGAATGGATCATAACGACTGAAGGCGGGGCTTCCGTATGCACCTTCAGCATCCAGGTATGGAACGGAAAAACCGGCAGCTTAATGCCGAAAGCAACAAGCAGCATGATAAACAAAACCCACTGCATCGTATCCGTCATTTGGAATGGATTGATCGTGCCCAGCTGCTCCGGCGCCATGTTCACCCTTGCGGACGGATCAGCCATATTGCGGAATATATCCGCATAGCTGCCGCTATAAATAAAATTCACCTGCTCGCCCGTCTGATCGATGCGAAAGCCAGCCGTGTTCACAAGCAGAACGAAAGCAATCAGCATGATAGCCGAGCCAATCCCGTTATAGATCAGAAATTGATTGGCCGCACGCTCCCGATTGAAGTAGCCCCATATCCCGATTAAAAAATACATCGCTATAAGCGTAAGCTCGAAGAAAACAAAAAACAAAAACAGATCGCGGGCAAGAAATACGCCAAGCATGCCGGTCTCGAGCAGCAGAAACCATATAGAGAACGATTTCCACCGTTTTTTCACGTGAACGGCCGCAAGCGCGGCCATCGCCGTTACGAGCGTCGTCAGCAGCAATAGCGGAAGCGACAGCCCATCGACCCCAAGCGCGTATTGGAACGAAAATGTAAATGCAGAAATGCCTGATTGCGACTCCTTGTTAAGCGGCACCTCGATCCAGCTTAGCTGCTCATCGAATGCCGCTCCGCCCTGCTGCTTGTCAAAATCGGCGTAAAGCCAGAATGACAGGAAAAGCGGGACTAGCGTCGTTACGATAACCGCCGTCTTCATCCAGCTGCTCCGATGCTTCGGAAGCAATAATAGGATGAGCACACCAAGAAGGGGCGATAACAAAATAAGCGACAATACGGGAAGGTCATTCAACATGCTCATGGCAGGAACCTCCTTCCTACTATAGCGGCCACAAGGATTACGAAGCCGATTACGGCCGCTAATCCGTAGGCCTGCACCTGGCCGTTCTGCAGCCGGACTGCCGCTCTCCCCGCGCAGCTTGCAGCTGCTCCTGTCAGCCGGACAATTCCGCCTATGACATAAGCATCAATGACCATCAGCGAAGAGCCCAGCAGCTTTAGCGGCTTCACGATAATCGCAGCGTAAAGCTCATCTACGTAATAACTGCGCTCAAGCAGCTTAACAAGCCAAGGCGTTCGTTCCTGAAATGCCGTTCTGCTGACGCTTCTTTTTCCGTATACGAGCCATCCGATATATATACCGAGAAAGGATGCGGCAATCGATCCGACAATTGCTACACCGCTGCTGTGCGCCTCTTCGCTGCCATTGTGGATCCATGAGCCGAACGAGCTGTTCCATGGGGTCTCTACGAAGCCGGAAGCAACAGCCAGCACGGCCAGCACGACCATCGGCAGCGTCATTGAAGCAGGTGATTCATGCGCACTTGATGAGGCGGCGCCCGGTTTACCCATAAACACGAGAAAGAACATTCGCGTCATGTAGAGCGCCGTGCAGAATGCGGCCGCCAAGCCGGCGATAAACAGCAGCGGGTTTGTCTCCCAGGCGATCGTCAAAATCAAATCCTTCGACCAGAAGCCGGATAACGGCGGAATGCCCGAGAGCGCTAAAGACCCGATTGCGAAGGTCCATGCCGTCACCCGCATTTTCGAGCCGAGTCCGCCCATTTCATTGATGTTTTGCGTATGTACCGCATGAATGATGCTGCCCGCTCCTAGAAACAGCAGCGCTTTGAAGAAAGCGTGCGTAAACAAATGGAAGATCCCGCCCGTTAAGGAGCCGAGACCAAGCGCCATCATCATATAGCCAAGCTGGCTGACTGTAGAGTAGGCTAAAATTCGCTTAATATCATTTTGCGCCAGCGCGATCGTCGCCGCGAACAGGGCCGTAAAGCCGCCCACATACGCTACCGTTTCCATGGCTGCCGCCGAATCCTGAAAAATATCGAAAGTCCGCGCGATAAGAAACACGCCTGCCGCGACCATCGTAGCCGCGTGGATCAACGCGCTGATCGGCGTCGGCCCCTCCATGGCATCGGGCAGCCAGACATGAAGCGGAAATTGACCCGATTTGCCGGCAGCGCCAAGAAAAATCAACAAAGCGATAAGCGTCGTGATGCCGTTCGTAATCGCACCTGACTGCCCGTCGAACACGCTTTGAATCGTTGTAAAATCAAGCGCATGATCCGGCATATACCAGAACAGCAGCAGGATCGCGAGCAGTAAGCCTGCATCGCCTATGCGCGTTACAATAAACGCTTTTTTGGCAGCTGCGCGCGCTTTGGGCAGTGTAAACCAAAATCCGATCAGCAGAAACGAGCAGACGCCGACCAATTCCCAAAATATATAAAGCGATACTAAATTGTCGGACAGAACGAGTCCGAGCATGGAGAATGTGAACAGCGCAACATAGCCGTAGAACACTGTGATCCGCTCATCATTTTTCATGTAACCGGCCGAGTATACGTTAATGAGAAAGCTGACGAGCGTGACGACCGCAAGCATAAGCGCCGTCAGATTCGTCACCTCGAACCCGATGCGGAGCGTGTAATCTCCGATTACGATCCAATCGAAGGAATAGTTATAATCATCCTCGTTAGCGCCCAGCCGATCAATCACGATGAGCAAAGATTGGAGAAAGGCCGCTAACGAACCAATCGAACCGATAAATACGCCCGCCCGCCGAAAGCTGCGGCCGAGCGCCGTCAAAACGAGGAATGCCGCCAGCGGAAACAGCGGGATCAACCAAGCCGCCTGTGTGTACATGTCCATACGCCGCGCTACCTCCTCATTTTGTCAAATTCATCGACATTAACCGTTCCCCGCAAGCGGAACAGCGCTATCAAGATGGCTACTCCGATCGCCGCTTCAGCCGCGGCAACCGTAATCGTGAATAACGAGAATATTTGCCCGGTCAGCGACGGTACTACGCCGTATTTCGAAAAGGCGACCAGATTCAAATTAACCGCATTCAGCATCAGTTCGAGCGACAGCAGAACGACGACCGCGTTTCTTTTCACTAATGCGCCATAAAGCCCGATGCAAAACAGTATGGCCGCCATCGTTAAATAGGATGGAAGCATGTTATTCATCCGCCTCCTTTTTGGCAAGCACGATCGCCCCGATAAACGCGACCGTCAAAAGCACCGAGAGCAGCTCGAACGGGATCACATATCCCGTATATAAGAGCTCTCCGATAGCCATCGTATTGTCTTCGCCCGGTTGGAAGGGCTGCGGCTCCGGGAACGTGGTCGTGCGAATGGCGAAAAACAATACGCCGAACAAGCAAAGGACGCCAACCGCCGCAAGCGTCTCGTGCAGCGGCTTCGCCGGCTCCCGCTCTACAGCCTGATGCTTCGTCATCATAATGCCGAAAATCATCAGTATCGAAACCGCTCCGGCATAGATCAGCACCTGTACGAAAGCGACGAACTCCGCCTCGAGCAGTACGAACATCCCTGCTAAGCCAAGAAAGACAGCCGCCATGGAAATGACCATATGGACAACCTTGTCTAAGCTGATCATTAGAACGGCCCCGCCAATCATAATCGCCGAGAAGACGAAAAAAGCGGCGAACTCGCCCGTAATAGCAATATTGAACAACTATTTCGCGCCCCCTTTGGCCGGCGCTCCGATATTGTTATTATCCTGCCGGGTGAGCGTATTATTGTCGGTGAGCCACTGCGCGTCCTTAAACAAGTCGTCGCGGCTGAACGTCGCCAGCTCAAAATGGTTCGACATCACGATCGCTTCGGTCGGACATACCTCGGTGCATAGGTCGCATAAGATGCATATTTCAAAATTAATATCAAACGTATCGATAACCTTGCCTTTTTTTTCAGGATCAGGGTTCGGTTTGCCGGTCAGCGTGATGCAATCCGTCGGGCAGATGCGCGCGCATTGATTGCAAACGATGCACAATTCCGGAATAAAGTGCTGAATGCCACGGAACCGATCCGGCATGACAATGGGCACGTCAGGATAGGAGGTGGTTACTTTTGGAGCCGTCATCGATTTGAGCGTAACGCCCAGTCCTTGCAGCATTCCTTTCATTTCCTTCTCCCCTTTGCTAGTTCTTAATAAACAGCTCCAAATACGCAGCCGTCAGAAACACGTTAAGCAGCGACACCGGCAGCAGCACCTTCCAGCCCAGCCCCATGAGCTGATCCACACGAATGCGCGGCAGGGTGGCGCGAATCCAAAACAGAAAAAACACGATAAACGCAAATTTGAGCAAAAACCAGACGATGCCCGGCACAAATTCGAGAAACGGAGCCGGTGCATGCCAGCCGCCAAGGAACAGCACGGTCGTAAGTGCGGCAATCGCATAAACGTACACATATTCTGAAAGCATAAAAAACGCGAAGCGGAAACCGCTGTATTCAACATGGTAGCCCGCGACAAGCTCCGACTCCGCCTCCGGCAGATCGAACGGCGTACGATTGAGTTCCGAGACAGCTGCAATGATGAATATGGCAAAGCCAATGAACTGCGGCAGGAAATTCCAGTCCCAGAACCAGCCGCCGCTTTGCGCCGCCACGATATCGCGTAAATTCAGGCTTCCGCTGAGCAATATAACGCCTACGACCGAAATGACGAGCGGCACCTCATAGCTTATCATCTGCGCCGCTGAGCGCATACCCCCAAGGAGCGCATACTTGTTATTTGAAGCCCAGCCGCCAAGCACGATCGCAAGCGTTGAAATGCCCGACAAGGCTACATAATAGAGCAGTCCGACATTCAAATCTGCGAAATAAAGATTTTGCGTATACGGGAGCACGGCCAGCACCGAGAAGGCCGGTACATAAGCCAGCGCAGGCGCGATTATAAACAGAACCCGGTCAGCTTTGCGCGGTATCGTATCTTCCTTAATGAGAAGTTTGAATATATCAGCCACCGTCTGCAGCAAACCGAACGGGCCGACCCGATTGGGACCGACGCGCAGCTGCATCCAGCCGATCACCTTGCGCTCGAAATAAATCGCATACGTAACGAAGCCAAGCACGATGAACAGAAATACAACCGCCCATAAAAACAGCACCAGCGCGTTTCCCCATGTGAGCGATTGGTTAAGCCAAGGCAGCATCAGCAATCGACCTCCCCGACGACAATATCAATGCCGCCCAGTATTGTTATGAGATTCGTCATCGTTTCACCTACGAGCAGCTTTGGCAGTATTTGCAAATTAACGAAGGACGGCCGCCGGAATTTGAGCCTGTACGGCTCGGCTTTGCCTTTCGAGACGATATGGCAGCCGATTTCCCCGCGCGGCGATTCAATGCGCACGTAAACCTCTCCTGCCGGAGGACGGATCGCGCGGGGCACCTTCCCCATCGTTTCCCCGCCGTCCGGAAAGCTCGCCAGCGCTTGCTTCAAAATACGCAGGCTTTGACGAATCTCCTCCAGCCGGATGCGGTAACGGTCATAGCAATCGCCGTTTTTGCCCAGCGGCACGTCGAATTCGAACTGGCTGTACAAGCTGTACGGCTCCGCCTTCCGAATGTCAAAGTCTACACCGGTACAGCGCAAATTGGCCCCCGAAAGACCGTAATCAATCGCTGTCGCTGCATCGTATTGTCCGATTCCTCTAATGCGGGCCAGAAAAATTTCGTTGCCGCTGACCAGCCTGTCGTACTCCTCCAGCTTGTTCTCCATATATGGAATAAATTCGCGCACCTTATCCAGCCAGCCCGGAGGCGCATCCCACTTCACTCCGCCGACTCTCATATAGTTATAGGTCAACCTTGCGCCGCACAGCTCATTGAACAGATCGATAATGATTTCCCTGTCGCGGAACGCATATAGAAAAGGGCTCATTGCCCCGATATCCAGCAGGTAGGTTCCCCACCAGACAAGATGGCTCGCTACACGCTGCATCTCCATGACGATAAGCCGAAGATACTCCGCCCGCTGCGGAACTTCAAGTCCCATCATCGTCTCGACCGCATGCACGAGCACATAATTATTCGTCATCGCGGAGACGTAATCCATACGGTCCGTATAAGGGATGATTTGCGTGAAATTTAAATTTTCAGCGATCTTCTCGGTACCTCGATGCAGGTAGCCCATGACGGGCGTCGCCTCAGTAATGACTTCCCCATCGAGCTTCACGATGATTCGGAATACGCCATGCGTGCTTGGATGCTGGGGACCAACGTTTAACAGCAGTTCTTCTGTACGAATCAAGGGCTGCCTACACCTCCGAGTCTAACGGTTCATAATCTTTGCGCAGCGGATGGCCGACCCAGTCGTCGGGCATCATAATCCGCCTCATATCGGGGTGCCCGGGAAAATTGATGCCCAGCAGATCGTAGATTTCGCGTTCATTCCAATTAGCCGTCGCCCAGACCGGCGTTACGGAATAGACGGATGCCGCATCCCGGTCCGCCTTGATCTTTATCGCGGCCTCCCGTTTGCTGCCGAGCGAAACCATATGATACACCACTTCCATATGCGTCTCGTAATCGACACCGGACACATTGCGCAAGTAGTTAAAGCGAAGCTGTTCATGCTCCTTGAGCAGCCGGGCAGCTTCGCGCCAATGCGAATTACTTACGATAATCACCGGCATATCGCCGTTTAGTTCATTCACGTAAGCATCCTCGACCGCTGCCTCCTCAATCTCCTGCTTCAGCAGCCCCACGATAGCATCCAGCTCCGGCTGCCTCGGTGACGGCGGCTTTGGCGCATCCGGCGGGGCTTCTCCCGCTTCCGCCTTTTCCTTCGCTGCGGCTCTAGCGGCGCGCGCTTCGGCCGCCGCCTTCAGCTTCGCCTCGCGCTCAGCGTCTATGGGCGGCTCCGTAAGCGGCTTCTCTCCGCTATTCTTCTGCTCCTCGCTCATCGGCCGGTCACCCGCTTTCCGGTTTTCGCCTCGTAACGGATCTTCTCCTGCAGTTTATTAATGCCATAGATAAGCGCTGCCGGGTTAGGCGGGCAGCCGGGAATATATACATCGACTGGCACGATTTGATCGACGCCTTTAATAACCGCGTACGACTTAATATACGGCCCGCCAGCTGTTGCGCAAGAGCCCATTGCGATGACCCACTTCGGCTCCGGCATTTGATCATACAGCCTCCTAAGGAGCGGTCCCATTTTTTTCGTGACCGTCCCCGCAACGATCATAACGTCCGACTGGCGCGGCGAGGTGCGGAACATGACGCCGAAGCGGTCCAAATCATAATGGGACGCTCCCGTCCCCATCATTTCAATCGCGCAGCAGGCAAGCCCGAACGTCAGCGGCCATAACGAGTTGCTCCTTGCCCAAGCCTTTAATTGCTCCAAGGTTCCCATAAATACGTTGCGCTCCAGCTCTTTGCGCTCCTCTATCGAAATCGACTCTAAACTGAATTCCATTTTAGCACCTTCTTTTTCCAGGCGTATAGAAGACCAATAAACAGCATTCCCGCAAAAATCAGCATTTCGATTAGCACAAATAAGCCGAGCTTATTATATGCGACGGCCCAAGGATATAAGAAAACGGTTTCCACATCAAAGATGACAAACATTAAAGCAAACAAGTAATAGCGGATGTTAAAACGGACCTGTCCTTCACCTACCGGCTCATTGCCGCTTTCGTAAGTGGTTTGCTTGAGCTCAGTCGGCTTGTTCGGTCTGAGCAGCCTCCCCGCAGTCAATGCAACGACTGGGAGCAAAATGCCAAGCACGATAAAAACAGCCACAACGACATAATTATTGGCGTAGTTTTCCACACGATCGCCTCCGTCAATTGAATAGGTACGGACCGTTGCCGCTTGGTCAATTTTCCTCACAATTATAACAAATGCTTCCACACTCGTCTATGATGGAGTTAGGCCTGAACCGGATCCCGGTCCGGCATCTCTCCCGCTTGACCGGGCGATTCTTGGTCTTGCTTCTCACTCTCCCCCTGCGGCTTTATCTCAGGAAAGCTGCCGTCACTGTTATCCCGCTTTCCTCTAATGGCCGCAATGACCAGCAGGATGACCGGCAGAAGAAAGCCATGAATCAGGCTATAGACGGTCCACGTTTGAGTCGCAAATTGTTTTGCATGCGCTGAATTTCGATATACCAGTAAAGAGAAGGGGACGATCATAAACGCATACGGCACGACCAACGACCGATAGGAATGCAAATTCAGCATTTGAGCGGTAATAACCGCCAGTACGTATACGCAGAGTGACAGCTTCATAAAGACGGTTCCGATCCAAACCATCGCCGCAAATATTTCGACCCGCACCAATATATCCGCGATGTTAATGGTTTTGGCCATATCATAAACGGCGAACGGGCTGCGGCTCGCCTCATCGACCCCCATAACGCCAACTAAAAACACGATAATCATGACTCTCACAAAAGTAATTACTACAGCCGAGAGCTTCAATGATTTTCTAAGCTTCATGCGGTCCTGCTTTCGCACAAGCGGTAAAATCATCGTAATAAATACAAATTCACCAATCGGAAAACCCAATACCGGATAAACGCCCTTGATCGGCCGCTTCCAGCCCTCATACAATAAAGGCTGAAAGTTATGTAAATCCAATTGATTAAATAATGAGATAAAAATGATGATTATGACAAACAATCCCCCGCCATACAGTATTTCTCCCGTTCGCGCAATGGTTTCGATACCTAAGATTACGCCGTAAATGACGACGATCATAAACGTGCAGTTAATGAACCACTCCGGAGTTTGCGGCAGTACGGCGATGCTCAAAAAATCAGACACGTTGCGAAGGACAAGCGCGCTGAGCAGAAGAAAAAACATAATATAAATCAAAGTCAGCGCTTTCCCTCCCCATACTCCGAGCACCCTTTCCGCATACTGGGCAAGCGACAAATTCGGAAATCGATCCGCAAGCGCCAAATAAATGAGCAAAATCAAGTAATTAATCGGACCGGTAAGCAGCATCGATATCCAACCGTCCTGCTTTGCAATTAACGTTACAGAGGTTGGCACAATAAGCGCCGCGCTTCCAATAGCGAATAAATACAATATTTTCGCGCATTGGCCGGATGTGATTTCCGCATTGTTCATTCCAGTGAATTTGCTCATCTCTGTGTTTTCTCCTCCTCAAGCCAGCCCATAATCGGCTTATTAATCGGTGCAAGAATAGTGGCAATAATGTCCGTCGGGTTCGGAACGGGTATTCGCAGCAGTTGGGCTGCAATAAGCAGAGTGCCTGCTATTAGAATAAACAATGCCCAGCCTCTATCACGCAAAAGGCGCTGATCGCGGTTTTGTTTCCAAATAACCGCTCCTGTCGCCGCAGCGAGCAGTACAACAACAATAAGAGCCAGCATGCTGTTCACTCATTTCACAATAGATTCGTCCCGTACACCCGATCCTTCTATGGTGGTACTGCATATGACTTCGCTTTTCACAGTTGGAAATACTGACGTCCATTCCCCTTCTATTCGCTTCCAAATAACCGGCTGCTGAAAATAAATTTCCTTTCCCCAACCAAGCGCATCGGTTCGCAGCTGTTTTTGAAGCTTGACAATCGCTGCTTGTAACTCCTCCTTTACAGCCTGACTGGTTAGCATGCCAAGCTGATTCAGCACCTTCTCATCCCGGACATCTACGCCCGAACATAAAATCTCATGTATGCTTCCTTTCAGGATCAGTTGCGCCTGAATAAACGGCATGCCATGCTCGCCTTGCTTAACCTTATACTTCATATCAGCCTTATGAATCTCCACGATCAAATTTCCCTCGGTATCCGGGCATGCGAGCTTTACGACAGTACTATTCACTTTATTTTGCATCCACGATAATCCTCTTGATTCCTTCGGCTTTAAATAACCGATGAGCTTGCCATCGCGAAAAACAGCCATCGTCGATAGCATTGGAGAGGCCGAGGCCGGGATACTGTTTACATTTTCGTTCGAACGGCCGGCAGCTTTCTCACCCTCAATCCGCATGGAGGGAATTGCTGCCTGCTGCTTTCCTTTTGCTTGCAGCCTTGTTATATCCTGAACTTTGACCACATAATTCATGGCGTATGCAGACTGATTAACCTCAATCATTTCGTGAATCTGATTAGTCGGAATAGATTCCATTTGCGTCGTTAATTGCAGCAGCTGCCTCGCCTTAATGCCACGGGTGATGACCACGGAAATATCGGTCCGGATATCCGGATTTCTTTCTATCATATCTAATAACGGGTAGATGCCCTTTCTCGCCATCTTCTCCCCGATAATCAACATTTGGGTGTGGGAGAAAAATAGCCTCCTCGACGTCTTGGCAGACATCTTGCGGATCGCTTCAAAAAGCGTATCGCCGGTTTCCGTAAACGTGGTCACGGGCGTTCCGCCAATTCCGCCCTTGCTTTGAGAAGCAACGTTTTGCGGCAGCACGACCTGAGCGGTCACCTGAAGCTTCTGCTTGCCCTGCATATCTTCATCGATGCCTAAAGCCAGCACGACCCCAAGCTTGTCCAGATAACGGTAATCCCAACAGCCGCTTAACAGAATAAGTGTGCAGACTGTCCAAAGCAGCATTGATTTACGGCATAATTGCATCACTCTGCTTTGTCGCATGACGTCCTTCCCTCGAATCATTGCTCCGGCTCCTTCCTAAGCCCCAGTTCTATGTCCTCCCTCACTTTGTTGTTATCAGCCATTTTTTTGGGCCGTTCACGCATCAGCCATAGCGGCGCCCGGACGAATGTATCCTTCATATCCTTCAGAGAAAAAGGGGCAAGGGGCTGAAAATACGGCATACCGAATGATCTTAAATTGCTGAGATGCAGAATCAGAAGCAGAACAACCAAAGCGATCCCAAAAAAACCGAGCGTCGATGCGGCCAGCAGCAGCATAAAGCGCATCAGCCTCGCAGCGATGCCAAGGTTGTAAGAAGGCGATACGAAGCTGGCGATCGCTGTGAACGACACGACGATAACGACCGCCGGAGATACGATGCCCGCCTCGACGACCGATTGCCCAATAACCAAACCGCCGACGATCGATATCGTATTCCCGGCGGCGCTCGGCATGCGCACGACGGCTTCCCGCAAAATTTCGAATACAAATTCCATAATAAAGGCTTCCAGATAAGCGGGAAAAGGCACGCCCTCCCGTTGAGCGGCCAGCTTCAGCAGCAGCTGGGTCGGTATCATTTCCTGATGAAAGCCTACGACGGCCACATAAACAGAAGGCATCAGCAGCGCAATCAGGAAAGAAACGTACCGGAGCATCCGCAAAAAAGTCGCAATATCAAATCGTTGGTAATAATCCTCTGACGCTTGAAAAAACATGTTGAGTACAGCCGGCACAATGAGCACAAAAGGCGTTCCGTCGATAAATATGGCAATGCGTCCTTCAAGCAAATTACCGGCTACCGAATCCGGCCGCTCGTTGCTCAATATGGTCGGGAACGGCGTCCACTTCTGATCGGCGATCAGCTCCTCAATATTACCGGATTCCAAAATGCCGTCTATATGTATCGCTTCCAGCCGTTCCCTCAAATCCTTCAGTACATTCTCGTCGGCCAGACCCTTGATATACATAATGCTGACCGGCGTTTGCGAGATTTCCCCGATCGTCCACTGCTCCATCCACAGCTTCGGGCTGCGTATTTTTCTGCGAAGCATGGAAGTATTCATCCGGATCGATTCTGTAAACCCTTCCCTTGGACCGCGAATCGCCATCTCGGTTTTAGGCTCTTCAACGGCTCTTCTTGCGCCGCCGATAACGTTAGCTGCGATCGCATATTCTGCACCCTCAGCCATAATGATGCAATAGCCCATGAACAGCTTTTGATACAGCGTTTTCCAGTCGCAAATATCGGTTACGATTCCTGTCGACAGCAATCTGCTCTTCATAGCAGCTAGAATATCATTCGGCTGCTTGCTTAAATCTTTCGGAAACCGCACTCTATGCAGTGGTTGAATGACGTATTCATTCAGCTTCTCATCTTCGACCATTCCCTGGACGAATACGATAAGAGCTTTCGTACCACCCGGATCGGTAAGCAGCAGCTCTCGAAAAATAATATCCTGACTTTCCCCAAGATCTTGTTTGACCGTTTCCCTATTTTGCTCCAGCGAAGTCGAAAGGGGCTTATTCGATAGAGGCTCAAGCTGCTCGTGCTCATGCTTTCCTGCCAGGGCTGACCTCTTTTCAGCACTTTTTCCCGATTTGCCTTTGCCCTGCATCGATGATCCGAACATTTGCCCCCCCCCTTTCTGCCAGAATAGTGGATCTGTCTTAGGATAACTATTCCATGGCATAATTATGTACTCAGCCACCATCCGCAGGCAGAATAGACAAATAAACAACGGTTAAATTTTCACCGTCCTAAATAGACAAAAAAAGATCCGCAGGCCCCCTTTGTAAGGTTTCCTGCGGATCTTTGCACTTTCATACTACCGGATTCGCGATTCTGTCAGCTTAAATTGTCCGACCAACTGCTGCAAGAGCGTTGTAATCGACTCTTTTTGGTGAATTCACCCATAATATTAGTGTTTATGGCGAATTATATCGTTTTACGATCAATATTTTAAAAAATAATCGCCAAAACACGAACATTAATGATAAAACCTTACATAACAAAAAGCACCGCCCATGCCTATGAAGGCATGAGCGGTGCTTAGTTGGTGATGCTTATTTTTGTTTTACGTTCAGACGATTCATCGCACGCTGCAAAGCAAGCTCTGCACGACGGAAATCGATCTGATCCTGCTTAGCGGCAAGACGCTGCTCGGCACGCTGTTTAGCGGCTTCTGCACGCTCGATGTTAATATCGGTTGCAAGCTCTGCGCTCTCGGCAAGAATAACGATCTTATCCTTGCGTACCTCGATAAAGCCTCCATTAACGGCTACAACATCAGCTTTATTATCGCGTTTGATGACAACAGGAGCGATACGAAGCGGCGTTACGAGCGGAATGTGATTTGGCAAAATACCAAGCTCACCATCAATACCCTTTACGCTAACCATGTTCGCTGTCTCTGTGTACACCTTACGCTCCGGTGTTACGATCTCTACCAAAAACGAACTCATGTGGATTCCTCCCGCCTTTCGCTATTAAAGCGTTTTGGCTTTCTCCACGGCTTCTTCAATCACACCAACATATCGGAAAGCTTCTTCCGGAAGGTCGTCATGTTTGCCCTCGAGAATTTCTTTAAAGCTGCGAACAGATTCTTTAACAGGTACATATTTACCTTTGATACCTGTGAACGGTTCAGCAACGTGGAACGGTTGAGACAGGAAGAGTTGAATTTTACGTGCGCGAGACACGGTCAATTTATCTTCTTCGCTTAGCTCGTCCATACCAAGGATTGCGATAATATCTTGAAGCTCTTTGTAGCGCTGAAGAATTTTCTTAACGCCTTGAGCTACATTGTAGTGCTCTTCACCCAAAACTGCCGGGCTTAGGATACGTGAAGACGACGCGAGCGGATCAACCGCTGGGAAGATACCCATCTCGGAAATTTTACGCTCAAGGTTCGTCGTTGCATCCAAGTGGGCAAACGTCGTTGCAGGAGCCGGATCCGTGTAGTCATCGGCAGGCACGTAGATCGCTTGGATCGAAGTAACCGAGCCTTTTTTCGTTGACGTGATACGCTCTTGCAGCTGACCCATTTCAGTTGCCAGCGTTGGCTGGTAACCTACTGCGGAAGGCATACGGCCTAGAAGGGCCGAAACCTCGGAGCCTGCTTGCGTGAAACGGAAGATGTTATCGACGAACAATAGTACGTCTTTGCCTTCTTCATCACGGAAATATTCAGCCATTGTCAGACCCGTCAAAGCAACGCGTTGACGTGCGCCTGGCGGCTCATTCATTTGTCCGAATACCATCGCAGTTTTGCTAAGTACGCCGGAGTCTTTCATCTCGTGGTAAAGGTCATTACCTTCACGAGTACGCTCACCAACACCTGCGAATACGGAAATACCGCCGTGCTCTTGTGCGATGTTGTTAATAAGCTCTTGAATCGTAACCGTTTTACCTACGCCCGCGCCGCCGAAGAGGCCGATTTTACCGCCTTTTGCGTATGGAGCGAGAAGGTCGATTACTTTAATGCCTGTTTCAAGAATTTCCGCTTGCGTGGATAATTGATCGAAAGCAGGTGCTGCACGGTGAATCGGAAGATTAATTGTCGAAGTGGCATCGCCAGCTTCGTCGATCGGCTCTCCAAGTACGTTAAATACACGGCCGAGCGTTGGAGCTCCAACCGGAATAGTAATTGGTGCGCCTGTATCTACAGCGATCATACCGCGTACAAGACCGTCTGTCGTACTCATAGCTACGGCACGTACCTTATTGTCACCGAGGTGAACGGCTACTTCAAGCGTCAAGTTAATATCAATGCCGCCTGCTTCGCCCTTTTGCTCGATTTTGACAGCGTTCAAAATTTCCGGCAAATTGCCGCGTTCGAACTCTAAGTCTACGACCGGACCCATGACGGATACAACATGTCCTTTTTTCATGGTTTTCCCTCCTGGTTCCTTCTTGTTACTGCAAGCGGGTCAGCTTATGACAAGCGCCCGGCTCTTACAGCTATAGGTTACGATTGGGCGTTTGCCCCCGCAACGATTTCGGATATTTCTTGCGTAATCGCCGCTTGACGCGCTCTATTGTAAGTGAGCGTCAATTGGTTGATGATTTTCGTTGCATTTTTCGTTGCGCTTCCCATGGCAGTCATACGTGCCCCGAACTCACTTGCTTTGCCGTCTAGAACCGCGCTGTAAATGAGCGTTTCCGCATATTTAGGCAGCAGTACTTCAAGCACGCCCTCCGGTGATGGCTCGTATTCGTACGATGTGACAGATGCGTTTCCGCCCACTTCTTCAAGCGGCAATAAACGTAATGCTGTCGGAACTTGAGTAATCGCATTAACGAATTCGTTGTAGTACAAGTAAAGCTCATCATAAGCGCCTTCAGAGAACTTCTTAACCGCAGAATAAGCAACCGATTTAATGTCAGCGAATGACGGAGCATCCGGCAAGCCAGTCACTTCCTCAACGATCGGCATGTTACGGCGGCGGAAATAATCGCGACCCTTCCGTCCGATAACGAACAGCACGTAATCATCATTTGACTGATGCTTTTCACGAATCGTTTGCGTTACTTTACGAAGAATGTTCGCGTTGTAGCCGCCTGCAAGACCGCGATCGGAAGTAATAACGAGATAACCCGTCTTCTTAACCGGACGCGATTCCAACATCGGATGCTTCACACCCTTTGTGCCTGCTGCGATGCTTGCTACAACTTCCTTCAGCTTCTCAGCGTATGGACGCGATGCTTGAGCTGCTTCCTGCGCTTTTCTTAAGCGGGAAGCGGCAACCATCTCCATCGCTTTTGTGATCTGCTTCGTATTTTGTTTACTCTTGATCTCGCGTTTAATATCGCGCATACCTTTTGCCATTTGGTTTCACCCGCCTTTGTTGCTTTGGACCTGCTCCAAAGCCTGGTGTTGGTGGAGTAAGTAGCCTAAGCCCGGACAACATGAACGGGCTTAGGCATATATTGAAATATAAGACCGGATAGGTTTCACCCGCATACGATCCTTATATTTCTCCGCGAAACACAAGCTTCGCCACCGAAGCGGCGAAAGCTGTTTACGCTTGTTTATGCCGATACGGCGAAGCTTTTCTTAAATTTATTGATTGCCTCAACGAGAGCTTTCTCGTTATCAGCAGTGATGTCCTTCGTATCACGGATCGATTGGCCGATTTCAGGGCTGTTCGAATCCAGGTACGCGTGGAACTCTTTCTCAAAGCGAAGGATATCCGAAACCGGAATTTCATCCAAGTGACCTTTAACCGCAGAGTAGATCGAGATAACTTGTTTCTCAACCGGCATCGGCTGGTTAACGTCTTGTTTAAGAATTTCCATCGTGCGCGCACCGCGGTTAAGGCGGGCCAGCGTCGATTTGTCGAGGTCAGAGCCGAATTGCGAGAACGCTTGAAGCTCACGGTAAGCCGCAAGATCCAGACGGAGTGTACCGGCTACCTTCTTCATCGCTTTAATTTGAGCGGAACCACCTACACGGGATACGGAGATACCAACGTTAACCGCTGGACGTTGACCCGAATAGAAGAGATCTGCTTCAAGGAAAATTTGACCGTCTGTGATCGAGATAACATTCGTAGGAATGTATGCCGATACGTCGGATGCTTGCGTCTCAATGAATGGCAATGCCGTCATTGAACCGCCGCCTCTAGCATCGCTTAGCTTAGCAGCGCGCTCGAGCAAACGGGAGTGCAGGTAGAATACGTCACCTGGGTATGCTTCACGACCCGGTGGACGGCGAAGCAAGAGTGAAAGCTCACGGTAAGCTGCTGCTTGTTTCGACAAGTCATCATAGATAACCAGAACGTGCTCGCCTTTGTACATGAAGTACTCGCCCATTGTGCAGCCGGCATAAGGAGCCAGGAAGAGCAATGGAGCCGGCTCAGATGCGCCAGCAGTTACAACGATTGTGTAATCAAGCGCACCGTGGCGGCGAAGCGTTTCTACAACGTTCGCAACAGTGGATTGTTTTTGACCAACTGCAACGTAAATACATTTTACGCCGTTGCCTTTTTGGTTGATGATTGCGTCGATAGCAATCGCTGTTTTACCCGTTTGACGGTCACCGATGATAAGCTCACGTTGTCCGCGGCCTACCGGTACCATCGCGTCGATTGCTTTAATTCCCGTTTGCATTGGCTCATGAACCGATTTACGGTCGATTACGCCAGGTGCTTGAGATTCAATCGCACGGAATTGAGTTGTGTTGATTGGTCCTTTGCCGTCAAGCGGCTGGCCAAGCGGGTTAACAACGCGGCCAAGCAGCTCTTCGCCTACAGGTACTTCCATGATACGGCCTGTACGTTTTACTTGATCGCCTTCACGAATATCCGTGTATGGTCCAAGGATAACGACACCGACGTTGCTTTCTTCCAAGTTCAAAGCCATACCGACAACACCGTTAGAGAATTCGAGCAGTTCGCCCTGCATCGCATTTTCTAAACCGTGTACGCGGGCGATACCGTCACCGACATTGATTACGGTGCCGACGTCTACGACTTGAATTTCGGATTTATATTGTTCGATCTGTTGTTTAATCAGCGTGCTGATTTCATCAGGTCTGATACTCAATTCGTTCACCCCTATCTACAGTGCATTAGATTTTAAACGATTTTTGTAAACGCTCCAGCTTGCCAGACAAGCTGCCGTCATAAAGGCGGTCGCCGATGCGTACTTGTACGCCGCCGAGTAAAGATGAATCAACAATTTGCTCAGCAACGATTTTCTTGCCGCTCAACTTGCCGAAGATGGTTTCCACTTCAGATAGCTCTGCACCCGTTAGTGTCTTAGCTGTATATACCGTCGCATGAGCTTGACCGAGCGATTCTCCGGCAACTTTGGTATACGCCTTGTACACATCTGCAATGAGGTCTTGGCGTCCGCGGATAATAAGAAGTTCAAGCGTGTGAAGCAGCAGCGCAGATATCTGATCGCCGAACGATCCTTTGAACACGGCAATCTTTTTCGCTGGATCGATACTTGGAAGTTCCAGAAATTTAGAAGCTTCCGGCTCTTTCCCCAAAGTATCAACCACAAGCTTCAGCTGCTCACCCACTTGTGAAACGATGCTTTGCTCCTGCGCAAGCTCAAACAGTGCTTTAGCGTAGCGCTTCGCTACAACGGTATCCCGGCTCATTTGCTTCCTACCTCTTTCAGGTATTGGTCAACCAGCTTTTCCTGGGACTTCTCATCAACTTGCTGCTCGATAATTTTCGAAGCAATTTTAACAGAGATGCCGCCAACCTCTTCGCGAAGAGCAGCAACCGCTTTGTTTTTCTCGCTCTCGATATCTTTAACCGCTTCGTCCTTCAGACGACTCGACTCGGATTTTGCAACCTGAATAATATCTTCTGCTTGTTTCGAGCTGGTAGCCTTCGCTTGCTCGATGATGTCATAAGCTTCTTTACGAGCTTCCTGAAGTGCTTGTTTCTGCTGCTCCAACTGCTGCTCAGCTTGCTGACGGCTTGCTTCCGCATTATTGATCTGGTCCGCAACGAATTGCTTGCGTTGTTCCATAATGCTTAGCAAAGGTCCAAACGCGTAGCGCTTAAGCAAGAACAGAAGAATCAGAAACGCAACCAGCTGGATGATAAACGTCGACCATACGATTTCCAAAAAACGTCACTCCTTTCCATAGCTTAACACGATTTAAACCAAACTCATGGTGCGTATAACTTGCCAGCCCGGGGGACTGAACAAAAAGGAAGGCGCGGAGGTAAACCCACTCTCCCCGCCATGTGTGATTGCTTAATATTAAGCGCGGCCCAAGAAAATGAACGCCAATACGAGCGTGATAACCGGAAGTGCTTCTACTAGCGCTACCCCGATGAACATAGTCGTTTGAAGCGTACCGCGAAGCTCAGGTTGACGGGAAATACCTTCAACCGTACGGCCTACGATCAGACCGTTACCAATACCAGCGCCCAATGCGCCCAAACCAAAAACAATTGCTGCTGCAACTAATGCCAATGCTCCCATTAGAAAAATCCTCCTCAACTTTTTGAAAAAATTTTGTTTTATATTGACCGTCGGTCCGGACTTTTAGTCGTTATCCTCTGGTTTGAAGCCCTATTAATGCTCTCCATGCTCTTCATGCACAATCGATTGCGACATGTATACCATCGTCAGCATACAGAATACGAATGCCTGGATAGCACCGATAAACATACTGAAGCCTTGCCATACAACGAGCGCAGGAAGTCCAAAAACGCCCATTCCCAAGATGACGGAAATCATCACTTCGCCCGCGAAAATGTTACCGTAGAGACGCAGTGCAAGCGACAACGGTTTCGACACTTCCTTAATCAGAGCGAGCGGCAAAAATCCCCAGTGCGGTTCGATGTAATGCTTTAAGTAGTGTTTCCTATTTAGGCGAAGACCCTCAATATGAGTCAGCAGGATAACGATTACAGTCAGTGCGCCCGTGACCGCTACATCCGCAGTCGGCGATTTCCACCATGCCACGTGACCTTCCTCTGCACCTTTCAAATCAAGCTCCATGCCGAAAACGGATGCGCCATGATGTACTTCAGTAACGATACCGAGCGGCAAGCCGAGCATATCGCCTACAAAAATGTACATAATCAAGGTGATTCCTAAAATCAGATATGGACGGCCTTTTTTGAGATCCATCGAAGTTCCGATAATGCCGATAACGAATTCGATGACCCACTCCATGAAGTTTTGCATCTTCGTAGGGTTGGTGACGGATAAGTTTCTTACGGCCAACCGCGCCAATACGAATACGATAACGCTAGTGATGATGATCATGTAGATGGCAGCCAAATCGAACTTAATGCCAGCTAAATGAACCGTTGGAAAAATATGATCCATTAGTTGTTTTCACCCCTTTCGTCGGTAGAATTGGTCGCCATCAACTTCCGCTTGGACAAAAAACCCAGTATGAGTGTTGCCAATTGCGCAACAAATAATCCAGCAACTGTCGCAGGAAGTTGAAACGTGTAAGTTTTTATCGCAATGACTACTGCAAGAAGCGCAATACATGCCCGTGTAAAAAATCCGAGATTCGCTCTCCGGTTTGTGTGAGCAGCGGCATTCGCCCCAATCCGCGTAACCTTCCATGCTAAATGACGGGCATTCAGCAGACTGGCCGCACCGCCGATCATGAGCCCGCCCCACCAGCTTTCATAAGCAGGAAGGAAAACCCAGGCCAGGCAGCACACGGACAAAAAAAAGAAGGTTAATCTTGTTACGGCTTTCACGTGGGCCGACAAATCGTCCATTATTTCGTTTTGCCCCCCACAAATGTCCGAATCAGGAAATAAATCGTAATAACGCCGACCGCAAGTCCCGCAACTAATCCGATGATGGAGTAGTATTCGGTACCGCTTACTTTATCAGCTTTATTGCCAAGCCAGTAGCCTACTCCCAGACATACGGCTAGATCGACTCCAACGGCGCCGACCAATCCCATAGCTCGCCAAGGATCATCTCCAAAGCTACTTTCACTTGATTTCCGATTTTCCTCGGATGGTTGTTTATTGGATCGATCCATAGGGAATCACTCCAAAACTCTCATTTATTTTATCGAAGCGCTTCAAGTTTTGTCAATTGATTTAAATTCAAACATTTAGTGAACGAAAGCTCGAAAACCCCTATAAATAAAGGATTCTTAGCGTTCAAAACCGTACAGTACTACTGTATGCTGTATATTGGGCGGCTAGCATTTCGTCATTTCAAAACTATGAACTTTGTGTGAACGAATCAGGACGCTGCTTTAACCTGCCAAAATGATGTAAAATCGCGTCTACAATTCGCTCGGAAGCGTGTCCGTCACCATACGGATTTGCGGCTTGACTCATGCGCCCGTACAGCTGGGAATCCGTTAGCAGCGCATGCGCCCGGCTGTACACCAGCTCCTCATCCGTGCCCACAAGCTCCAGCGTTCCTGCCTCGATGCCCTCCGGACGCTCAGTCGTATCGCGAAGCACCAGCGTCGGTACGCCGAATGAAGGAGCCTCCTCCTGCAATCCGCCGGAATCCGTCATAATCATATAAGCGTGCGGGTAGAAATTGTGGAACTCAAATACGTCGAGCGGATCGATCAAGCGAATGCGCGGATGATCGCCTAAAATTTCATTCGCCGGCTCTCTTACGGCCGGATTCGGATGCACCGCGTACACGATGACAACATCCTCATGCTCGTCGGCGATCCGCTTTACAGCACGGAAAATATTCCGATGCGGCTCGCCGAGCGCTTCCCTGCGGTGAGCTGTCATGAGAATCATCCGTTTTCCCTTCGCCCAATCGATGACGGGATGCGAGAACGACTCGTCCACCGTATATTGAAATACGTCAGTGGCGGTGTTTCCGGTCACATAAATAGCTGCATCCGACTTATTCTCCTTGCGCAAATTGTTAGCCGACCATTCCGTCGGTGCAAAGTGCACATCAGAGAGCACGCCGGCAAGCTGCCGATTCATTTCCTCCGGATACGGAGAAAGCTTGTTCCAAGTACGAAGCCCCGCCTCCACGTGACCGACCTGAATTTGCTTCAGGAACGCCGCGTAGCTCGCAAGAAACGTCGTTTGCGTGTCGCCGTGTACGAGTACGATATCGGGCTTCGCTTGCGTTAGAACAGGATCGAGCCCTTCCAAAACGCGTACAGTCGTCTCGGTTAACGTCTGACGATCCTTCATAACATTCAAATCGTAGTTCGGGTGGATCTCAAAAAAATCAAGCACCTGGTCCAGCATTTGGCGGTGCTGCGCCGTTACACATACAATCGATTCGATCTCGTCTTCGCGCTTCTGCAGCTCAAGCACGAGCGGCGCCATCTTGACTGCCTCAGGACGCGTTCCAAAAATAGTCATTACCTTCAGTTTAGACAAAAGCTTTCACTCCTATTATAATTTCATGCTGCTCAGCGTTAGTTCGTACCGAACATGCGGTCTCCAGCATCGCCCAGACCCGGGACGATATAGCCCTTCTCGTTCAGACACTCATCCAAGGCCGCGATATAAATATCGACATCAGGATGAGCTTCCTGTACCGCCTTTACGCCTTCCGGAGCAGCTATAAGGCACATTAATTTAATTTGGTCGCAGTTACGGTTCTTCAGTGAAGTAATGGCTGCGATAGCCGAACCTCCCGTTGCAAGCATCGGATCAATGACGATGAGCAGACGATTCGGGGCATCCGTCGGCAAATTGATATAATATTCCTTCGGCTGAAGCGTCTCGTGATCGCGCGCAAGGCCGATATGACCTACCTTCGCGGATGGCATCAGCTTTAATATGCCGTCCACCATACCAAGTCCGGCACGCAGAATAGGCACAAGACCGAGCATTCTACCGGATACAACCTTAGCATCCGTCTCAGCGACTGGCGTTTGCACCTTGATCGTATCAAGCGGTATTTCTCTCGTAAGCTCGTATGACATTAATGTAGCAACTTCGTCAACCAATTCCCGAAAATCTTTTGTATTCGTCTCTTTATTCCGAATAAAAGTCAGCTTATGCTGAATTAACGGATGGTCGCAAATGATTAATTTGCTCATTGAGCGGTATTCCTCCCGTTTGTTGTTGTAGGCCCTGACACAATCCCGTATATTATAGCATTGTAAACTAACGGTTGCATCTTGAGTTTTTGCGGCAGCCTGCATAAATACCGGTACCCACACCCACACGGAAGGACCTTTGCACTTAACTGCTGCCGCAGCCGCCTCCGCCGCAGGAAGAGCCGCAAGATGACCCGCCGCCGTCCCCTCCGCCGCTGCCGCAGGAAGAATCGCCGCCAGAGCCGCCGTCTGAATGGCCTCTCCCGTCATCAGAGGACCCGCTGCAGGCATAAGTGGAATCGCCGCTGCCGTTCGCTTTGCGTTCATCCTCGTTTTGTTCTTGATCCATCTGCTTTGCAAAATCGGTAGGATGCGATATGGAGTGGTAAATGAGCAGCCCCGACAACAGGCCGGTTGCTCCAAGCGCAGGATCATAACCATAGCCGCTTGCGGAGCCAGCTTCTCTTCTGTCAGGCGATTCACCGTTCCGGGCTGCCGAAAGCTGCGACTTTGCCCGATCGATCAAATAGTTGACCGATGCGTGCAAATCGGCATATCGCGCCGCTGCTTTGACATTAAACCATTGCTCGCGCAGCTTATCCGCGTTCCACTCTGCAAGCTCCTCCAGCTTTTGCTCCGGCATTCGCGTCCGATAGAAAGCGCCCCATATTCTGCCGCTTGCCGGCGCCTGACCGAACAGCTCGCCATACACCCAATCGAACAAGGCCCGCTCTCCCGGATGAGGCGAAACGCCGGGCGCATGAGGCGCATGGTGAATCATTTCACCGCAAAAGCGCGAACAGAACTGCTCATACTCCCTTGTGAACATAAGCATCTCATGCCATACCGCATCCACCTGTCTGCTGTACATTGGAACGCTGCGCATGATGCCGCACATCAGAAAATACCGCTTAAGCTCAAACCAAGTCCAATCCCATTCTTTATCCTTTATCCTCGGATATTCCTTTAATACCCGGTCCTTGACGCGGCTCTCAAAGTCTAAGCCAAGCGCAGACTCGAGGCGCTCTGCCGCCGGTCTTGCGGGGTGTCCGAATGGTACGCCGAGCACTGACGGCAGCTCCGCATTCGGCCAAGCCGCAAATACATTCGTCCGGCCAGCGGAGCCTCTGCCCGTTCCTCCTGAATAACCGTTACGACCATTACCCTTCGATTTCATGATTGCGCTCACTGCAATAAATACAATTGCTGCAATTAACAATACCGTTAAGAACAGAGCCATCTCATCCTCCTAAGCCATTCCGTCGTAAACATATATTAACACAATTTTTGGAAATGTGGCTTTCATTGTTAGCGGGCAGCTT
Organism: Paenibacillus sp. J2L1-98; assembly: GCF_056269405.1. Lineage (NCBI taxonomy): Bacteria > Bacillati > Bacillota > Bacilli > Caryophanales > Paenibacillaceae > Paenibacillus > Paenibacillus sp. J2L1-98. The sequence goes on along the minus strand of NZ_JBWDNW010000005.1, from coordinate 312,827 downwards.
TCTGCAACATGGAATAGACACGCGCCTCAAAGGCCGTGTCTATTCCATCCATATGGCATTTTATAAAAAATCAATAAATACTCATCGTTTTAACCTGCCCGTTAACAGCAGCATAAAAAAGGAGATCACGATTGTACAAACCGTCCATGCCCATGCCATAGTCAAATTGCCTGAATCCACTGCTACGTAGATAGCGGTAGGAATCGTCTGCGTTCTTCCTGGAATATTCCCGGCAATCATAAGCGTTGCTCCAAATTCACCTAATCCGCGGGCAAATCCGAGAATATAGCCCGACAGTACCGATCGCGATGCAAGAGGGAAGGTGATGAACCGGAAAACCTGCCACTCGCTTGCCCCAATCGACCTTGCTGCTTCTTCCAGGTCCCGGTCTACAGAGTCGAAGCCGACTTTCATCGCTTGGTAAACAAGCGGAAAAGCGACAACGATCGCAGCAATAACCGCAGCCCACCACGAAAATATAATGGGCGCTGCCAACAACCACTCAAAAAATCGGCCTACCGCACTCCTTCTGCCTAATATCACCAACAGCAAAAAACCGACAACCGTAGGCGGAAGCACCATAGGCAGCATGAATATCGTTTCAAGGACGATCTTCCCTCTGAATTTTTTTCGCGACATCCACCAAGCTGCCGCAATCCCTATGGCAGCCGTCAGCACGCTCGCCAAAAAAGTGACTTGAAGCGACAATCCTATAGGAGGCCATAATTCAGACCAATCTATCCTTAATAAAATCATTTCGGAATTTTAAATCCGTATTTCACAAATACGTCTAACGCTTCATTCGTTTGAAGAAAATCATACAGCTCTTCCGCTTCTTTAGCATGCTTGGTTGCTTTCACGATACCTACCGGATAATTAATCGGCGAATAGCTGTTCGGATCTACGGCGAACGCGACCTTCACTTTATCAGAAGCTATTGCATCGGTTTTGTACACAAACCCCGCGTCCACATTGCCTGTCTCTGTGAATTGCAGCACCTGCCTTACATCTTTGGCCTGCACGATTTTAGCTTGCAGTGTATCCCACAAATTAGCGTTGGTTAACGCTTCTTGGGCATACTTACCGGCAGGAACGCTCTCCGGGATACCGATAGCGATTTTTTTCGCATCATCTTTTTTCAAATCCTGCTCGCTGCCAAAGCTCATTTTGCCGTCCGACGGCACAACGACAACCAGCTCATTTGACAATAAATTATGCTGCTGTGCGGAATCGATCAGTTGTTTATCAACCAAAGCTTTCATATTTTTGGCCGATGCCGACAAAAATAAATCCGCAGGGGCGCCCTGCTCGATTTGCTGCTGCAGCGCTCCCGAAGCGCCAAAGTTAAAAACCAGCTTAATGCCGGTATGCTTCGTTTCATATATCGTCTTAATCTCATTCAATGCGTCTGTCAAACTCGCAGCCGCCGAGATGGTCAGCTCGACTGTTTCAGCTGGAGACTCACTCGCTTGAATCGCAGCCGGAGATTGTGTAGGGGTTGCCGTTTGCGAACCCGAACCTGAACCGCACGCACCCAATAAAAGCGACAATATTACAATTACAGACAGCATCATACTGCTTTTAATTATTCTTAACATTCTACTTCCTCCAAATCTCTATTTCGTATCGTTTTAATATATCCAGCGTTAATTATACTTATATTCCATAGGAAATGTAAACTGAAATCCAGCCTGCGCTAGCGCTTAACTCCCTAAGTTATGCTACAATATCATGATAATGAGTTTGTTTTGGAGCAACCCTTACACAAGGAGGTAGACGATGTCTCAAGAAATATCTTATACAGCAGAAGAAATTTCGAAACTATTGAAGATTTCCAAACTTACAGTCTACGATTTGATCAAAAAAGGCGAGCTGACCTCGTACCGTGTAGGCAAACAAATGCGGGTAGACGCCTCTGATCTGGAAGCCTATAAACTTAAAAGCAAAGGGACCCACACTCAGGTCCAGCAAGAACCGCAAACATACACATCCCCGCCACCCTCCATGGTTGGCCATAGCACACGCCACCTTGTCTTAACCGGGCAGGATATGAGTCTCGACATATTAGCCAAACACTTGGAGAAAAAAACGACGGGCTTAAGACCGCTGCGCTCCTATGTAGGCAGTCTCGACAGCTTGATCAGCATGTACAACGGTGAATCGGACATTGTCAGCGCCCATCTTTTGGACGGCGACACAGGAGAGTACAACCTTCCTTATATCCGCAAGCTTCTGGTCGGCTTCTCGTATCTAGTCGTCAATCTCCTGTCCAGAAATGCCGGAATCTATGTTGCAAAAGGAAATCCGCACAACATTAAAAACTGGTCCGATTTAAGCCGTCCAGGCTTACGCCTTGTCAATCGCGAGAAAGGCTCGGGCGCCCGCGTCCTGCTCGATGAACAGCTGCGCCTTCACGGGATAAAGACCGATCAGCTTAACGGTTATCACCATATACAGACCAATCACTTGTCCGTCGCAGCCAAGGTGGCCTCTGGAGAGGCCGATGTCGGCGTTGGAATTGAGAAGACTGCCTCAATTGTCGATCAAATCGAGTTCATCTCATTGATTCAAGAACGCTATGACCTTGTTATGATCAAAAATGCCGAAAATCAATCGTGGATTAACGCGTTATTGCTCATCCTGCAATCGAAGGATTTCAAACAAGAGCTTCAAGCCATCGCCGGTTATGATCTTTCTCGTACAGGCGAAATTTTGTACGAGACCTAAACGGTCAAATCCGTTCAGTTTAAGACCAACCATACTTGCATAACGGGGTTGAATCGAAATTGTACCGTTCCAGCCCCTCGACCACCCCCAGTAACTAATTATATCTATTTATAATCATTTATACTTTAATATATATCGTTCTACGATAAAGTCAATACGTTCATGTTACTTTCCCTGACACAAAAACCTGGAAATGAATCTGCACCTCATGATTAAACACAAAAAAAGCCGCTTCACAATTGAAGCAGCCCCTATACAGCACGTATTTTTCATTCTCCGTTTTCCCCGTTATTCCGTACGATACCGTCATTTTGAAATTCCAGCAAGCCCGCTCTCGATAATTCATCCATATGTATGCCCGATAAATCCTCCAAAATTCCATATCCATATTCGGTAAGGCGTATGAAAATACTGCGCCCGTCCTCCGGATTCGGGAATCGCTGTACCAACCCCAGCTCTTCTCAGCGCTTAATAAGTTCCACGCAAGCATGACGTGTAATTTGCAGACGTTCAGCGAGCTCTTTCGGCGTCGCATACTCCCGATCCGGGAACCCCATAATAGACAGCATAAGCTGGTGGTATTGAGGAGTAAGTCCTTTTTCTCTCGCCGCTTCCTCACTGAACCGGATGAATTTGCGGATCCGATATCGGAATAGAGCAAGCTGTTCGTACACATTTTTAGACAACGGCCCCTCACGCATACCTCCAGCTCCTTACTATAAACAGAATACCTCCAGTGTACAGCATCCGCTAACAGGGCACAATTCCAACGACAACACATGCGCAAACTATGAATGCGTCATCATTTCTCACACATTGTCCATGAAAATGCAATTCCATCATTTTAATGTTAGATAACATAACATATTGTATTGACTTCCATCGTAGTACGATATATATTGAGCATAAATGAACATAACTAGTTATATTTAGATTTGGATCAACAAAATTCTTAGTGCTATGCACGTTAGTGTGGGTGAACCATCATGTCAAACAAAAAAGTGAAAAGCGTCTGCCCTTATTGCGGTGTCGGCTGCGGAATTGTGCTCGAAGTGTCCGGCAACCGTGTTGTGAAAGTAACAGGCGATAAAGAGCACCCCACCAATTTCGGAAGGCTGTGCACCAAAGGCAATTCCTGTTCGGAAGCAATAGCCGAATCAGGGCGGATGGAATACGCATATAAACGTCCAACCCGAAATGACTCACCAGTACAAATCAAAATGGATGAAGCAATCAGCGATACCGCAAGACGGCTTCGCGCAATTCTTGATCAATACGGTCCCGACTCCCTCTCCTTCTATGTATCCGGCCAAATGTCGCTGGAAGCGCAGTATCTCATCAACAAACTGTCCAAAGGTTTCGTTAAAACCAACAATATTGAATCCAATTCACGCTTGTGCATGGCGAGCGCCGGCAGCGGCTACAAGCTGTCGCTCGGAGCGGACGGCCCTCCCGGTTCTTATAAGGATATGGATTGCACCGACTTATTCTTCGTCATCGGAGCCAATATGGCCGACTGTCATCCGATCCTCTTCCTACGGGCCATGGACCGGGTAAAAGCAGGAGCCAAACTGATTGTCGTCGATCCGCGCCGCAACGCTACCGCGGATAAAGCAACTCTCTACATGCAAATCAATCCCGGTACAGATCTCGCGCTCCTTAACGGTCTCTTGCATCTGCTTGTCAAAAACGGCCATACCGATCCCGGCTTCATCGCCGAATTCACGGCCGGCTGGGAAAACATGCCTGACTTCCTCGAAGAGTATCCACCGGATAAGGTAGCCGAAATAACCGGTATCCCCGAAGCGGATATCCGGAAAGCGGCACAATGGATCGGCGAATCGCCCGAATGGATGAGCTGCTGGACGATGGGTCTCAACCAGAGCACGCACGGCACCTGGCACACCAATGCGATCTGCAACCTGCATCTGGCTACAGGGAAAATATGCCACCCCGGCAGCGGCCCTTTCTCACTAACAGGCCAGCCGAATGCGATGGGAGGCCGGGAGATGGGCTACATGGGACCCGGCCTGCCAGGCCAGCGCTCCGTACTCGTTGAAGCCGAACGCCATTTCATGGAAGACATGTGGAACGTACCGCGAGGCACACTCAGAACCGAAGTGGGTACGGGCACCGTATCCATGTTCCAAGATATGCAGGCCGGGAAGATCAAAGCGTGCTGGATCATTTGCACCAACCCGGTTGCCACCGTTCCCAATCGTAAAAACGTTATCGCAGGCTTGCAAGCAGCCGAATTAGTCATTACACAGGATGCGTTCTTCGATACGATAACCAATCATTATGCGGATATTATGCTTCCAGGCGCTTTATGGTCAGAGGCTGAGGGCGTTATGATCAATTCGGAACGGAATCTGACATTGATGCAGAAAGCGGTCGAACCGCCCGGAGAAGCGCTGCCCGATTGGCAAATTATCGCGCGAATCGCCTGCGAAATGGGCTTCGCTGACGCTTTTACCTACAACTCTTCCGAAGATGTCTATCGCGAAATCCAACTGGCGGCTAATCCGAAGACCGGCTACAACATCCGCGGCGCTTCCTACGAACGGCTTCGCGAGACGCCCATGCAATGGCCCTGCGCTCCGGAGAGCACGGGTGACCGGAATCCAATCCGCTATTTGAACGACGGGGTCAATCAGAAGCTGAAGGAGAACGAAGACGGCAGCCGCCCGCGTATCGCATTCCCTACTGAAAGCGGTAAGGGCATCTTTCTTGCCCGCCCGTATTTACCGCCTGCGGAAATGCCGGACAAAGAATTTCCTTTTGTGTTGAACACCGGCCGTTTGCAGCATCAATGGCATACCATGACCAAGACCGGAAAGATTCCGAAGCTGAACAAACTAAACCCGGGTCCCTTTATTGAAATTCACCCCGAAGACGCACAGGTGATGGGCATAGCCGACCAAGACCAAATTGAAATCCGTTCGAGACGCGGCCTGGCTATTCTGCCGGCAGTCGTAACAGACAGGGTCAGACCCGGAAACTGCTTTGCCCCCTTTCATTGGAATGATGTGTTCGGCAAAAACCTGGCAATCAATGCCGTTACCAACGATGCGATTGATCCGATATCGTTTCAGCCCGAATTTAAATATTGCGCGGTTTCGCTAGTCCGTGCTGCAGAGACATCCAATGCGGAAACGTCCGCGCCGCAAGGCGAAGGGATCCAATCCGCTTCTCATACAAACGAAACATTTGCCCACCAAAAGGAGGAAGTGTATATGGCACAAATCGATACGCTCGCAAATATGCTAGGCATTCAGCCATCATCCGCGATGACACTGGAAACTCACGAAAAAATTTATCTCGCCGGCTTCATAACCAGTCTTCGCACCGAGGAATCGCGAACGACTCCCGGCATTCCAGTCCTGCCTCCTACAGCGCCGCTCGAGCCTGTCAAACGTTTCTGGCTGGACGGGGTGCTGGCCGGTTTGTTCTCCCGTACGTATCTTCCCGACGCAGGCTTCAGGCCTGCGCAAGCACTGCCGGCTGCGACAACTGAATCGGAGGTGTCTATTGCAGCCTCCGCAGAGCCGGAGAAAGAGAGCAAGCAAGCCGTGACCATCATTTGGGCTTCGCAAACCGGAAACGCGGAAGGCGCAGCCAGCGATTGTATGAAGAAATTGCAGGACTCCGGATATGACGTCCGGCTTGCCAGTATGAACGCATATTCTGCAGCCGATCTGTCGGCGGACCGTTTTGTCTTAGTCGTAGCCAGCACATTCGGAGCAGGCGACCCGCCGGATAACGGCGAAAGCTTCTGGCAGGCCCTCGAAGCGGACAGCGCGCCGCGTTTGCCCAATCTTCACTATTCTGTACTTGCGTTCGGCGACTCCAATTACGATCTTTTTTGCGGATTCGGACGTAAGGTTGACGCCAGGCTGGAGCAGCTTGGCGCGCAGCGGTTAATAGACCGCGTCGATTGCGATACTGACTTCCAAGAGCAGGTTGATGCGTGGATCAACACCATTGATCAAGCATTGACTGCAGCAAGCCAAACAGCAGAAACGGCAGCCGCAGCCGAGACTGCGGTAAAAAAGGAATATACCCGCGAGCAGCCGCTCCTCACGCGAGTCAATTCCAGCCGGCTGCTCAGCCATGAGAACTCCGAGAAGGAGACGCGCCATCATATGTTCGATCTCAAAGACAGCGGACTTGAATATGAAGCCGGAGATGCTCTGGGTGTATGGCCGACCAACTGCCCGGATCTCGTCGAAGAGATTTTGACGGCAGCCAAGCTAAATCCGTCAGCGCCCGTAACCATAAAAGACCGCGGAGAGATGACACTCGCCGAAGCATTGCTCCGGCACTTAGAGATTGCCCGTATAACACCGCCGGTTCTACTGTTCTTTAAAGAGCGCTCAAACAGCGAGGTACTCGAAAATCTGTTGAAAAAAGAAAATGAATCGCAGCTAAAAAAATGGCTCTGGGGGCGCCAGCTTGCCGATCTTCTGCATGAATTCCCGCTGACGGTCAGCGCTGAGGATTTCGTCAAAATACTCAAACCGTTACAGCCGCGGCTGTATTCTATTTCATCCAGTCCCAAAGCAAATCCGGAAGAGGTTCACATCACCGTCTCGACCGTACGGTATTCACATAACGGCCAATCCAGGAAGGGCGTCTGTTCCGCGTTTCTCGCCGATCAGGTGAAGCCCGATACGGAAATACCAATATTTGTCCAAAAATCCGCACACTTCCGCCCGCCGGCAGATCCGGATACGCCGATGATTATGGTCGGTCCCGGCACTGGCGTAGGACCATTCCGCGGCTTCCTTCAAGATCGCCAGGCTATGGGGGCGAAAGGGAAAAATTGGCTTATCTTTGGCGAGCAACGGGCCGAATATGATTTTTACTTCAAAGACGAGCTGGAGGCTATGCAAAAAGAAGGCTTCCTCCAACGGTTGGATACCGCCTTTTCCCGGGACCAGAAACAAAAAATTTATGTCCAGACCCGCATGCTGGAACATGGAGCGGAAATGTGGGAGTGGCTCAAGGAAGGCGCCTACTTCTTTATTTGCGGGGATGCTAGCAGAATGGCAAAAGAGGTTGACTCCACCTTAAAGAAGATCATCCAGGAGCACGGCGGCATGAGCGCCGACGAAGCCAAAGCGTATGTGAATGAGATGCTGCAATCCAAGCGATATGCACGCGATGTATATTAATACAATATCCATCAGGCCATTTTTAGAAATAATGGGAAGCACGCCCAACAAGGCCTGCTTCTCATTTCCATTGATACCCGTTCCTTCGCCAACATTCAGGCAATAGACCTCTTGGTCCACCCAATGGCTTTCATGCATCATTATCTTTTGAGAGAAGTTGTGCTAACAACGCCGTAGCGAAATAACAGCTTGCGACCCAGCAACCCGACTGCCCGATCCGTAAGAAAACCCATCAAGCCAAGGGAAATAAGACCTACGAAGATCCAGTCGGTCCGAAAGAACAATCGCGAATTCCAGATTAGATAACCAATGCCTTCGTTTGATGCAATCATTTCTGCGCCAATGATCGCCATATAAGAAGTACCCATGGCAAGCCGTACGCCAGTGAACATAAAAGGCACTGTCGCAGGAACGATGACATGAATGACAATTTGCCATTCCGATGCTCCCATACTGCGCGCAGAGCGAATTTTATCCTCCTCTACTGATAACACGCCTGTCAGTGTATTAAGCACAACTATGAAGAAGGTGGCGTACATAATCAAGGCTATTTTTGACGTTTCCCCGATCCCGAACCATACAAGAAATAAGGTAATGAAAGCAATCGGCGGGATGAAACGGATAAAATTAAGGAAGGGCTCTGCAAATGTACGAACGATGCTCACCTTACCAATAATCATGCCGACCGGAATAGCGAGAATGCTTCCCAGCGTCCAGCCCATCAAAACCCGATAGGAGCTGATTCCGATATATTTGATAAGCGAGCCGTCCTCCAGCAGCTCTGCCCCGCCCTTAGCGGTATAGACGGGTCCCGGTAAAATTTCCGGACCGTACACGTTAGAAAGCAATTGCCAAATCGTAAGGCCCGCTGCCCATATCAACAGCAGCAGCACCCATTTTTTCTTTAGCAGACTCATCTGCCTCCCCCCCTTTCTATTCGTCAAAATGTGACTGAATACTTTCATAAAGCGCATTAAATTCCGGCTTGGCAATATCTCGCGGGTAACAGAGCGGAACCTCGTAAATATCCGTTATTTGGGACGACGGGCCCGCCGACATAATGCCGATTCTCTGTCCAAGTAGGAGAGCTTCCTGAATATCATGAGTGACGAAGATCACCGTTTTATCGGTATTGCGCCAGATGCCGGCAAGCTCACGCTGCATCGTCCGCCTAGTCATCGCGTCGAGCGCGCCGAATGGCTCATCCATTAGCAAAATAGCAGCGTCGTTCGACAGTACGCGCGCCAGCTGTACCCTTTGCTTCATTCCACCAGATAGCTCACGGGGAAATTTTTTCTCATGTCCATTTAGCCCTACCATACCAATGTACTTATCGGAAATCGCGTTGCGTTCCGTCACTGGAATCCGCTTCATCCGCAGGCCGAATTCAACATTCTCCCTAACCGTAAGCCATGGAAATAAGGAGGAGTCCGCCTGCTGGAAGACAACCGCACGATCCTGCCCGGGACGTTCAACTTCTTCTTCGCCGACTCGCAGATTGCCTGATGATTTCGATACGAACCCAGCTATCATATTAAGCAGTGTCGATTTGCCGCAGCCGCTTGGTCCAAGCAGGACGAAAAACTCTCCTCCTTTGACGACTAAATCGACATCCTTAATAATGTAATGAAGCTCGCCGGCCGTTTGCTGCGAGTAACTCTTGTTAAGATTTTCAATGTAGATAGCATTTTTGCTCGATGCGACTGCCATTAGTATACCTCCCTACTTAAGCTCGATAACACGTTCCGGGAACGCCTTGCGAACAAGCTCCAGATTCAATTTGTCGTTCAACTCGAAATCCTTCTCGATAATTTTGTTGTCGACCATGTATTTCTTTTGTCCAACTAAACCGTCATAAGCTTTCTGCGTAAAACCTATGCGCCATGGATTGTTCGGCAAATCTTTCAGCGTCGCTTCACGCGGCTGCTTCACTTCCTTATACAATAGATCGGCCGTTTCATCAGGATGCTCTTGTGCATAGAGCGTTGCTTCGTCCAAAGCCTTCAAGAAAGCTACAAAACCATCCTCGTTTTTGGAGATCAGCTCATCCGGAGCAATGAGGCCCGTACCAAGCCGAACCGGCGTCTGCGACATATCCGTCAGCTCATGAGCCTCCTCTAGTGCCGAGAACTTATCATTCAATACCGCACCGTAAATCCATACGCCGTCAACCTCGCCTTTTTTCAAAGCGACATAAGCTTCGTCAAAGCCGCCTTGACCGATTAGTTCAACATCCTTTAAAGCGATGCCATTCTCAGCCAAATAGACATCCCATAAATAAGGAATAAATGTACCCCGGGAGAAGCTAAGCTTTTTGCCCTTCAAATCCTCTGCCTTCTGAATATCGTTTCTAACGAAAAGCTTCCATTCTTTCGCATTAGCATCCGATGCCATGCCCGTAGAGGAAATAATTGAATACTCGCCCTTGCTTACCGCGTTAAGGAGAGGAAAATCCGCTCCATAAGCTACGTCGACCTGATTGATAAACAATGAATTAATGCCTTCAGCCGGCGTAGCGAACGTAATCAACTCAGCTTCTATGCCATGTTTTTCGAATATGCCTTTGCTAGCCGCCACCCTAAATACGGGATTCGATGTAATATCCGCTATGCGGAGCTTCAATGTATCGGATGTTTTGTTGTCCGCTCCGCAGCCTGCCAGCACCACGCCCAGCACCGCTAAGACTAATCCGGAAATAATGCCCCATCGCTTAAAGCTATTTTTTCTCATACGTCTTCTCCTCCATTAGGGAACCCTTCTTGGCTTCACCGCTTTAGTCCATACTCTCTATCCTGTTATTTCTGATCAGCTTCATCGCTTCTAGCTACGCAAAGAGCGCCTTCCCCAAACGTTTCAGTGCCTGCTACCAAGGCTACGGATTCCGTTCCTCTGCCGGCAGCGCCAGGCAAACGATAATCAGCTACATCAATGGCGGCGATTTCCTGTTCAATTGGCTTCTCCAGTTGCGGCACCCATTCGTATGGCAAGCGGTAAGCGCGATAGACCATGTTTGAATTTCGCTTGTTTTTGTAAGGTGAAATATATTCCCATACCAGCTCATGCTCGCGAGTTACTTCAAATACCCGACCGTCCGCACCCTCCGTAATTAGCGTGTTGCCGTTCGGTAAGCGCTGAGCTGAGCTGATATAGGGGCTGTAGAATCGGTAGGAGTCAAGCGGCGCCTGGAAGCCGGCTTCCGTTGGCGTATACTGCCATTCAATCTCAAGTGTTACCGGATTAATTTCCAAAATACGAGAATGATCGCGAAGCGCGTTCTTCACGCCGTCAGCAGAAGACGGATTCGGCCTGCCATAGCCGGCCCAGCCTCCATTATCGAATATGAGAATATTGCCTTCACCGGGCAATCCCTGCGGGATGAGGTGAGCATGATGCTGACCAATGATCCAGCCCAAATGCTTCGTTTCCGGCGTCGAATAATCGGGTCCAAGCTGCCATACAATTTTTCCCGTCTTCTTGTCGATGATCGCGATAATATTCGTCTCTCTAGCATCCCAAATGATGTTTTCCGGATGGAAGCGCTCGTCGCCTTTATCGTAAAATTTGTTTGGTCCCAGCACGGAAGCAGAGTTGATATGCATCCAATCACCGGCGTTGTTTCCAAAGAACCTCGTATTCGGATCGTTTGACAGCGTCTGCCTCGCGTCCTCGTCAAAACCAAGCTCCTCAAAGTGATCGCTGCACGTCCATTCCCAAATGACTTTGCCTTCCCAATCCACTTCGATAATGGTGTCGTCGAGAAGCTCGATTTCGGAAATGTTTGGCCGCTTCACGTTCTTATGGGCAAGAATAATCGTGTTGCCGGAATCAACCTTCGGCTCCTGACCTGGTACATAGTAGCCTACAGGATTGCCTTCGCGCTGGTAATCATGGTGCGCTCTCGCCATCCACTGCGCGGGATGCCCCGGATCCTCAATAAATTCATACTGATCAAATTTCCAGACAATATTGCCATCCCAATCGACCTGAACGAGATTAACCTCATCCTGGAAACCATATTTCGGATCCCTCTCAGCCGTACTCCCCAGCACATAGCCTCCTGGCAGCATTTTGTTCGGAAAGCCCCGCAGCCCCTTCCATAAATGAACCTCACGTCCATTCATATCAATCAGCAGCGCTCCTAAGTCCGCCGCCTGATAAATCGTATAACCGCTCCATGCCTTCTCCCGGTTATATACCGTTGTTCCTGTTGGATAAATCGTTGGATGACCCATAATAATTGCTCCTTTTAGTTAGGTTTGGTTAAAACTTTAATCCGTTTACGCTTTTCGTATTAATAACTAATAAAACGATCCGGCCGACGTTTCTGCCCTTCTTGCCGCTCACGCTCAATCTTCTCCGCATTCTGTTTCACGAGCGAAAGCATCGAGTCCGAGAAGCCGTCTAGGTTATCGATAATTTGGCTGTAGTGGCTAATCTGGTTCAATAGCTCCTCTGAGGAAAAGCCATAGAACAACGTTTCAATGCTGCGTATACCGACATCGCGGTTACGATCAAGCATCTCTCTGCCCTTATCGGTAATATCCAACACGATCGCCCTGCGGTCTTGTGTACTGCGCTTTCGCACCGCGAAGCCGCCCTCCTCTAATTTGTCGCATAATGCAGTCACCGCTCCCGATGTAAAGTCCAGCTGCTCTGCCAAATCACCCAGACGCTGCTCGCCTTCCTTCAGGATGATATTCAATATTAGAAGACCCGGCAGCGAAATGCCTTCAACTGAAATCTTGTCTCTTTCCTTCACGAACCTTCGAACCATCTTGCGGAACAGCCAGTCAGCTTCCTCCAGCAATGTCCAATCCTTATTTTCCATAAATTAACTTTTTTCTCCTTTTCGACAAAAAGGCCCCTACCGTCTTTTCATTACGAAAAGAGAGCAGGAGCCTTTGGTGGTCCAATCGGCTAACCTAATTGTTTAATGCTAAGATAATGAATGTTCATAGATTTGTTATGGAGCTAATATTAAACCCTAAATTCACATCAGTCAAGTAGGGATTGAAATCAATTTAAGTTTCATTTAACGATCACTAACATAAATAGGAGTGAACTTTTTCCCGCTAATTATGGATTCCTGTTCGTAATAAAAAATCTATTCACAGCTATAGCCTTTAGTTATCCACAATTACACACAATTTATCAACAGACTTATACACAATCCACAATAAATTAGTTTTTTAATTTCTTAAATCGGTAAGTTAAACGTTCGAATAAATTCCACTTGTCCACAATTAGCTTCACAATGATAAAGAAAAGGTGGAGCAGGAATGTCACTGCTCCACCTTTTCCACTTAGCTTATACAGACGCATAGTGACAAGCGGCAAAATGCCCTTTCCTCACCTCAAGCAGCGCCGGCTCATCCACCCTGCACATGTTTGTCGCAATCGGACAACGCGTGTGGAATTGGCAGCCCGCAGGCGGATTAATCGGACTAGGCAAATCGCCGGTCAATACGATACGCTCACGGCTCGCTTCTATTTCCGGATCGGGAATCGGAATAGCCGAAAGCAGCGCCCTCGTATAGGGGTGAGCAGGTCTGTCATACAGCTCGCCGCTCTCCGCAAGCTCTACGATTTTCCCAAGATACATCACGGCTACGCGGTCGCTTATATGCTTGACCATCGACAAATCATGAGCAATGAACAAGTAAGTCAGACCCATTTTGCGCTGCAAATCCTGCATAAGATTCACGACCTGCGCTTGAATCGATACATCGAGCGCCGATATCGGCTCATCCGCGATAATAAAGCGCGGGTCTACCGCAAGCGCGCGCGCAATACCGATACGCTGCCGCTGACCGCCGGAAAACTCATGCGGATACCGCGTGGCATGATCGGGATTCAAGCCGACAACATCGAGCAAATGTTCAACTCTGTGCTTACGCTCCTTCTTGCTTCCTACCAGCTTATGAATATCAAGCGCTTCTCCGATGATATCCATAACCGTCATGCGCGGGTTTAACGATGCGTAAGGATCCTGGAAAATCATCTGCATATCCCGGCGCATCGCCTTCAGCTTGGAGCCCTTCAACTTGTAAATATCTTGCCCGTCAAATGTGACGCCTCCGCCAGTCGGCTCGTAGAGCCGCATAATGGTACGTCCGGCGGTCGATTTGCCGCAGCCGGATTCGCCGACCACACCGACGGTTTCCCCTTTTTGAATGGAGAAGGTTATATCATTAACAGCCTGGAGCGTCGCTCCTCCGCCCAAATTAAAAAATTTGCGCAGATGCTGAATTTCAATTAATGGAGCACTCATACCGACACCTCCCGTTTTGCATAAGGATGCGCGAGCCAGCATGCCGATGCATGCGATTCATTGCCGTCTACCGGGAGCAATTCAGGATCATTGTCCACGCAAACCTTCATCGCTTCATCACAACGGGCGCAAAAGCTGCAGCCTGCCGGCGGTTTAATTAAATCCGGCGGCATCCCGTAAATCGGCACCAGCGGCTCGTCCTTCTTCTGGTCGAGGCGCGGCAGCGAACGCAGCAGCCCTCTCGTATAAGGATGCTTTGGATTTTTGAAAATCTCCCATTTCGTCCCCGTTTCCACAACTTTACCGGCATACATCACGATAACACGATCGCACATATCTGCTACAACGCCTAAATCATGCGTAATAAGAATAATAGAAGTGCCAAGCTTTTGCTGTAAATCCTTCATAACCCGCATAATTTGCGCCTGAATCGTTACGTCGAGCGCCGTGGTCGGCTCATCCGCAATGAGCAGTGACGGATTGCACGCAAGCGCAATAGCGATCATGGCCCGCTGCCGCATGCCTCCGGAAAACTGATGCGGGTATTGGTCAACCCGTGACGCGGCGTTCGGAATACCTACTAAATCAAGCATCTCAACGGCCCGTTCGGTCGCCTTCGCACCGCTGATTCCTTGATGCTTAATCAGCCCTTCCGTAATTTGCCGGCCGATCGTGAGCGTAGGATTAAGCGAGGTCATCGGGTCTTGAAAGATCATCCCCATTTCCTTGCCGCGGATGTCTTCCATCTGATGATTGGACAGCTTCAAAATTTCTTTGTCTTTAAACATAATCGATCCGCTGGTCTCCGCCGGAGGCGATGGAATCAAACGCATAAGCGATTGCGCGGTTACGCTCTTGCCGCAGCCCGATTCCCCAACGATAGCTACCGCCTCTCCTTTGTTAACGTGAAAGTTAACGCCGCGAACCGCTTTAACGACACCGCCGCGAACTTTAAAATTCACACGAAGGTTATTTACTTCAAGCAACTTCTCCATCCTTGTCCACCTCCTACTTCTTCATTTTCGGATCAAGCGCATCTCTCAGACCATCGCCAAAAATATTAAAGCAAAGCATCGTAACACTGATGACCGCCGCCGGGAAAATCATTCTCCACGGATAAAGCGTCCAAGCCTTAATCGCATCATTAATCATCGTACCTAAAGATGCCGCCGGGGATTGCACGCCAAGACCCAGGAAGCTCAGGAACGCTTCCGCAAAGATCGCGCTCGGAACAGTAAGGGTCAGCGTCACGATAATCGGACCCATCGCATTCGGAATCAGATGCCGGAACAGAATCCGGCCTGTACCGGCGCCGAGCGCCTGGGCAGCCATGACATACTCCTGATTTTTGAGCTGCATGATTTGGCCCCGCACAATCCAAGCCATACTGATCCATCCGGTTATACTAAGCGCAAGCACAATCGTGAACATGCTCGGCTCCAAAATAACGATTAAAAGAATAATAATGAGCATGCTGGGAATCGAGTATAAAATTTCGCAAAAACGGTTCAGTATTTCATCAACTCGTCCCCCGAAATAACCCATAATTCCGCCAATAATAACACCGAGAACCAAATCGGCAAGCGCAGCATATAACCCAACCTGCAGCGAAATTCCCGCCCCCATCCAAGTGCGGGTGAAGAGATCCCGTCCAAGATCATCCGTCCCGAACCAGTACGTAGCGGAAGGATTTAAATTTTTCTCCTTCAGGTGATTCGTCTGAAAGTCTTGCTCGGATATGATAGGGCCGAAAATAGCCATAAGGGAGACGATTAGCAAAACAACTAAGCTGATCATCGCTATTTTGTTCGAACGCAGCCGCAGCCAGGCATCTTTCCATGCCGATATGCTCTCACGAACAACCACATCGGTGCGCTTCTCGTCTTTGCTCAGCTTGGCGAATTGACCTTGCGTTAAGGCATTATCCTTCATCCCCTCCCTCCTCCTTTAGTCAGCTTGATACGCGGATCGACAAAGCCGTAAGCAACATCAGTCATAAACCGCGCTGCCATCAGAATAACGCCATAAAATAAAGTAAGCCCCATGATGAGCGTGTAGTCGCGGTTAGTAATACTTTGCACAAAATATTTCCCAATTCCGCCAATACCGAAAATTTGCTCGACAACGACGGATCCGGTAATAATATTCGCAGTCATCGGACCGATATAAGTGACAACCGGCAAAACAGCATTGCGCAGAGCATGACGCACCAGTATGATGCGGCCGCTCAGACCTTTAGCGCGGGCTGTCTTAATATAGTCAGCAGACAGCACCTCCAGCATCGTTGAGCGGGTCAGACGCGCAATGAATGCGGCCGGAAGGAAGGAGAGCGCAAGTACGGGCATAATGAAATCAGTGGGGTCGTTAAGACCCGATACACTAAGCAAACGCAATTTGCTCCCTAAAACGTACTGTAAAATAGATGCCGCAAGAAAATTGGGTATGGATACCCCAAGCACTGCAATAATAATCGTTACGCTATCCAGCCATTTACGGTGATTCAGCGCGGCAACGATACCTAGAATAAGACCAACTGCCAGTGACAAAATGACGGCAAAAAGTCCGATTTGTGCAGAATATATAAAGCTGTCTTTAATAATCCGGGTGACGGACATATATTGCTGCTTCATCGACATGCCGAGGTCACCGTGAAGCAAATTGTTCAAATACATCAGATACTGCTTCCATAACGGCTGATCAAGGCCGTACATCGCAAAGAGATGCTCTCTAATCTTCTCTGGAATAGCTTTCTCCCTTACAAAGGGATCGCCCGGAATGATTTTCATGAGAAAGAAGGTAGCTGACGCAAGCACAAACAACGAAGCGAACATGGACAGAAACTTCTTGGATACATATTTGATCAACGCAATGGACACCTCCTTACAAAATATGGACTAGAAGAAATAGTGAACGGCTTGAACACTGAATCCGCCAATAAGAAAGGGATATATGCGGACACCCGCATATATCCCTAACTTCAGGCGCTGGAAGGACGGCTATTGAGCTTCGTAATAACCTCTTGTGTAATCGATATCGCCTTTGTAGTCCAAGAAAATATTTTTAAATCCGGGTTTCAGCATGTAAACGTTGCTGTAGTAGTAGATCGGCATGATCGGCATGTTTTCCATCAGAATTTTCTCCGCTTCGGACATAGCCGCAATGCGCTCTTTCTGATCTCCGCTCGTGTAAGCTTTCTTGATCAAAGCATCGTATTCAGGCGATGCAAAGCCAGTGCTGTTTTGACCGCCGCCTGAAACAAACATATCCATGTAAGTCATTGGATCGTTATAGTCTGCGCCCCAGCCTGTACGCTGAATTTGATAGTTCATCGCCGTACGGTTTTTCAATAAAACGGCAAACTCCTGATTCTCGATGCCTACCTCGATACCAAGATTTTGGCGCCACATTTCAACGATTGCTTCAGCAATTTTCTTGTGGCCGTCGCTCGTATTGAAAGTCAGCGTAACTTTAGGGAATTTATCCAATTTCAACTCAGATAGACCTTCAGCAAGCAGCTTCTTCGCTTCGTCTACATTTTCTGTGAAGTAATCATCCTTCACTTCCGTACGGTAATCCTCTTTCTCGCCAATAATGCCCGGCGGGACAAATCCGAAGGAAGGAACCTCGCCGGCCATTGTCACATTCTCAACGATCGATTGGCGGTCAATCGACATTGCTAGCGCTTTACGGACTTTTACGTTGTTGAAAGGAACTTCCTCTGTGTTAAACATGTAATAGTATGAGCTGGCAATGCCTTTTGTCACGATCTCGCCCTTCTTCGATTCCTTCAACACCGGAATTTGTTCAGCCGGAATTTCGCCTGTCGGTTTACCTGTGTAATCAAGCTCGTCCGTCTCATAATTCGCAAGCTCCGTTGCAGAATCAGCGATCATCGTAAAGTTCACACCAGCAAACTTCACTCGGTCCTTATCGTAGTAATTTTCGTTAGGGACCAGCTTGATAGATGTATTATGCTGCCATTCGCTTATTTTGAAAGGACCATTACCGATAATGGTTGCCGCATCAGCTGCCCATGCATCATTGCTCTTCACCGATGGATGCGTCGGGTAATAGGTATAGAAAGAAGTCAGGCTCAAGAAATAAGGAGTTGGCGAGTTCAGCTTAACTTCAAGCGTTTGCGCATCGAGCGCTTTAATGCCAACGCCGTCCGCATTCGCTGCTTTTCCCTCGTTGTAATCTTGTGCTCCAACGATGTAGTAGAATTGGTACGCATAGGTCGAGCCTGTAGCAGGATCGAGCGCGCGTTTCCAGGAGAATTCGAAATCATTAGCTGTAACAGGGTCTCCGTTACTCCATTTCGCATCCTTGCGGATTGTGAACGTATAGGTTTTTCCGTCTTCGGATATATCCCATTTCTCTGCAGCGGCCGCAACGCTCTGGCCATTCTCGTCTTTACGGGTCAAACCCTCGTAAATCCCTGTTGCAATCGTACCTGAAACGTTGTCTTCCATAAGTGCAGGATCAAGAGTCGAAGGCTCAGAATGAAGATTCATGCGGAATACTTTCGTTTCGGATGACTCGCCGGATGCACCGCCGTTGTTGCTTATTTCTTCTTTCGGCGTACAACCTGCTGCGACTATAGCAAAAATGAGTAAAGCAGCAATAAATGATAATGCAAACTTTGTTGATCTCATTGAAATCCTCCTTTTCTCTACTTTGTTCAAATGTGGTCAGAATCGTCCGCCTCACTCGCGTTATGTACAAACGTTTGCATCATGTAGCCGGCTTGTCCGATGCAAATGCATGTATCCTCTTGAGCAATAGTTAAGCATCCCGCTCATTCAAACATAGAGATTGAAATTTACTAATGATTTTCACTATACATCCATGTTAAGTATTTATCAACAAAATAGATGATGTAAATTTTTGTTTTATATTACTTAAATCGTATAATTTTTAGCAATTTAACGGGATTCGACGCACTTTGACGGGTTTTGTCGAGTAATTATTTTGTCACTTTAATGCTTTACAGCGTTTATTTAAGTTTTTATTATATTATTCCAACGTTTTTAATCGGATTATGTAAATAATTACTAAACGCATTTCCTGTCTGTCTCATATAAAAAGTAATTAAATAATATTTTTATTACCGTTATATTTTATGACTTATATCACATAATTATAATTATTTATAAACAATCGTATGTTTATTAAAAAATAATTGCCGTTTTACCATTATTGAAGAACAAAGAGATATTTCAATAAATGAAATGAATAGATAAATTTTACAACTTATTCACCGAAAAATTGCCGTGCCGACAGCCGAAACCGTTTCTTTATCATCCTTCTCGAACTATTATTTTATACCGCTATTTGCTTTATGCATGGGGCATAAAGCAAAAAAGACCTATCCGGCACTAAAGCGCCGAATAGGTCTTTTTAAGGAAAGAATTGATTAGTAAGTCATGCCCGGGTAAAGCGGGTATTGCGCAGTAAGATCGCGAACCATACCGCGAGCTTTCGCAAGCACTTCTTGATCTTGCGGGCTGTTAAGCACTAGCGCGATAACCTCAGCAATAACCTTCATCGCTTTTTCGTCCATGCCGCGAGCTGTCGCTGCCGGCGTACCGATACGAATGCCGGATGTTACGAACGGGCTTGTTGGATCGAATGGAATCGCGTTTTTGTTAACTGTAATACCAACTTCATCAAGCACATGCTCTGCCACTTTGCCAGTAATGTTCAGGTTGCGTGTGTCGAGCAGCATCAAGTGGTTGTCTGTACCGCCTGATACGATATTGAAGCCTTTTGCAATAAGCTCTTCGGAAAGAACTTTCGCGTTTTGGACGACTTGTGCCGCATATTGCTTAAATTCCGGTTTAAGCGCTTCGCCGAAAGCTACTGCTTTTGCAGCAATAATATGCATCAAAGGTCCGCCTTGCGAGCCTGGGAATACCGCTTTATCGATTGCCGCCGCCCAAGGCTGACGACAAAGGATCATACCGCCGCGAGGACCGCGAAGCGTTTTGTGCGTTGTTGTCGTTACGAAATGCGCATGCGGTACCGGGCTCGGGTGCAAGCCCGCAGCTACCAAACCAGCGATGTGAGCCATATCAACCATAAACAAAGCGCCTACGTCATTGGCAATTTTGCCAAGCTTTTCGAAATCGATCGTGCGCGGGTACGCGCTTGCGCCTGCTACGATCAAACGAGGACGGTGTTTGAACGCAAGCTTGCGAACTTCTTCATAGTCGATTGTGAAGGAATCCTCTTGCACGCCGTAAGCAACGAAATTGTAAAGCAAACCGGATGCGTTAACCGGGCTGCCGTGCGTCAAGTGGCCGCCATGCGCCAGGTTCATACCAAGAACCGTGTCGCCAGGCTGCAAAGCCGCAAGGTAAACAGCCATGTTCGCTTGCGCGCCGGAGTGAGGCTGCACGTTTGCATGCTCAGCGCCGAATAGCTCTTTCGCACGGTTACGGGCGATATCCTCAACGATATCCACATGCTCGCAGCCGCCGTAGAAACGTTTGCTCGGGTAGCCTTCTGCATATTTGTTCGTAAGCACGCTTCCCATAGCTTCCAATACCGCTTCGCTAACGATGTTCTCCGATGCGATAAGCTCAATGTTGTCGCGTTGACGGCCAAGCTCAAGGCCTAGCGCATTTAACACTTCCGGATCTTGTTTGCGTAAATTTTCCATCTCAAAATTCCTCCTTAAGTTTAGAAAGCTTGTATTTAAAATAGGCTAATCAAATGATTACAGCACATGGCTCAACTACTCGCACGCTCCGGCAGATTGCTCAGCCGTTATATTCGTTTCCAGCTCGTACACCGCACGGGAACCGCCTATGAGCTTTGGTCTTGTAACGGCCATCGTGACGTGAGCCTCGCCGATACTGCGGATTGACGGACGAACCGGAACAGCTACCCGCTTCAAATGCATGCCGATAAACGTATCGCCGATATCGATGCCGGCGTGCGCTTGCACAGCTTCTGCCAAACAAGGCTTCTCCAGCTGACGATAGGCATAAGCCGCCATCGACCCGCCCGCTTTCGGAACAGGAACCGCACCTACGATGTCCAGCCCGTAACGCTCGGCAGCAGCCCGTTCGATAACGAGCGCTCGATTCAAATGTTCGCAGCATTGATAAACCGGAATAAAGCCGACTTCGCTACGCACAGCCTCCACGCCTTCGTAAATCTGCGCAGCCGTCTCGATCGTCCCCGCCGTACCGATGCGACGCCCGAGCACCTCACTAGTACTTACACCGATGACAAGCAGTTGACCCATAACAAGCCCGCCTGCTGAGACCAGCTCTCGAACAATCGTCTCCACCTGCCCGGCAATGACTCCCGGCTTTACGTTGTCGTTTTCGCTCATTGCGATGCCCCCCTAATTAGGACTGGCTGATATATGGTTCTTCAATTTGCATCACTTTATTTACCCGGCCGACATGACGCTCTCCGTTTGAGAAAGGCGTTTCAAGCCAAATGCGAATAATTTCCAGAGCCATTCCAGGGCCGGTAACACGTTCCCCAAGCGCCAATACGTTCGTATCGTTATGCTCGCGGGTTGCTTTGGCCGAGAACATATCACTCACTAAAGCACAGCGGATGCCCCGCACCTTATTAGCCGCAATCGACATCCCGATGCCTGTTCCGCAAATCAATATACCGCGTTCTGCTTTGCCACTCGTAACAAGGTCGCACACGGGTAATGCATATTCCGGATAATCAACCGATTGGTCGCAGCTGCAACCGACATCTTCAATTTCATGACCCAGCGATTGAAGAAACGGTACAACCTCATCCTTCAAACGGTAACCTGCATGATCGGCACCAATAGCAATTTTCAACGTAAAAGACCTCCTTCGAAATGAAACTTCACAGTGCTAGTATACCTGTTTTTGCGAAAAAAGACGAAAAAAAGAGCAAGACATGCTTATCAGCATGCTGCTCTTTGCCCAGGCGACCGGCCGTATATTCCGATGCTCCACCGTGGTTAACCCACTTCCGTCGCCAGTTACATCGGAAACCGTATTTTGTATTTTCATAATAGCCGAAGCGGCATGAAAAATCAATCTAATTTGATGCGGGC
Organism: Paenibacillus sp. J2L1-98; assembly: GCF_056269405.1. NCBI lineage: Bacteria > Bacillati > Bacillota > Bacilli > Caryophanales > Paenibacillaceae > Paenibacillus > Paenibacillus sp. J2L1-98. The sequence continues at coordinate 290,590 of NZ_JBWDNW010000005.1, read as the reverse complement.
AAACGCATAATTATCTTTTTGCAAGCTTGTCCAGCAGCTTTACGAGCGCATCCTCGATTTCATTCGCGCTGCTGTTGTAAATGGAGAGCGAGCCCCCGAACGGATCCACGATGTCGAAGCTTGGAATACGGCGCTCCAGCTCAAGCAGCCGGCTTCTTTCTCCCGCAGTCAGCTGCTGACCAAGTGCCTGCTTCATATGAAGCTCCGAATACAGCCGCTCCAGCTCTTCGATATCGGCGAGCATCCGGGCATCCTGATTCGCGTATTCCTTCAGCGTATAGGTTTTGTCTACCGCCTCCGGATGCCATTGCAGCAGTCCCCGTTTGTGGTTTGCCGTCATCGTCAAAATAATATCAGCCCAGCCGACCGCCTCGCTCGTCAGCGCAAGCGACGTGCTGTTATGCGCAATGTCCCGCTGCCTGAGCGTCTCAACGGCATGTGCCGAGACCGGCAAACCATCGATGGTGGATATCCCCGCGGAGCGAACGGCAACCGTAATGCCTCTCAGAGCAGCCATCCGGCGCAGCATAGCCTCCGCCATCGGCGAGCGGCACGTATTGCCTGTACAAACAAATAATATACGTTTCACACTGCCAACTCCTTTTTCCCCTAATCAAAGCTGTCTGTCGATCAAAAAATAAACAAAATGCCAAAGATGAACAAAATCCCTCCGCCAATGGCTTCGCCGTATTCGCCGAAATTACCGCTTACTTTACGCCCGAGCATCAAGCCAAACACCGACATAAGCCCGCCAAAAAAACCAATCAGCAAAATCGTCGTCCACATATTGACCGCAAACATCCCGAGCGTGATGCCAACCGAGAAGGAATCGATGCTAACGCTAATCGAAAGCACCAGCAGACCCCATAAAGACCGGTGGTCAAAGGATTGTACCGCTTCTCCGCGCAGCGAGCTGTAAATCATATGTCCGCCGAGCAGCACCAGCAGCAGGCCGGCTGCGGTCGTTGCCACATCTCCGAGCAAGCCGCTTACATACTGCCCGGTATATATCCCTGCCAGCGGCATTATAACATGAAACAATGCAATAACGATGCCAAGCTTCAAAATATCTACGAGACGAATACCTTTCAGCCCAATCCCGATTCCAAGCGAAAAAGCATCCAGACCGAGCGCCAATGCTATGATGAGCAGCGTTATAAATTGCCCGGCATGTACCTGTGCGTCAACCACAGCCAATCTCCCCCATGTCCGCAAGTATTCTCTACCAAACATATGCGGACATGAGGACAAACATACTTTGCTGTTTCAAGCTGAATTTTAGTATAAATCCGAAATTGCACCTGCGGCTGCGCCTAAACGCGAATGATTCGGTTGCCTGCCGCCTTCGCCAGCCGGTTCATCAGAGCGGCACCAATGCCTTGCCCGCTGCTGCCCTCCGCCCAAATGCGCTGTGCGCCAGCCCCGTCAAAATCACGCAGTGCCGCATAAAGAAGATGGGCGGCTGCACCGAGATCCGCCTCACTGCCCAGCGACAATACACAGTCTGCCTCATAGCGGACAAGCCGCTCTTCGAAGGCGAGCACACCTGTAACCTCGCCGCGCAATCGCGCAGCTTCCACTTGCCCTTGAATATAAGTCACGACGGCTTCAGGATCTCCCAGCACGAGCTCCAGCTCGCCTTGCGGCGCATAATGCGTATATTTCATGCCCGGGGAACGCGGCGCCGTCTCCGGCTCATCTACGCTCGCGCTATCGATTGCTGCGCCCGGCGCCGCTTGCTGCAGCGCCTCAAGCGTAATCCCTCCGGGACGCAATATACGAATCCCATGATCGCCATCCAGCTCGATCACGGTCGATTCCAAACCGACGCCCGTCGGTCCGTCATCGACAACGCCATCGATTCGCCCATCCAAATCCTCCAGCACATGCTCCGCCAGCGTGGGGCTTGGCCTTCCCGAGCGATTCGCGCTCGGAGCGGCAACCGGGCAGCCCGCTTGCGCGAGCAGCGCAAGCGCCGCTCTATGATCCGGCATCCGAATGCCCACGGTAGACAGTCCTGCCGTTACGAGCGGCGAAAGCGCCCCGGCACGTACAGGCAGCACAATCGTGAGCGGCCCCGGCCAAAAGCGGTCCATAAGCGCTGCGGCAAGCTCTGGATACGGCAGCACCAGCTCATGAAGCTGCTCGCGGTGCGCAATATGCACAATTAGCGGATTGTCCGAAGGACGCCCCTTTGCGGCAAATATCCGCTCGACAGCCGCTGTGCTCCGGGCATCCGCCCCAAGCCCGTAAACCGTCTCCGTCGGGAAAGCAATAAGACCGCCTTCTCTTAGCTGTTTTGCAGCCTCCGAAAGCTTCGAGCCAAGCTGTTCACCGCTCGCCTGCTTCACGCGCCATACGTTTGTTATCGTCATCTCTATCCTTCAATCCTTGCCCTAAAATTAAATTGTCCATTCTTCCGCTATTATAGCATATGCATCCGGGTACGAGCAGAAACGGAGCTGTCTCATAAACCAAAAGGCTGCAGGAGCTCATTTCACTGCCAGGCCTAAGCATCGTTCACCGTTCACCGTTCACCGTTCACCGCCCGGCAGTTTAATACGATTTCCTAAAACTATATTGAAGTTCGTTATCCGATAGCGGCCTTTTAGTTTGATTTTGCCTAATTATACAGCGTACTGGGAGTGCAGCTTCTAAAAATAACAGATTACGTTTGCAAAATAGAGCTAATCCGACGCACTCGCAAACCGAGCGCGATTTAGTTTTGTGAAACGAAACTAAATTACGTTTTACATTATCGAATCGGCCGCATACACCCGCCTGCACAAATCAAAAAAAGGGCTGTCTCTTAGGTTTTTAGACCTTTTGAGACAGCCCCGTTCTTTATGCAAACAACGATTTAATCCAATCGATAAGGGATTTGATCATTTCCCAGAGGAAAAATTTCGCTTCAGGCGCTGCACCATCAGCAGGCGCATCCGCCGGAGCAGCTTGCAGCGCTGATGCCTTCTCCGGTTTTGCATCAGCCTTCGCCATTGCCGGCTGCGCTGTTTCAGTGGAGGATGCTGCCGATGCTTCGCCGCTCACAGCATCAATGAAGCAAAGCGGCGGGAACAGCACGCACCACCAATTTTGTCCCCCGCCTTCGCCAAGCGTGATGCGGAGCGCTTCATAATCGCCGGCAGGATAAACTTCATTGCCGTACATTTTCGTCGGGAAAGGCACCATGCCCAGCTCTGCGGAGGAACCGTAGTTAAAGCCGCGGCTCTCGAGCACCTGCGCTGTAATCCGTTCAATCTCAGGCATATGGGCGATAATCGTCTGGCGTGCTTCCTCAATTGTCTGTGGAGCCTTAACCCAGCCGTTCATCGCTTTAACGATCTCATCCCGCACCAGGCGCTTCACGACTTGGTCGGCAGGATTATCGGAGTTTGCTAAAATACGGAGGCGTATCGCTTCCTGCGGAATTTGGCCGCCTGCGACCGCCGCATCCATCTGCTGGGCTTCCCAGCTCATAATTAAGATGATAAGTGCAAAAATAATAAAGCCGTATGATTTACGGTAAACAAACCGATTAGAACTAACCGAATTAGAATGAGCGGATTTCGAAATATTGGAATAGGAATGAATGGAATAATGGCTGGACATACACACAAGCTCCTCTCGTCGCACCCGTCAGTGCGTCTGCTTGCGTTCCGGAACGTATCTATCCGTCAGTATGTCCGCCAATGGGAATATATAAACCTAGCAATCTATCTATTTTCAATCGTAAACAGTAACCCGTATAAACGGTTCAGCTCAGCCGCCCGGCAGGTTATAATTACCTTAGTAAGCATGAAGGCAAAAATTGTAAGAATGGAAATAACTCCTCTATTTTGCACAAGATAAGGACGGATGCATAAATGAATTTTGATGAAGTCTATACGGCATATCGGCCGCTGCTCCATTCGATCGCTTACCGGATGATGGGCTCCTACAGCGAAGCCGAGGATCTGGTTCAGGATGTATTTGCGGATTTCAGCCGGCTGGACCCCCATAATATCAACAATGAAAAAGCGTACTTAATACGGATGATAACCAACCGCTCCCTGAATCTCAGCCAATCGGCGCGTAAGCGGAGAGAGGTATATGTCGGAGAGTGGCTCCCTGAGCCTGACGTAAGCGCTATCCGGCAGGACCCGGCGGAACTTTACGCAGAGCATGAGTCGATCTCCTATGCGCTGCTTGTCATGCTGGAGAAGCTGTCGGCGGTCGAGAGGGCTGTATTCATTCTCAGGGAATCTCTGCAGTATGAATACGGGGAAATAGCGGCGATCTTGCAGAAATCGGAAGCCAATTGCCGTAAAATTTTTAGCCGGGCCAAGGACAAGCTGCAGCAGGAAAGGAGCTCGCTTCCGGTAAACTCGGTCAAAGCCGAACCGTTCGCGGCTGCCTTTATTGAGGCCGCCGCCTCAGGAAATTTCGGCAAGCTGGTTACGCTTTTGACAGAAGAAGCCGTCCTTATTTCCGATGGCGGGGGCAAGGTGCGCGCGGCTATCTTCGCTATCAACAGCAGAGATCGCGTCATGGCCTTTCTGCAGGGCGTTATCCCGAAAACCTTCCTTGGCGACGCTCAACAAATAGCCGTCGTTAACGGACAAGCAGGCATCATCGTCATGAAGGACGGCAAGCCGAGAAGCGTCATCAGCTTCCAACTGGACGAGTCCCGGCAGAAGGCTCAGCGGATATTCGTCATGCTGAACCCGGACAAGCTGACGCATGTCCAGCCCGATTAGACACATCGGCGAAAAATTTTTTTCAAATCCATGGATCTCTGTCACAACCGGATACGGTACTTTGTCTTAAATAGTGAAGTCATTCGTATGGGCCCTTGAGGCCGACAAATCGGATCGTAGAGGAGAATGAAAACCATGACACAAAGAACCGCTATAATCACAGAAATACCCGCCGCTTATCAAGCGATGAGCAGTCTCGAAAAATATTTGGCCACCACCAGCATCAGCAAACAGCTGAAGGAATTGATTAAAATTCGCGCGTCGCAAATAAATGGCTGTGCCTACTGCATTAATATGCATACCACTGACGCCAGAGCGTTAGGTGAAACCGAGCAGCGGATATATGCTTTGAGCGCTTGGCGCGATACGCCTTACTTCACGCCGGCGGAGAGAGCGGTGCTCGCCCTGACGGAGTCTGTCACAGTCATTACGAAGGAGCATGTGCCCGATGCGGTGTACGATGAGGTTGCCCGCCATTTCGACAGCAAGCAGGTAGGCGAGATCATTATGGCGATCATCACGATCAACGCCTGGAACCGTATTGCGATTAGCACGAATATGATGCCGGAGTAAGGGGAATCGGCTTGAAGGCAAAGGCAAGCTTTAGAGGCGGGAGATAAGCATCGCAGTGGATTAAAACTAATAAGTAGATCTATTTTTTACTCTTTATCTCCATTGAGGGGAATAGGTCTATTTTTTGGATCTAATTCAGCCAATTTCCCCTGAATCGCCAGATAAAGTCCTTTTTTCGTCCGATAGGTCTAAAAAATAGACCTATATAACCCCAAAAATTGAAATAGGGCTAAATAGGTTTAAAAAATAGATCTAAGCTTGCCTTAGCCGGAGTCCTTCTCCTGCTGGCATCTTCTTGCATACTGATTTGTACAAAAGGATGCTTCCGAAATTAAATTTTCGGAGGCATCCTTTTTTTGCGAGAAAAATCTCAATGCGGCTGCGACTGGATTGCGATGACGTGACGTTCGATTCCGGCGTAATCATTAATGATGCGGATGTCATCCCAGCGGCCCAGACAACGCAGCATGTCTGCTACGATGCGAGGCTGGCCCATGCCGAGCTCGAAGGCGACGATGCGAGGCAGCTGCGCGAGCAGCGGAAGCTGCTCCAGCATGCGGCGGTAAGGATCTAAGCCGTCCGCCCCGCCTTCCAGCGCGAGATGCGGTTCATAGTCGCGCACCTCGCGCTGCAGGTCCGGCATATCCGCCGACGGAATGTACGGCGGGTTGGATACAAGCACGTCTATGCGCAGCCTGTCGTGCGGCATGGTGTTTGGCTCATGCCCGGGTATGAAGGGCATGAGCAGGTCGCCCTGCGCGAAAGCCATCCGGTCCGCCGCCTCATGGCGGACCGCGTTCGCGTGGGCGACTGCCAGCGCGTCCGGCGATAGATCGGACGCGCTTACGCGCCACGCGGGACGCTGCGCAGCTAGCGTCACGGCGATGGCGCCGCTGCCTGTGCCGACGTCAACGACCGTCGGCGCCTGCTCTCGCCCGCTGCCCTGTATCCCGGCACGGTCAGCGCCCGCGCCCGCACTTCCGCTCTCCGCTTCGCCGCTCATAGCACCGCTTGCCGACGGCCAGAGGCGGTCGGCTGCCTCAAGCACGGCTTCAACGAGCAGCTCCGTCTCCGGACGAGGAATGAGCACCGCCGGCGAGACGGCAAACGGCCGGCCATAGAACCATTGCTCGCCAATCATGTATTGGACCGGCTCCCCAAGCGCCTTGCGGCGCACGAGCGATTCCCATTCGGCAAGCTTATCCGCTGGAAACGAATCTCCTCCGTCGCGAAGCAGCGCAGCCCGGTCGATGCCGAGCAGATGCATAAGCAGCAGCTCAGCGTTATTGCGGGGCTCTTCTACCGCTTCCGCCTTCAATAGGGAAGCTGCGCGCATACTCGCCTCACGAATCGTTAACGGCAGCGCAAACCATTGCACACCCTTTATTTCGTTCATTCCTTCAACGCTCCTTCAACAAAACCCGCATGCGTACCCTTGCGTTCATTGTCCTAATCACAAGCGTAAACAGCTGTTGCCGTCCTTAGGCGGCAACAGCTCGTTTCGCGGTGAAACATAAGCTTATTTATAAATGTGAAACTTATAAATTCTTATATTTTAACAAAACGCCGGACCGCTGTTTGCTTATCGTAAGCATTCAGCGGCCCAGCGCAACTTTTGTTAAGCCATTTCACGTTCCATAAGATCAGCTTGCTCCGCAATCGTTAGCGACGAGATAACCTCCGATAGATCGCCGTTCATAACTGAATCCAGCTTATGAAGCGTCAATCCGATACGGTGGTCCGTTACACGGCTTTGCGGGAAATTGTACGTACGAATCCGTTCGCTGCGGTCTCCCGTTCCGACCTTGCTCTTCCGCTCGCCAGCATATTTCGCTTCTTCCTCTTGACGGCGAACATCGGAAATACGGGCCCGAAGGACTGCCAGCGCCTTTATCTTGTTCTCATTTTGAGATTTTCCGTCCTGACAAGTTGCCATGATACCCGTCGGAACGTGTAAAACGCGTACCGCGGATTTCGTCGTATTAACGGATTGACCGCCCGCTCCGCTGGAGCAGAACGTATCAACACGAATATCCTTGTCGAGAATTTCAACCTCTACATCTTCAACCTCCGGCATAACGGCAACCGTCGAAGTCGAGGTATGAATGCGTCCGCCGGATTCCGTCACCGGGATACGCTGTACGCGATGCGCGCCGCTCTCGAACTTCAGCTTGCTGTAAGCGCCTTTGCCCGTAATCATGAAAATAACCTCTTTGAAACCGCCAAGATCATTCTCGCTGAAATCCATCAGCTCAACGCGCCAGCCTTGCGCATCTGCAAATTTCGTATACATGCGGTACAGCTCATAAGCGAACAAAGCCGCTTCATCGCCGCCTGCCGCACCCCGGATTTCGACGATAACGTTCTTATCGTCGTTCGGATCCTTCGGAAGCAATACGATGCGAATCTTCTCGTCAAGCTCAGCTTGGCGTTTGCTTAGCTCGTCTATTTCCATCTTTACCATTTCGCGCATTTCGTCATCGAGCTTCTCTGCCTGCATCAGCTTAGCATCTTCCAGCTGCCCGGTAACTTGTTTATATTCCGTAAAGGCGTCATACGCCTCTTGCAAATCTGACTGCTCCTTGGAAAGCTCTCTAAGCCGCTTGGGATCACTGGATATATCCGGATCACACAATAGCTCACTCAGCTTCTCGTACCGGTCTGCGAGTGCTTGTAAACGGTCAAACACGATCATTCACCTCTGTTTATTCCATTAGGATAATGTTCATTATACCATATCAACGAATTTCTATCGACTGCTGGTTTGGATTAACAATACGGTAAGCACGCCCAAAATCCGAACTTTTTCCGCTCAAAGCCATAATCATTAACCGCTCTGCCTTACTACGCCCGCCGATTGCCTTCTGTTACTTCCCATAAACCAAAAGCCCCATAAGCGCAATGCAGCACTTACAGGGCCATATTATTCCCAATCTATTTACACGTTAAAACGGAAATGGATAACGTCTCCGTCACGCACAACATATTCCTTACCCTCAAGACGAACCTGACCCTTCTCACGGGCTGCAACCATCGAGCCGGCAGCTGCCAGATCGGTAAAGGAAACAACCTCGGCACGAATGAATCCGCGTTCGAAGTCCGTATGAATGACGCCTGCCGCTTGCGGCGCTTTCGTTCCGCTGCGAATGGTCCATGCGCGAACCTCTTGAACGCCCGCCGTAAAGTAGGTATACAGTCCAAGCAATTTATACGCTGCGCTAATCAGACGATTCAAGCCGGATTCCGACATGCCCAGCTCTTCAAGGAACATCTCCTTGTCCTCGCCCTCAAGCTCGGCAATTTCTGCTTCAACCTTCGCGCTGATCGGCACCACTTCCGCGCCTTCTTCGGCCGCGAACTCCCGCACCCTTTGAACATACTCGTTACCGTCTGTATTTGAAACCTCGTCCTCACTCACGTTCGCGGCGTACAATACGGTCTTCATCGTCAGCAAGTGCAGATCGCGAATGAGCACCTTCTCGTCATCGCTTAGCTCCAGGCTGCGGGCAGGCTTATCATTGTAAAGAGCTTCCTTGATACGCTCAAGCACTTCGATTTCTTGGGCAACCTTCTTGTCGCCGCCCTTTAAGTTTTTACGCGAGCGTTCGATCTTCTTCTCAACAGAATCAATGTCTGCCAAAATAAGCTCCAAATTAATCGTTTGAATATCGCTGATCGGATCAACCTTACCGGATACATGCGTAATATTGTCGTCTTGGAAGCAGCGAACAACATGAACAATCGCGTCAACCTCACGGATATGCGCCAAAAACTTGTTGCCGAGTCCTTCCCCTTTGCTCGCGCCTGCTACGAGGCCGGCAATATCGACAAACTCAAATGCTGTTGGTACGATGCTCTTAGGCACGACAAGCTCAACCAGCTTGTTCAAGCGCTCGTCCGGCACCTCAACAACGCCAACGTTCGGATCTATCGTACAAAATGGATAATTGGCAGATTCTGCTCCAGCTTGCGTAATTGCGTTAAACAATGTCGATTTGCCGACGTTGGGCAAACCCACTATTCCTGCTTTCAATGCCATGCGATAAGACACCCCTATTTTCCCGAAAGTAAACAACTTCAGCTATTATACCCCAGCGCCACCTACATTGAAAGTGCCAACGGGTAACAGCAGCCACTTTAAACAGGCTTTAGAGGGAATAAGTTCATTTGGATTCGAGCAATTAACAGCAGACCTGAATCCCCGTCCTGCCGTATTTGAGAATGATTTACCCGGCTGCGGAAATACTACTGTAGCACAAGCTTGCGAGGAGGTGACCTTATGGAAAATCAGTCGCACAAAGGAAATTACAAAGGGACTACTCATATGAAAGCGAAAAATCAGGATATGGCATTCGTCAATGATACGATCGAGGATGCGAAGTCCGTAACGAACTTTAGCTCTAAAAAGAAGAAAACGGATTAACTGTCGTCCATCAAACAGCAAAAAGGCCTGGGGACCACCAGCTCATGACTGGCGGCTTCCAAGCCTTTACTATGCCATGGGATGGCCAATGAAATCAGAATAGGCAATGCTTTTGCAGACAGGCAAATTTTATTCCTTCCATATAGGAAACCGTTAAGTTGATTTGAGCGAACTAATCCGAGTTATTCCAGAAAAACAGGGTATTTAAGTTGATTTCGCCGACTTAAATGCCCTGTTTTTAATCGTTCTTTTGAAAAACCCTATTTAAGTCGACCATATCGAATTAATCGGCAGCCAACCATCCGGTATGCACAATTAGATGCTCAAAATCAAACTAAACAAATGGCGGGCTTGGCCGGCTTCGTGGACCCGGCAGGCGCGGCAGGCTTGGTCGGCGTCGCGGACCTGACGGGCGCGGCGGGCTTGGCCGGCGTCACGGACCCGGGGACGCGGCAGGTGTTATTGTCCAAAGTTAACTAGCACAGCCTGAGTTAACTTGTTAACGCTAATCATTCTTAAGAATCATGCCGCCTCTCCGCTGCGCACTACATCCGAAGAGGAGCTTCCTGCAGCTCGGCTCGCGATTGCAGGTAGCGGAAGAAGGCAGCAGACGCTTCGCCTCGCGTCACCTGCTTCTTAGGGAGAAACTTGCCGTCAGCCAAGGTCATGATTTTTAGACCGACGACGATCGCCGCCTGCCCTTTGTTCTCGATTTGCGCCGAATCCTTAAATGATGCTTTAAAAATTTGATCGTGATTCGCAAGCGCGTTATAGCCGAGCGCGCGCACGATCAGCTCGGCCATTTCATCGCGCGATACTTTGCCGCTTGGATTAAAGGAGCCGTCGCCTACATCGATCAGGTTCTGCTCCAAGGCGGATTCTACGTATACGAAATAACTGGAATCCGCCGCAACATCATTAAAGGAAGCTTTCGCCGCAGCTTGATCCCCTGATCCGTAGTACAAGCTCGGCTTACGTCCGCTGTTTCTGGCGAGCACCAGCATTTTGATCAACTCGCCGCGCGTGACCAGTTCGTTCGGACGCACCTTGTCATTTTTCACATCAAGCGCTTTATAAGCAACCATCAGCTCCAGCTGACGCTGTGCCCAGTGCCCTTCAATATCCAGTGCTTTCGGCTTCTCAAGCTGCGTCGCTTCTCCCGTTTCCCGGTTGCGCCAGCCGCCTGTCTCTGCGTCAAGAAACACCGATTCATCGATCAGCCTCGGCACCAATCGGTAGACGAGCTCGGCTTCCGTAGTCGCTTCAACCTCGTCGCCCTTTATTTCACCTGCAGCAAGCATGACTTTATATTTCTCGATCGGAATCGGCTGTCCGTTCCATGAAAACTGCTGAACCAGGCGATATGTCAGCTGCGTGCGGTAATACGTTAACCAGCTGTCGACAGCCTTCTCCTTCTCGATCAATGCCGGCGCTTTAGCCGGATAATCAAAGCTCGATAAGTAAGCATCGTAATTGACAATCTCCCCTGTACGCGTATCGATCGCTACGTTGATATTGTCATACTCAACCGCAGCGCCATGAATTTTGTGCACAAAGTTGAAATAATATTGGCGGTTCTCGCCTATGCTAAGCCCCTCATACTGCTTCGGATCCGGCTTAACGAAATACAGCTCGTGAGTCAGCCATGGCAAATGCTTTTTCACAGCTTCAACCGCGAGCGCCGATGCTTGTTCCAGCGTCACATTCGGGCTTCCTGACTGCACTTGCTCGTTGTACGCGTAGGAGTAAAAACTACGAACAGCTCCTGTGCGCCCGTCAACAGTGGCCGAAGCGGACCCAACCTCCTTGCCGTCCTTCTTGATCGTCCAGTTCAAAGACCAATACGCTTCAGTCGTTCCAATGCTCTCGTTCATATTTTCACTGTAGTTCGAGCCGTTCAGCTCCGCTCCGGCAGGCAGGTTGAAAGGCGCTTTCACCGTATCCACTGCCTGCTTCTCCGTCACCGTCCCCGCCTTAGGCGCCTCGCCTAACGGCTTCACGGTCACAGGCGTATCAGACACCGTGCCTGCTCTGTAATACGAAAAATCCGATTCCCCCTTTAGTTCGCCCGTAACTGCATCAATGGATAAAGGCTGCAGCTCATAGCTTAGCATCGGCTTTCTTTTTCCCTGCATATTATATGGAACGATATACGTAAGCTGCGGCGCCGCCGCTGCACGAAGCTTGGCATTTGCCTGCTCCGCCGTTAGCTTCGCGTCGACTTTCGGGAAGCGGATTGTATCATCCCACAACAGGGAAAACCGCCGGATATGACCTTCGCTATCGACATCAACCTCTATATAGTTATCAACATATGGAATATCCTGCACGAGACGGTCATAGCGCAGCGAGTGCAGCACCTCGCCTGTCAGCGGCGGCAGCAGCTGCACCCCGTAATCCGGATTATACTGGATTTGCTCTTTGTAATCGGCAGCTATCGTCTGGATGAATTGGAGAGCAATTTGCTGTGCGGCATCGCGTTCAACCTTAAGCGGGTATGTCGGTTTGGCAGATGGATTATCGGTATAGGAGCTAAATTCGAGCAGCTGTCCACTATCTGCATGAATACGAACGTAAATGGTGCCCAAATACTTGCCGTTTACTTTCTTCACGAAGTCGAGTCCCCAGGCGTTGCGTTTCCCGCCAGCCAGCATTTCCATAGAAAGATTGGCTCCTTGCAGCACATACTCCTTCGGTATGCTCACCAGCTTTCTAGCCAGCGCCTCCGCCTTCTCCTTCGTTATGGCTACATCAACGGGAGCCGCAAGCGCTTCGTCCATCTCTTCTCCCCCCGAATCGGCCGCCGCATTCGTCCCGGCAGGATTGCTAACGCTTTCAGCAAACGCCGATGCCGGCATTGCGCTCATCAGCATCGCTGCCGAAAGCATCACTGCCAGCCTCTTTCGATTATTTCTCATCACTAATTCACCCTCCAATGCTTTTCCAATTTATTCATAAACTAGACGTGCCGTTTAACAGGGAAGTTGCAGCGAAAAATCAAAAAAGACCACCCCGGTCTTAAAACCTCAGGGCAGTCTTTCATCTCTGTTACTTAAGCTGTTTTTCTACGTGAAATATAAGACCCTATCTTCTGCAAAATATACACGCCAAGCCACGCCGACAAAATGATAAACAACGGCATCACCGTAAAGTTATACCGGTACTCCGGTACGAACACGAGCCTAATCATCGTCATAATAATGATGACAACCGCCAGCATGACGGCCGGATGTCTCCATCTCCATATCAGCGCGAGCAGTGGAATAATTGTGCTGTATACGATCAGTATGTGCAATTCAGCTACTTTCGGATAGGCATGATAAATCGGGGAATGCCCGGAGCCGAAGAACATATGCGAATACGTATATTTGAGCTTTCCGACCGTATACCACTTTACATATTTCCATGTTTGCTGAGTGAAGCCTGCTTTAATGCGCGCCCAAGCATATTCGTTCTGCGACATGCCGTTTTGGACAACGATTTTGTCGGAATAATCTTTGTTCGGATATGTACCGGCTTTAAACGGATTAGACTGCGAAGCCGTCAATACAAATTCATTCAACGACACAACGTTGCGTATCCACCAAGGGAGCATCGTCGCCGATAGGCAAAGACCTGTAATGACACCTAACAATGCGATTTTTTTGAAAACAGCCAGCTTGGAGGCTGACTCCGCCAGCTTGTCTGATCCGGGCTTAAACCACTGCTGCATCAAAAACACCCCATATAGCGGTACAAACAATGGTAAAAACTCAGCTCTGACAAGTACGGTAAGCCCTAATAAAACGCCTGCAAGCGCTGCATCGCGCTTCCTTTGTGTACGAAAGGCATAAAGCTGCATAGATAAGTAGGCCATTAGAAAAAATAACGCAAGCGTTTCGGTAAGAACGGCCCCGTTCGCCCAAATAAAAGGATGGTAAATCGCTCCGATAAACAACGAAACAATCGCAACCCATTTATTTCTTGCAGCCTGCATCGCAATCATGTAAATCAGAATTAATGACGCTAGGCTGATCAGCACCTGAAACCATCGAATAAGCGGAAACGGCTCTGCTCCGAGTTGATCGGCCACGATATACATGCCTGTCATAAATAACGGGTATCCTGGCGTTACCCTCGCATTAGAAACCTCTTCCTTATAGGCATAGATGCCTTTATCGAGCAGCCGATGCACCATCTCGTCATAATACTTCGTATCATGCGATACGGTATGCTTAACCGAAGTAAGGAAGTCAGCCCGCAGCCAGAAGGCAAGCAAAAAAATAAGGACGACCGCTATCGTCCATGCTTTGTTATTTCTAACCCAATCCACCACTTTCATGAATCCTCCTCAATCCTAACAAAAGCTAAGCTATTTCCAAGCGAGCACAACGACGCCGGTCAAAATAATTGCAGCACCAATCCAGCGCTGCAGCGGCACCGATTCGTGAAATATAAAGACAGCCGCAACCAAAGCTATGACATACGCCGTACTTTGCAGCGGATAGGCCAGGCTAAGCGGCAGCTTCTTAAGAACATACAGCCACAAAACCGTCGCAATGCCATATAATACGAGCCCCGACCAAATATGCGGAGACCATAGCAGCGATACCCAACTTTCGCCCTTTGCCGTATCCAGCTTATTCATTCCTATTTTCCACAATAATTGACCAGAGACGAGCAGCAATATATTAAAAAACAATACGATATACGCCATTATGATTCCGACCTTTTGCGTTCATGCAATTCATGATGCAAAATACCAAGCTCTTGCGTAAGTCGGATGACCTTCTCCGATAATTTCGATACGATGACCGTAAGATGCAGAATAAGCATGACACAGAACAAAATACCGACTAAAAACAGCAATGCCGGCGCATAATCAATGCCCACCGCATCTGCCAAAGCATCGATAATTTGTACCCGGACCGACAAAATAAGCATAACTACACCAAACAACAGCCACAGCATCGAGTACTGCTCGCGCAGCAATCTACGGTTAATCAACATAATCAGTACGAACAAAAAAACTACACTTGTGATAATCCACAAGGCTTGCATGGTGTATCCTCCTTATTTAAAGCAAAACTCACTTCTTATTACGATTGGACCTCGACCGGCTTCGCTGCCTTCAGACTGCGAATAAACAACGACAGCGTAACCTTAACCATATAATATACCGACCGCATCGCATTAATAGATGAAGTCCCTCCCGTGCGCGCATCCATAACAACGGCAACCTCGCTCGTCCTAAGTCCGCTGCGATGAATAAGCACGATGGAATCCACTTCCGGATAGTCTGTCGCATAATCGCTTTGGAATACGGAAATCGCATGCTTGTTGGCAGCGCGAAATCCCGATGTCACATCAAGGACGCGCTTGCGCGTCATCGCGCTAACAATCGTAGACAAAATTTTGATACCGACTCTCCGTGTCGCCGACGACAGGAAACCCGTTTGTTCGATAAAACGTGAGCCAATCGCCAGATCTGCTTTCCCGCTCAGCACCGGCTCTAAAATAAGGTAGAGCTGCTCCGCTTTATGCTGTCCGTCTCCATCCACCTGAACGGCAACATCATAGCCATAACGATGTGCATAACGATATCCGGTCTGCATCGCGCCGCCAATACCCAGATTAGTCGGAAGTGTAACAACAGCCGCACCGTTTGCTTCAGCTACCTCGCGAGTCCGGTCCTTCGATCCGTCATTGATGACCAATATATGGGCAGACGGACAATGCGTCTTCACATCGCGGATCACGTGGCTTATGCTGTGTTCCTCGTTATAAGCCGGAATAATGATCAATATTTTTGAAGACGTTTTGCCTTGCCGCAGGGACTCTCCGGTAACCGTGCTGTCCTTTTTTGTAATGACTGCGTTCACTTCATCACCACTCCATAAATCATAATTTGGGTACGCCGATGCGCACAATTATACCAATTCTACTAGATTACTCTATTAGAAAGCAATAAAACGTTTGTGAAAATGTGTAAAAAATGCGCAAATTCCGAGGCAATTCTACCCAAATGCTTCTTAAATTTGTAATTAATGTTTGATAGATTTGAAGATAATAAATAAAAAAACCGCCTGGTAATCAGCCATTGACTGATACCAGACGATCTTTAGACGAAAGTTTGTTTCAATATGTTGCTTACATTTGACCGGAAATTTTTGCTTTCAAAGCATCTTTGCTTTGAACGCCGACCATTTTGTCAACGGGCTGGCCGTCTTTGAACAAAATCAATGTCGGGATACTCATAACGCCGAATTGCGATGCAAGCTCAGGCTGCTCGTCAACGTTAATTTTAGCGATTACCGCTTGGCCTTCCAGCTCAGTGGAAAGCTCCTCAACGATCGGAAGCTGCATTTTGCAAGGTCCGCACCAAGGTGCCCAGAAATCTACAAGGGAAACGCCGCTTTGAATGGTCTCGTTAAAGTTTTCTTTCGTCAATGCTACTGCCATTTCAATCATCCTCTCCAAACAAATTGTATGATAAAGGGAATACCCGTCTCACCGCTAATTGAAACATCATCTGCTAACCGCATGCGTGAATTTGCTTCAGCACATCCTCAATCGTTATCGCGCTAAAATGGCTTTCCAGCTGCTTCTCCGCCGTGCAAAATATACCGAACATCACCTGATTCATATTCGATCCAACGACACAATCCATCTCCGGATTGCCCGAGCACCAGCTCGGAATAAGCGAGCCCTGGGCCATTACACGATAAATATCGGCCAGCGTCACCACGCTCGGATCAATCGTCAGCCTATAGCCGCCGCCTGAGCCTTCGCGCGTATCCACATACCCATTGCGGCGCAAACCGCTCATCACCTTCCGGACACGCGCAGAGTGTGTGCCTACATTCTCGGCAATCATATCGCTGCTCGCCATCCTGTCCGGCAAATAAGCCAAATAAACGAGACTGTGTACGGCAATCGTAAATTCGCTGTTCACTTTGTAGGGCCTCCCTGCTTTGTACTGTAATTTTATCAGTTACAGTTACGCTTGTCAATAGTCAGGTCGCCAAATCCCTTTCTTAGCATACGGCACGGCTTACACAGTTATTCTGCATCAAATTTTGGGTAATGGTGCTTTAAATAAGTTTTAAATAAGCTTTAAATAATTTTTTTGCTCATTGTCATGTTTGAACGCTTTCACTGAATAAATATGAAATATGAAATTAAACCGTGCTTCCTCATTCGGTTTGGCCAACCAAGGCCGGAAGGCACCTGCTTCCTAACCTAGTTTTACTATGTAAAACTTAAAGGAGGTGACGCATAATGGCATTATTTTGGAATCGTTGGATACCCGTTCGTACGGAAGGGGGTTCTAGATCGGAGCTAATCGACCGGTTGCAGGCCCATTTCAAATCAAATGGATTGAAATCCAAAATTACCATTGAAGGCAATTCCTTTAGACGGATTCATGTGCTTAAAAAGGATGCCGATCAGGCCAAGGTGCTTCTTGACGCTTTTGACGGGGAGCATTAACGCAAGGGAGCAAAGCTTCTAACAGCAAGGCTTGGCAAGAGCAGCGGCTGCCCATGCGGGAGCCGCTGCTCTTGCTTCGCATTCAGGACGAGCGTCCCGTCACGGAAGAATTCCTCATCCACCGGTAGCCTTTGCGAACGCCGTTAAGCACCCATTCAGGAACCGGTCTTGGTTTTTTGGATAAGAAGGGCATATAGATCCGATTGTATGCCCTCTTCAAATCCTCCCACATCGTGCAGGGCTCCTCTTTCAAAAAGTCAGAAATATCGAGGACGATGCCGCGCCCATCCTTTACCATCACATTTTTCCCGTGCACGTCATGCGGATACAGGCCGCGGGAACGGGCATAGTCGAGCGCTTGGTCTATATCTTCGATGACCGTTTTCGGTATGGCCACCCCGTCGATGATGCATTGGTACAAGGTCTTTCCCTTTAAGCGCTTCAAAATCAGATAATAATGACCGTTATGCTCCCCCGCATGGTAACACATCGAATAGGCGGGATGATTGCCGATTAACCGGTATACCTCGCATTCCCTTTCCCACCCCTCGCGGCCGGGCGCATATACTTTCACCGCAATATCCGGATAATGGGGATGAGTAAATACGCCCGCATAGTTGCCGGCTCCGAGCAGCTCCCAGCCCCGCGGCGTCTCTTCCACGCGAATCGGATCCGCCCTGTCGATGCTGTTCAACTCTAAGTCTGAGAGCAGCGACTGCTCCGTGAGCGCAATGAGCTTCTCCAGCCGTTTCTCCTCCATTATGAGCAGATCTCCTTTCTTCCTATCCACGAACGTTATTTCCTTTCATTGTAAGACCACCCGCCGCAAAAATAAAGACCGGGATAAGAAGCTTTCCAGCTCTTCATCACGGTCTCCTTCTTATAAATATTATGCATGGCCTCCGCTTACAACCCTTAAACCGACAACGCCAGCAATAATCATGGATAAGAACAGCATTTTGCGCCAATCTCTTGATTCGCCAAAAACGATCATGCCGAGCAAGACGCTGCCAATCGAGCCTATCCCCGTCCAAATCCCGTAAGCCGTACTAATCGGAATCGTCTGCAGCGCTTTAGATAAGAAGAAAAAGCTCACGAAGCCTGCAGCAAGCGCCCCTACGGTGCCCTTCCAGCGCTTAAATCCGTCAGACAGCTTCATAAAAGTAACGCCCCCGACCTCTCCTAAGCCGGATATAATTAAAAAGACCCATGCCATATTAAGAGCCCACCTTTTCACGTTCTTTGCCGCTCGTGATGACCGGTGCCGCCACAGGCGCTGTAACCGGCACCGGCACCGGCTTATCCTTCGACACGAGCTTTAGCCCGACAATGCCTGCGATTAACAAAGTGATAAAAAACAAACGCCAAAAGTCAGCCGGTTCATGCAAAACAAGGATGCCCGCTATGACAGTGCCCGCTGTACCCATCCCTGTAAACATCGCATATGCAACCCCGATCTCGATCGTCCGCATCGCGCGGGCAAACAGCATAAAGCTTGCCGCAAGCAGTACTACAGTTATGATGCTGGGCACAAGCTGCGTAAAGCCCTCCGAATATTTAAGACCAAACGTCCAGCCAACCTCCAGAAAGCCGGCCAGCAGCAAAAAAATCCACTGCATCGTTATTCACCCTCTCGCTGTCATTGTCCAAAGCTGCCATAATGACAGCCACACCATTTGCTTCCTTTTTTCGAACAGTTCTTCCTCATATAATTGGTTTTCGACGAGCAGACCATCGACGCATACGTAAAAGACGGCAATGAGCCTCTCTTCCTCTTGACTGTCAAACAGCCCCGCGGAGGCTCCCTTATGAAGCACGACTGCAATACCTTCGGTCAACTCATTCTCATAGCGCATAAAATCATCTCTCAGCTGATCCCGCAAATGACGCGGCGGTACCAGAATCGTCCGCTTTAAGAAGGCCTGCCCGGTCGTTATATGTTTAAGATCGGTGAAAAACTCAAATAATCGATAGACCTGATCTTTAATCGGCTCTTGCGCAATGGCCTGAAGGAGCTCCATATATTGCTTCCGCTCTTCAACGATCACTTCCTTAACAAGCTGCAGGAAGAGCTGCTCCTTCGACTTATAATGCGCATAAATAGACGGCGTCTTGATGCCGACCGCCTTGGCAATTTCAGATAAGGACGCTCCTTCATAGCCGGATTCCGTAAACATCGTTAATGCCGCCTGCTTGATTCGTTCAGCCGTAGTAGGCCCGGTACTCATCATCATTCCTCCGTTATACATGTTCGCACGCTTGCCTAACGAACGTTAGTTAGGTAAATTTTATGACGGAACAGCCAAAAAGTCAAGGTACGAAAAAGCCATGCATGCTCCTCTTTCATAGGAGAACATGCATGGCTTATGATTTAATGCTTTTTGGAGCGTTTAGCTCTTTTCCACAGTATCCAGCATCCATTAATAGTCATGCCAAACGCGATACTGAGTACCATAACGACGACATTCAAAATAAGGAAATAAACGAGCAGCAGCCCAAGATCGGCATAATTGTCCGATACCGGTAGCACTTGGCTAAGCACGTAAGCAAGCAGGACGCTAAACGGAATCCAGAACAGGAAGATGAAAGCCGGGAAGTACCAATGGCGATTCCGGAATAACTTCACGATGGGCAAAGTGAACGCGAATATCATTAGCGTACAAATGATGTAGCTCCACTTCACAATCCCGCTGTTAAAGTATGCGGAATACAGAAAAACATTTCCTGCCGCGGCATAGACGATACTCAGTACCAGTACCGACCGCATCGACCGTCTGAATAACGCCTGCTCCTTCGCAGCCTCTTCCATTACTCGCCCACGATTTCTTGAACCGCTCGAATAAAGGCGTCCATCTCTTCATCCGTTCCGATGCTCACCCGCAAATATTCATTAATGCGAGGCTGATCAAAGTAACGCACAAGCACGCCCTTGTCGCGCAGCTGCTGGAATATGTCTTTGGCCGCTATCGCCTTGTGCGAGATGAAAACGAAATTCGCCTTAGAATCGGTTACCTTAAAGCCGATCGTAAGCAGCTGCTCCGTCACCCGCTCACGCGTAGCGATAACCTTTGCAGTCGTTTCCCGGAAATAAGCATCATCCTCAAACGAAGCAACGGCGCCAGCCAAGGCGAGGCGGTCAAGTGTGTAGGAGTTAAATGAATTTTTGATCCGGTTCAGTCCCTCGATCAGCTCCTTGCTGCCAAAAGCAAATCCGACGCGCAAGCCCGCTAACGAACGTGATTTCGAGAGCGTCTGAACGACGAGCAAATTCGGGTAATCCGTAATCAGCTCCACCGCCGACTGTCCTCCGAAATCAATATACGCTTCGTCTATGATGACGGCCTGATTCGGATTGCTTTCAAGCAGCGTGCGAATGTCCTCGAGCGGGAGCAATTGAGCCGTCGGCGCATTCGGATTCGGAATGATGATGCCGCCATTATCCGAATGGTAGGCTTCGACCTGTACATTAAACTGCTCGTCCAGCGGAATAAGCTCCGTTTGCAACCCGTACAGCTTCGCATAAACCTTATAAAAGCTGTAGGTAATATCCGGGAAAAGCAGCTTGTTGGCCGGATCGAAAAAGGCCGCGAAAGCAAACGCTAATATTTCATCCGAGCCGTTGCCTACAAACACCTGTTCAGCCGGCAGCCCGTAATAATTGGCAGCAGCCTGAACAAGCACATCGCAGGTAGGATCGGGATATAGACGCAAATCGGCGTTTGCCGCCCCCGTAATCGCATCGGTTACCTTCGAGGACGGCGGGTATGGATTCTCGTTCGTGTTGAGCTTAATATACGTTTTATCCTTCGGCTGTTCACCCGGCACGTAGGGTACCAGCGACGCTGTCAGCGGACTCCAAAATTTACTCAATGGTTAATCTTCCTTTCGTTATCGGCTTCCAATAGCTGCTTTTATTTTAACATTAATATGCATCCCAATTACAGAGCCTTGCGGACGGCAGACTTAGTCATCAGCAGGCCAAGCAGCGCCCCGAATGTATTCAGAATAATATCGTCGATGTCGAAGCTCCCCACCCGCGCCAGCATCTGAGTAAGCTCGACGGCCGTAATCATCAATATGGACACTGCGGTGAGGATAAACACTCGTCTATATTTCGTATTTAATAATGGCAGGAAAAGACCGATCGGTATGAATAAGACAATGTTTCCGAACAAATTTTTGAACCAGGTTTCAAAACTGAAATAATCATGAAATACGATATATTTTTTTATCGTGTAGAACGGTACAAGATTATAGTTATAGCCTTCAAGAAAATAACGATTGCGGTAAAATAATAGCCATCCCATCATAAGTGCGTAGCTCAGAGCGAGCGCAGTCAGAAATAAATTGAACAGTAAGCTTTTGAAATGAGCATTCGGGTACAAACGCATCCTTTTCACCTCATTATATCGACAGGCTTACAGTCTCCAAGGCACAGAATATACGTTAAATTCATCATTTCCGGTAATCGCTAATCCGTTAAGCTGATGACCGGTCGCGCAGCCGCCGTCGACGCCAATCTTGCCCTGCCCGAACCAGATGTCCGGCTTTCCGTGAATGTCGATCGTTTTGGTATGGCCGAAAATAACCGTTTTGCTCACATTGGTCGGTCTGTTAAGAAACGGCTGTTTGATGTAGAGAAAGTCTCTGGAAGGCTGCTCCTTCCAATTCAAATAATTCGGATTAAGACCGGCATGCACATAAATAAAGTGTTCATCCTCATGATAGTAAGGCAGGCTGTCGAGAAACGTCATGTGATGCGGATAGCGCTCCTGCACAGCTATTCTTGCGCATTCGATTACATGCTCAATGGGGCCCTGTCTCACGCCGGAATAGCTCTCCGCCGTCTGCCTGCCTCCATGACCGGAAAACTTCAGCAGCGCCAGCTCGCTCCGCTCCAGCATAACGTCAACGAGCCGCTCGTCATGATTGCCTTGAATAGCAATCGCCCCATCCTTTTGAACCAAATGAATGACCTGATCCACCACTTCCCTGCTCATCGGGCCGCGGTCGACGAAATCGCCGAGCAGAACAAGCTGATCCTCGCCGGGACAGTAGTTCATTAGAGATAGCAGATCATTAAACGGTGTATAGCAGCCGTGGATATCACTAATGACCAGCGTTCGCTTCATACGCGTCTACCCGCGATAACCAGATCTCTCTCTACGCCGTCGAGCACCGCTACCTTAGGCAAATGCCCCCATACTTCAAATCCAAACTTACGAAGCAGCGCCAAGCTCGGTTCATTGTGTCCGAACACGAAGCCAAGCAGCGTGCTCAGCCCTAGACGAGGGCACTCCTCGATCGCCTTCCGGACCAGCACCGAACCGATACCGCGGCCGCGGTATGGCTCTGCTATATATATGCTGATTTCAGCCGTTGCATTATAGGCCGGCCGGCCATAAAACGATTGAAAGCTAAACCACGCCGCAATTTCCCCTCCGATACGGAGTATCCATAACGGCCGGAAATCGGCTGAATGCTCATCGAACCAGGCTTTCTTGCTCTCCACTGTCGCCGGCTCCAAGTCCGCCGTCACCATTCTGCTTGCTATCGTTGAATTATAAATGTCGACAATGCGCTCCAGATCGCTTAGCTGCGCGTCGACAATCTCATATTGCAGTTGTCTGGACATGCTTGTCACCTCTTACCCGTATTTGATATCAAAAACCAGTCCGTTCGTACCCTTACTCCGCTATATATTTATTGTAATCATCCGGCGTGTTCAGGTTCGTAAACACCGATGCAAGACCATTCTCCCGCATATTCACTTCAGCGGTACGAAGCCTTTGGAGCAGCTTCATTAAACGGTAATCCTGGTCTTTAAGCGCAGCCTCTATTTCCGGGGCAATTTTTACGTGATAAAGCGCGTGAAACGGCTGTCCGGATGCATGTATGACGTCTGCTCCGCTATCCGTATGAACCATAAGCAGCGAAAGCAGCTCTTCAGACAGCTGCGGCATGTCGCAGGCCATGATGAATACGTAGCCTTCTGCGATTGACGATAAGCCGGCGTGCAAGCCCGATAACGGACCGCAGCCTTGAAAGCGATCCGTGACGTAGCTCACTTTCTCTCCCAAGTCGCCGAGGCTTTCGCGGTAGAGCGCTTCGCGCTCCGGCGACCCTACCGAAATCGTGACATGCTGCGTTAGGCCGGATAATTGTTGTACGAGCCGGTACAGCAGCGGCTTGCCGTCAATGGGCAGCAGCGCCTTATCCGTCCCCATCCTTGTGCTTAGTCCGCCGGCCAGTATCAAGCTGTGAATCTGATGCTTCCCCATTTCTTCATCCTCCTATAAATAAAAAGAAAGCCTGCCGAGTATAATGGGCTCGGCAGGCTTCTGTGATTCGTTCGGCTTATGCTTTGGTCGGGTCGAACGAGCTCTTCAGCGAAACGATACGGTTGAAGACCAGCTTCTCATCCGTCGTATCCTTCGGATCAACATTAAAGTAGCCATGACGGAAAAATTGGAACTTGTCGCCACCCGCCGCTTCCTTCATATTCGGCTCGACAAAACCTTGCAGCAATTCAAGCGAATTCGGGTTGATGCATTCCAGGAAAGGTTTGCCTTCCTCTTCCGCCTCGCTCGTAATAAGCGGCTCGAACAACCGGAAATCTGCAGCGACCGCCCGGGAAGCTTCCACCCAGTGAATCGTACCCTTAACCTTGCGCTCGTTAAAACCGGACCCGCTCTTCGTCTTCGGATCGTATGTGCAGTGCAGCTCGGTAACATTGCCGTCCGCATCCTTGATCGCCTCTTGGCATGTGATGAAATACGCATGCTTCAGACGCACTTCATTGCCGGGAAAGAGTCGGAAATATTTGTTCGGAGGATTTTCCATGAAATCATCCTGTTCAATATAGATCTCGCGGGAAAACGGAATTTGACGCGTTCCCATCGCTTCGTTTTCGGCATTATTCTCAGCTTCCAGCAGCTCGGTTTGGCCTTCCGGATAGTTCGTAATGACAACCTTCAGGGGACGCAATACAGCCATCGTACGAAGGGCCTTCAGCTTCAAATCTTCTCTAATAAAATGTTCAAGGTTGCGCTCGTCCACGAGGCTGTTGCTCTTCGACACGCCGATCTCGCGGCAGAATGCGCGCATCGCTTCCGGCGTGTAGCCCTTGCGGCGCAAGCCGCTGATCGTCGGCATACGCGGATCATCCCAGCCGTCCACGACCGCTTCATCCACCAATTGTTTCAGCTTGCGCTTGCTCATTACGGTATTGGTTACGTTCAGACGGGCAAACTCATATTGGCGCGGTGCAGCAGCCATCTCGCATTCTGCGACAGTCCAGTCATACAGCGGACGGTGGTCTTCAAACTCCAGTGTACAGATGGAATGCGTAATGCCTTCAATCGCATCGCTTAGCGGGTGAGCGTAGTCGTACATCGGATAGATGCACCAAGCATCGCCCGTGCGGTGATGATGCGCATGCGCAATACGGTACAGAACGGGATCGCGTAAAGTAATGTTCGGTGAAGCCATGTCGATCTTGGCGCGCAGCACCCTTTCGCCGTCCTTGAATTCGCCCGCGCGCATGCGTGCGAACAAATCGAGATTTTCCTCCACGGAGCGGCTGCGATACGGGCTTTCCTTGCCCGGCTCGGTCAGCGTGCCGCGATATTCGCGCATTTGCTCAGCCGTCAGATCGCAAACGAACGCTTTCCCCTTCCGGATAAGCAGCACCGCACGGTTGTACAGCTCCTCAAAGTAATCCGACGCAAAACGAAGCTCGTCCCACTCGAAGCCCAGCCAGCGGACATCCTCTTGAATGGATTCCACATACTCCGTATCTTCTTTAAGTGGATTCGTATCGTCGAAGCGCAAATTTGTCTTGCCCTTGAATTCATCGGCGAGCTCAAAGTTCAGACAAATCGACTTGGCATGCCCAATATGCAAATAGCCGTTCGGCTCCGGCGGAAAACGCGTAACAATTTCCTGCACATGGCCGCTCTTCAAATCTTCGACTACAATGTTTTTTATAAAATTCGAGGATGAGGACTTGTTCTCTACTGCATTCTCCATCTGCGACCAACCTTTCCCACGGAAAATATTTATCCTACTATAATACACAAATTTCCGTGAAATTATAATACTCCTTGTATATCAGCGGAACATGATAAGCAACTTTTACTTGATATAGTTATAATTTATCGCTCTAATTCCATCAACTAACCCCTTCCCATAATAAAAGGGGTCTCCTAAACTTATAGCGGAGTTTAATAATGAATCTCTAATTTGAATATTGGTTAATTCAGGTTTTGTTTGCCAAAGGAGCGCAGCAATACCAGCAACGTGTGGGGCAGCCATAGAGGTTCCACTATCAAAGCCATACCCAAATGGAAAAGAACTCTCTATATTTACACCCGGTGCCATCAGATCTAATGTACGACCTACACTTGAAAATTCAGCCCTTTGATTTAACTCATTTACTGCACCAACCGATAATACAGAATCATAAGCAGCAGGATAAGTTATATTTCCTTTATGGTCATATCCTTGATTTCCAGCTGATGCAACGAGAAGAATTCCTGAATTAAATGCTTTGTCGACTGCCTTCTGTAATGTCTGAGAGGAATTAATTCCTCCGAAACTTAAATTTATTATTTTCATGTGATTTGTAATTGACCATTCGATACCCTCAATTACGTCGCTGTAATTCCCTTTCCCATTGCTATCTAGAACCTTTACTCCATATAAACTAACACCCGGTGATACGCCCAGTACTCCTAATGAATTGTTGGAAGCAGCGATAATACCGGCAACGTGAGTACCATGTCCATAATCATCAAAGTAGTCAAATGTTTCATCGACGAAAGAGACACCGCTTATAACTGAAAGGTCCTCATGATTATAGGCGATTCCTGAATCAAGAATGGCAACTTTTATTCCAGTTCCTAAAACAAAACTTCCATGAATATCTGGAGCTTTAACTCTAGAAATTCCCCATGGTGTGATCTGGCTTGTGGAATAAACCATTCCATCTTCCTCTATGTATGCCACTTCGGAGTTTTTGGAAAGATCTTCCTCTTCACTTGCAGTCAATTCTGCAGCAATAACGGGCAAATAACTATAACTTTTTTTTATTTTTCCTCCTACTTTTTTAACAATGTTAAAATCCTTTTTTTCTTTAAATCCAATTAGATATACTTGATTATTAGTTGAAAGGCTTATTGAACTCGCTCTAACTTTTGTGTTTAAACTAAAAAGAAAGAAAAAACAGATCACTATTAGTAAGTTTCGTTTCACAAGAATACCGCCTTAATAAGTTTTATGATGGTAATTAGAAATGAGTTTTCTCTACAGTAAATTACTGTTTAGGTGAAATTTAACTGTTTTTCAAATATAATGAAAAATGGGGTGGTACCTAAAAAGAAATTTGAATAACAGGAAGGGGTTGATCAATTGAGGAAAATGCTTATAACTTCTTTAACTATTTTAGTCCTAGTATTTATTATTGGTGTTGTCAATTATAATAAATCAAATCGGTTTATTACTTTTGACGAAAATCCAAATAATAATCTAGTACTACGACTGAAGACAAATGATATTCCATATATCATAGATGACGAAGGAAAGTTGAAAATAAAGAAAAAATATGAAAAAAAGGCAATCGTTTGTTGTACTTAATAAAAAAGTTTTTTCATAAAAAAAGCCCTTGCGGTGAGATAGCGCAAGGGCTTTTTTACTGGGATCTTATCCTAATTTGACAAATTCACAAAATCCGCATCCTTGCCAACAAAATTAACTCGAGTCCCGTTATAAATATATTGTAAATTTCCACTTTTATAAACATTTACAATTGCTGTTCTAGTTGCTGTAACACTACTAGAACTAGAAATGTTCGCGTTTATGGCTTGTACTCTACCATAGTAGTTATTATTTATATCCATATTGAACTCGATTGCCGGTTGGCCTGATGCACCTGTTTCATGTGCATCTGTCCAGGACTTTGCCCAACCAACACTACTGGTTCTGCTATTAAAATAGTTTAATGGATATTAATTGAATAATCTCCCCTCAAATAATTTAAGGCATCCCCTTAAATTATTTGGGGGAGACTATTCTACCATTTAAGATGCTACAATAGTCATGTTACATAAAAACCATATAACGAATGGATGAAGCACAAATGAATGAACATGCTTTGGCCTCCCCGGATAACATAAACGCGATGCTCGACAACGTTTCACTCGAACTCTTCAAAATCATTGACAGCCACTTCTATGAAGAAAGCTTAAATCGAATAGTTAGAAGCTTTATTCACTATAAAAAAGCAGAGTCTACCATATGGACAGAACTAACGATGTATTCCTATTACATGATGGGAGGCAGCTCTCCGGATATATATCATGCAGCCGCTCAAACGGAGCTGATTATACTCAGTCTGGACATATTCGACGATTTGCAGGATCAGGACAATTTCGAACCGCCGTGGATGCAGTGCGGACCTGCTGCCGCCATGAACTGCGCTTCGGGTCTGCTCGTCGCCGCTATCGCAGGCCGCCTTGACAAGCCGCTCGACTCCACCGCACTTAAGCTCCTGGCAGCCGCCCATAATGGCCAGCATATAGATATTGAGAATGCCGTATCCACAGAAGAAGAATATCTGCAGGTCGTCACCAAGAAATCCGCTTCGCTCGTCAGCCTTGCTGTACATATGGGTTATCAGCTTATTGAAAACCAAAATGAAACGACCGCCGGCAAGCTAGCCGAATGCTCCCGGCACATCGGGATTGCCGCTCAACTGCAAAATGATGTAAAAAACCTCACCCTGATCCAAAAGCGAAACGATATCGTTCAGCGTAAAAAGACGCTTGCCACCCTATATTTGTATGACTTAAGCAAGGAAGCATTCCCCCTTCTCTCAAACTACTACGACGGTATATACGGTATCGAGGAACTAGTCTATCAACAGAAGCAGCTTGCCGATTTTATCACTGCATCGGGCGTTGCGGAATATATATCGGCTGTTCAACGCCTTTACCTGCAGCAGGCGGATCATATTTTGAGAACGATACCTGCTCTTCGGCCATGGGAGCTTCGATTCAGGTCCATTACGATCAACCATTTCCACAAATAAATTTACGGTATACCCCAAAAAAATTTAGGGCAAACTTTTGAACTAATTTGGTATAATTAATTTGTCGAAATAACCAATTTCAGGGGGAATTTACCCATGTGGTCACCACAGCTTAAAGAGACCGCTCTTCAAATTGCAGCAATCAGACATTCAAAGGAAAAACTCTCCGCCATTCTGACAGAAGCAACGATCTCCAAAGAACAGAAAACCGCTCTTAAACGATCATTCGCAACTCCCGCTTCCGCACCCGGAAACTCGTCAGCCGATTATTGGGGTTGATTGAATAATGAAGAGCCTGACGAGTAAGTCAGGCTCTTTTATTATGCGTTATGAAAGGATAGTGCCATGCACAGCACATCATACATGAAACGGACCATCTTCATCGTTACAGGCGCAGTCCTGCTGCTCATTCATTCATGGGTCAGTTATATTACTTTTCACTACCCCTATCTGGGAATAGGAGTGAAAGATGGCGGTTCAAGCAGATGGGTGATCTCGGAATTCTATAAAGGCGGCGCTGCCCAGAAAATAGGCTTAGCCGTAAACGATACCGTTGTAAGCATTGACGGAAAGCCGGCAGGCTCGCACATCTCTCTATTGAAATTCAGGGATATTGAACAGGCCCACTCTATTGAAGTGATTCGCGGCGACGTTCGTTACAGCTACGATATAATAAACAGTACGAACGAGCTCTCAACCAGGTACGTACTGGGGTTAACCGGCGAGCTTGTCCTATTCGCCATATCCGTGTTCGTCTATCTTAAAGTGAAGCACTCGCAGTCCACCTGTTATCTGCTCACGATGTTCATCTTTATGGGACTCGCCTTCATGTGCGCCGAAGCCTCTTCACGCGCAGACAGCATGGCCAGATTCGTTATGCTGAACACAATGTCGTTTATTCCGTTTTTGCTCGCCCAGTTCATCTACCATTTTCTTACGGAAAAAGGCTATAAGCTCTTCTCGTACCGCTGGCTCAAAAATATATTTACGCTGCTGACTGCGCTGGCCGCGCTGCGTATTTCGTACTTTTTCGCCGTGCCCATGCACCCCTATTTCATTATAGACCGGTATATAAGCTTGCTCTGCTTTGCACTCGGCTCCCTGCTTTCGATCATTCTCTTAGCTGTCATCTATTTGAAAAAACGTCATGAATACTCCTTTTCCGCAGTGGTCATTAAAATCATATTTACCGCCTTTGTTCTATCGTTTTTGCCGTTTCTGCTGTTATCGGTCATACCCGATCTATTCGGCAAGCCAATCGTTGATTACTCCTATGCGGTCTGGTTTATTACCCTGTTTCCGGCTACCTTTATTTATTACACCGTAAAAAACAAGCTTTTTCAAAATAGAAGCATTGCCCTTTTCCTGCTGCCTGTCCGAAATAACCGGTTAAACGCATTTTATCGCATCCTGACGGACCACGGGCAAATTAAGAAACTGGAGGATACGCAGTATAGCCTGCTGCCGCAAATTTGTTCGGCGCTTAGGCTGGAAGCAGCAGCCATACGTTTCAATGACAATACAAGAGTAAGGCTGGCTGTATATGGCTCGTTGAATACAACTGAAATGGAGCGCGCTGTGCAAACCGGCGATTCGCACAACTCCAAATACGTGATCTACGCGGTCAACCCGGAGTTAGACTTTTCTAGTCATCTAATTATGATAAGAAAGCAGCCGAATCTGCCCTTCAACGCCGAACAGCAGCAGTGGATTGCTATGTTAAATGCCCAGCTTTCGATTATAATTGAGAACATATACTTATCCGAGAAGCTGTCGATGAAAGTAAGCGAGCTCATCTCAGAACCAGCCGCCGCTTCAGACAAGCCCGCCGATTCTTACCTGTGGTTCCGAAAATCTCTTTATCAAATGCAAGAAAAAGAGCGAAGACGCGTTGCAACCGACCTTCACGATACGGTCATGCAGGATATTTATTTTGCAAAACAGAGAGTGACAACGCTGCGCGACGGGGCGCTCGATTCCGCAGCCATAAGAAATGAATTAAAAGAGCTCGCAGAATACTTAGACATCATTAATTTAAATGTTCGGGAAACAGGCTTTCACTTATACCCTCATCTTCTGAAGGAAGTCGGATTTGCCGTAACGGCCTCCAATCTGATTGAGACGGAGCGAATGAATGTTCCGTTCAAACTCCATTTGCGCATCGAACAAAAGGCCGAGTGGGATCAGCTCGAATCCGATGTGCACCATCATCTGTTCCGCATCATGCAGGAACTGCTTTCTAATGCCAAGAAGCACTCCAAAGCTAATGAGGTTGATTTTCATTTATATAAAGCAAATCAAGCCTTCGCTCTGGAATATCGCGATGACGGCATCGGATTTGACGACACCATCCATAACGACGGCATCGGCTGGCATGGCATCCAGCATCGGATCAACAGTTTAGAAGGACAAATGCAGCATTTCACCTCTATTAATGAAGGTTTAAAGCTTATCATTACGCTGCCTGCGGAAGGGAGAGACGTTTTTGAATCCAGAAATTAAAGTACTCATTATTGACGATCATCCGGCCATGGCGTTCGGTATTCAATACTTGCTGGAGAAGAATACACACATCGAGGTGCTTGGCATTGCCGCAAGCGGCAAAGACGGAATCGAGATGGTTCAAACGCTGCTCCCTTCCGTTGTCATACTCGATTTGAACCTTCCCGATGATACCGGCGTTAACATTGCCGCCGCAATCAAGGAGCGGCACCCCTCCATTCACATCATCATTCATACGGGCTATGATTACGTCCCCTACTTTAACCGTCTCATTGAAAGCGGCGTGAGCGGCATTCTGAATAAAAGTGCGTCGCCCCAAGATATTATCGATATGATCCATGCCGTCATTCGCGGGCAAACGATCGTGCCTTTACCGATATTCAGACAGATTCAACTGCAGCGCCCCGATCACGTTAAACACTATTGGGAAGCGGATCTGACCACGACCGAGCAGAAAATTTTATCCATGTTAGCCGACAAGTGCACCAACAGCAAGATTGCCAGCACGATTCACGTTAGCGAGAGCTCCGTCGAAAATTATTTGAAAAAAATATATGGCAAATTAGGCGTTAAATCAAAGGCAGAAGCTCTGACCAAAATTACGAATGACGACCGTTTTCAACGGGTCGTCGATTAAAGGCAGCGAGGATGCCGGATGGCATCCCCCCCTTCATTCTCGCGCTCCCCCCAAACCCGCCTGTTCCAGCTAATTTTCCGCCCCGCTGACGGCTCATTCAACCCTTCCCGCAAATATATTTGCATTCGTACATGCCGGCCCTGCATAGGCTTCATAAAAGCGAATACATGATTTGACAGGATGGAAGGTGAATCGCCGGTGACTGCTTCGTCCTTTGTTATTTTTCCGGATGGCGGCTGGAACAATCTCCCTGATCCATTACAGAAGCTGTTCGAAAAGCTTAGCGGGCAGCATCACATCTATCTCATTTCGGATGGCTCCGTTTCAACCCTGGCTCCCGCAGCAGTACAGACTCTTTCATTGAAGCAATTAGAGCATTTCGACTGGAAGGAAGCAGCAGCCGTCGTTATGCATCCTTACTGGATTCAGGCGGCGATGGCTGCCGGCCCGAAGCAGCTTATTGCAATGCCGGATTCTCCCCGGCAGGGCGAGCCGGCGCTTTGGACGAAATGCCGCAAATGGCTGTGCGCGCATGCCGATTTGATCATTGCCGATGCGGAGCCCTATTACTTGGAGCAGGCTTTTTGCGCGGAGCATGTCTTCCTGCTGGACGGCCGCGACGAGGTGTGCGACCTGCTGGCAAGGCAGGCTTTTAGCTGGACCCTTAGCGGCTTCTCCCCGAAGCCGCTCGTTCGTTTGCAGCAGCGCTGTCTGGCGGAGCAGTACAGCAAGCTGCTTCTAGACGGGGCGGAGAAGCAAGGGACGGACCGGCTTCAGGCTCTATTTTTCCATGCGGTCTTCCGGTATCTCATTCATGATCTGGAACGGGCGAAAGAGGCGCTGCTTGCATCGTTTGAGCTGGCTGTCTTAGAAGGAAAAGGGGACGCGCTGAGCACGTATTACCGCTTTTTGTCCGCGATAGAACTAAAGCAGGGACTGACAAGGCAGGCTGTCCAAACGTACAGCTTTACCGCTGTCACCGAGGAGGAGAGGCGAACGGTTGACTTTCTCGATGACTGGCTTGATGCCGGGAAGGATGAGCTGGCGGGAGCGCTGCTTTACCGGTTAAACGATGATTTCAAGCAAGCTCTTGAGAAGCTGGAGCATATGGAGTTAGAGCCTATGGCGCTCCGGCTGTTCATCGAAGCCAACGTACAAACCGGCCGCTTGAAGAAGGCGCTAGACCAAATTTCTCCGGAGCAGCTGAAGACTGAAGATGAACGGCAGCAATATTTACTGCTTCGCGGAACCTCATCGCTGCTGGAGGGGAAGCGCTACGAGGCGATTCATGCTTTTTTGGAGGCGGCGGAAAGCCGGGTTGAGGCACTTGGAAATATAGCCGAGATCGCGGCGCTCGACGCAGCGGTGGAGGAGCTCGCCAAGGAGACAGACCGATCAACCGGGATTGATTAAGCGAAGAAGGAGGGCGTATCCATGAACGACGGACGCATTTGGCGACGCAAAAAAGACGGCAACAAGCTGACTGCCATTATGCAGGTGCGAAATGCGCAGGGCCGGTACTTAGAGGCGGTTTTGTCCGAGCTTTCCGGCTTTGCCGACGAGCTCGTCATTGTCGATGACGCCAGCACAGACGGAACTTACGAGCTATGCCGCTCCTTCGATAAGGTCGTGAAGCTTGTGCGTCTCGATACGTCACTCTTTCGCTCAGAATGGCAGCTGCGGGAGAGGCTCTGGCAGGAAGCGATTGCGACTGATCCCGATTGGATTCTGTCCGTAGATGCGGATGAAATCTATGAGCAGCGGGCGGCAAAAGCCATTCGGGAGCTAATTAATCAGGACCAGTACGATTGGGTTGCGTTTCGCATGTACGACTTCTGGGGCTCGCTTAGCCACTACCGCGAGGATGAATGGTGGAATTTGCATAAACGGCATACGATGACGCTTATCCGTTATTTGCCCGGCTATCATTATTATTATCCGCAATGGGAGCATCATGTGCCGAGGCTGCCCATTACCGCAGCCGCGCTGCCGGGGGTTTGCACTGAGTTTCGGGTGAAGCATTTGGGCTGGACCGGAAGCGAAGCCGACCGGCGGGCGAAGTATGAACGCTATAAACAGATTGATCCATTCGGCAAATGGGGAAATCTTGCGCATTACGAGTCGATACTCGATCCAAAGCCGCATCTGGTCCGTTGGCGCGAGGAGGGGAATGAGGATTGAGTAAGGCCGCATCTTCTACGGTTACGATATTAACGCATAGTTATTTGGATGGATATACGCAAAATCTATCACGCCCGTTCGGCGGAGGCCTGGAGCGGTACGTGCATGCGCTCTGTCAGGTCATTGCGGGAATGGGACTGCGTCCGGTCGTTCATCAGCTTTCTTATTTTGGCGCGTTCGATACGGTCTATGAGGGCGTACGCGTGAGAGGCTGGACGTATGAAACAGATCATATCGCTGCCGCTTTCGAGGAGATGGCCGACGCCGGCGAAGGGCTTATCATTTACGGCAGCTGTATCTGGCATCCGATTCGGTATCGGCCGGGCAGCATTGGCATTTGCCACGGCATTAACTGGGATCGCCATGATATGCCGCGCGAGGCAAAGCAAGAAATAGCCGCTATCATCGACAAAGCAATCGGGCAGCTGGGCCGGGTTGTATCCGTCGATTCGCACTTTTTGATGTACTGCCGCTCCGTCAGCTACTACGCCGATCCAGCCCGCATCGTCCTGCTTCCGAATGCAGTTAATACGGAGTGGTTTACACCTTCGGATCACGTTACTGATAGCAGCCGCGACCATGCGGCCGCCCGGGCTGACGGTGTCGGCAGCCGCGGCGGAAAGTCGCCGGACCATGTGCCGGGCGGGGCCGAGCAGGGTCCGGGCGCAATGGTTGAAAGCGGCTGTGAACTAGATGGGAGCGGGCGCGGACAGGAGCGGCCGCTTGATCCGGCCTATGGTGCGCGGGGTGAGCATGCGAAATTAGCGGAGTCGCCTGCTCAAGTTCGCGGTAAACCGAATGCGGGAGAATTGTTGGCGGAAGAAAATGGCGAGCTGGCGGGATATGATGCTGTCGTTAAGGTGCTTGGCGGGCTTGCGAGTGTGGATGATTTCGTCGTTGGGGAGCTTGGTGAGATTGCGAGGATGGAAAACCCGCAAGTTAAAAGCCGCGGCAAACAGCTGCGCGTTTTGTTTCCGCGCAGATTGAGCTTCGAACGCGGAGTTGTTTCCATGATGCTGCTAACGGATGCGATTCTGCAAGAGTACCCTTATGTTGTAATCGAATTTGCCGGCGAGCTTGTCGAAAAAACGTCTGTTGCGATTGCTTTCCATCTTTGGCTGGATGTTCATCCCCATAAAGACCGAATCGAGCAGCGCACGTACTCCTTCGATAAAGTGCGGGATGCCTATCGGAATGCTGACATCGCTGTTATCCCGACGATTTTTTCAGAGGGGACATCATTTGCCTGCTTGGAAGCTATGAGCTGCGGTGTCCCTGTCGTGTCCAGCAATGTCGGCGGACTGAATGATATCGTGATCGATGGCTTGAATGGGAGGCTTGTCCCCCCAAAAGCCGAAGCGCTCACCCAAGCGGTTCGCTTTTTGCTAGACGATGAAGCTGCACGCCTCTCTATGGGCCGCATGGCCCGCAGAACCGCTCTCGCATTCGATCAACGCAAATGGAACGCGCAATGGGCGGCCATTATAGATGCGCAGCGCGCATCACTTACCCGCCTGTAGCGAATGGGCAGCCCGCAGCTAGAACGGATGGTATTGTAAAGCTAATTTTCAGCTCTGTTTAGGGCGGATTTATCAATTGTGCATGTGAATCCCATGCTTACCGGCTCGGTCATAGCCTGTATATCCTGCCAATCCAATTAGCATAGGTATTAGCAGGAAAAACTCCTGCTAATATTGCCCCTATGCGCTCACAAGCTTTACTTAGATGGAAATTATTCCTTTAATTTCGAGGAGATCGCCCTTTTATGAATAAAGAAATTCATTCTATTCATGAAAATAACGCAGAGACCGCCCTTAGCCTCATCTCTGCTTCAGCCTGGAGCGGCGGCACCGTAACCGCCACCGCCCGATTGCGCAGCGCCGCATGGGCGGGCGCTGCTGCAGCGGCGCGAGCCCGCGCCGCGAATGCTGCCGCCAGCCCTGCTGCGGCGGCGCGTGCAACCCATGGCTTCGCCGCCGCAGCAGTCGCGGCTCCGCCAAAGCAGTCCGCCGCAGCGCGCCAGTCGGCTGCTGCGGCAGCAAGCACGCCCGCAGCAAGCTGAGCGGGCGCCGAGCTGCCGCTCGCGAGCGCTATGCGCTGCGCTGCGCGACAGCCGAGCGGTGCGCGAATAACCGCGCACCATTGCAGCGGCGGCAAAGCCGCCGATCCGCCGCCTGCATCACTATTGTTCGCGGCCCGCAGCATACCCCACGCTTGCCATGCGCGAACGCGCAGCAGCGCCTGCTCCAATGCCGCCGATCCGCCCTGCGTCGCCGCAGCCCCATCGCCCTTATCGCGAAGCTCCAGCGCGTACAAATAAATCCCCCGCCGTTCGTCAGTCTCCGGCAATTGCTCCAACAGCTTACGTCCTTGAAAAATATTGCCTTTCTGCACGCAAAGCAGCCCGCGCCAAAACAAGGCCTGCTCCGTGCAGGCAACGCCATAAACCGACCTTATCAACCTCTCAACAATTGGGTCTGCACTCGAATATGCACTTGGGCGCTCACTCTGGTCCGCACTCAAGTCCACGCCCGGACTCCCACTCAAGCCTGTACTTCGCTCCTCACCCGGCATCTCGCATAAATCCTCCATCAAGCTGCCGCCCGCCCGCTTCCCGCTTTCATTCCCAGCTACCCATTCAAATCCCGCATCCCCCATCCGCTCCAGCAGCGCTTCTCCTACCGCAGACAACGCACGGTTTTGACTGTCACCTTGCAGCTCTGACAAAGCTTCTTCTAATCGCACTCGAAACCGGTCGTCCATGGCTCCAAGCAGCATTAAACGTTCCCATGCCGCCAAATAACCGGGGTGCTGAGCGATCGACCAACTATAATAATTCGCCGCCTCCCACTCATACAGCCGTTCGCAGGCTAAACCTGCCGCGTACAGCGTCCGGTAACCGCACGCTCCTGGAGCGGAAATGCCAACAATAGATCTACATCAATAGAAGAATAGGTTTTCAATATGACAAATAATGCGGTTTTTAATAATGAGAACCACCCTCTTTACATGCTCATTAACAATCCTTACAGCTCATCCGCCTCTTTCGCCCCACCGGAGGCAGATGCTTCAAGCAGCGGCAGACTCTTAATAGTCACTACAACAAGCGCGGCCATTGGCGGGGGCTCAAACCAGCTTGTCCAAATTACGAATCCGGCCTTAAGCGACCGATCCTTGTACGTTTCCAGAATATCCGGCGGTATTTCTGCAGCGGCAACCCTCATTTTGTATACCGGCGGGACAGTTTCCGGAGGAGCTGCTCCCACCCCTTTTAACTGCCAATTCGGCAATGCCACCGCCAGCATCGCAACAGCCATAACGTCTGCCGGCACTGTAGGCGGCTCCCCTACCTCATTCATGTCACTCCCTATGGCGACAGGCATGTTCAACTTAGATTTTACGGGCAGCATTATCGTCCCGCAGGGCCAATCCATCACCATTTCTGTTGGACCAGGTTCCATTACCGCTGCAACAAACATTACATGGTGGAAGGCGTAAACGGATGACAATATTTATATCAGATTGCACACCATTCATCCGAGGCTGATCTTTCCAGCCGACATTAGATCTCCTAACAAGCAAATTGAGTCCCTAATTATTTTTATGCATATTTATAACCAATTAACTTCAAATCAGATTATTACTAAAACCAGAAATGATAAAGAAAAACTTCAAATACATCTATAATAATTTATTTATAATTGCATATTTACAACCTTTTTTACTTATTAGTCGAGCGCCATATTCCTGCTCCAAACGTTTCCACAGGGCATAAAAAATAGACAGAACGGATTTTCCGTTTCTGTCCATTTTCAACCTGCTCCCGTAAATGCGAACACGCCTGTTGACTAGCCCCATTTTAGTTTTTTTTGTACCGCTAAATAGGCGTATTTATCTCATGTGCCGGCTGTGATGATGGTTCACACAAGGTGAAGCAGCGTTGTCCTTTTCAATCCATCCTCGCCTAGAATGCTGTTTCTTACCCGTAAATAGCGGGAGTGAAGGCGTTCGATTGGCTAATTTGTATGCAATGAGATGCCTTATTTACCACATCATAAAATGTAATTGCTTCATGATTGCAGCGCAGCTCTTTATCCGGTATGTTGGATCAGTTTTTTCTGCTTTACTATGTGTATTGGGCCACTAACTCAAGCAGGCGTGAGCTCTAGCCTTTATTTACAAATCTATTTCACTTAAATTTCACCCTATCGGCATAATACGGATCAAATGTATATCCGCTTTTCTTCGGAAAAGAGAACGAACTCGCCATCAGACGCCAATCTCCCCCGCAAAACGACTAAAATAGCCATTAAATGGGCTTTTTTTCGCCCGGAAGCCGCATATATTTCATTTTTGGGTGAGGGAGCACTTAAGCAGCTGCTCGATATTGGCCTTCATATCGAAGGGCTCGTCAGTCGACTCGAACCGTTTTATGACATTCCCTTCGCGATCGATCAGAAACTTCGTAAAGTTCCATTTGATTGAGTTGCCTTCCAGATAATGCGGCAGCTTCTCCTGAAGGAAGGCATTAAGCATCTTTCCGCTAGGGTTGCTTGTGTCAAAACCGTCGAAAGGCGCTTCTTCCGTCAGATGCTTGAATAGAGGGTGAGCCGCTTCACCGCGTACCTCGGTCTTTGCGAATAGAGGGAACGTAACTCCATAGTTCAGCTGGCAAAAGTTTTGCACATCGGAATTCGCACCCGGCTCCTGCTCGCCAAATTGGTTGCTTGGAAAACCAAGGATTTCGAGCCCCTGCTCTTTATACTCGGCATACAGCTTTTGCAAATCCGCATATTGCGGCGTAAAGCCGCATTTGCTAGCCGTGTTGACGACAATCAACACCTTTCCTTTGTATTGCTCCATGCTTACTGCTTCACCTTTAATTGTTTCCAGTTCATACGAATAAACGCTCATTTCCCATTGCCTCCTCTTAGTGTATAGATTTCAATAAATTAAATTGTATACAATATATTTTCTAGAAGAGAATACCATGAACATCAAGGACTTGTCAAACTAACTTTCGGGTCAACGCCGACTTCGGAGCCGCAGCCGACGGAGGAAGCCATGTGACGTACATAGAGATGCGGGACGAAGCGAGGCGTCAGATTTATCTTTTGATTGCGGCGGTTAAGGAGTAAAGGGTTTCATCTAGACGTCTCTAATTTTTCTATGTATAATAAAGGGAATTTCTGGTATGCGTAACTGGCGAAACGTAGAGGACTACGGGGGAGTGCATATTACATACAGCCGATCGCCTGGGCAGAGCGTTTGATCCGATGGGTCAAATGCTCTTTTTATTTCTAAGGAGATGATGTCGATGGAGAGGGCAAGGCAGGTTGCAGTTGTGTTGTACGATAGGGTAGATACTTTGGATTTTACCGGGCCTCATGATGTGTTTGGGGTGACTGGATACTTGGGTCGGGATTTTCGGGTCTTTACGGTAGCTGAAAAAGAAACTCCTGTAACAACCGTTAGCGGCATCACGATCACGCCCCAATATAGCTTTGACACTTGTCCAAAGACTGACATTCTCATTATGCCCGGAGGTTTGGGGGCTCGCACAGAAATAGTCAACTCACGACTGATCACCTGGATTCACGAGGCGGCGGGTAACGCCGTGGTTGTGCTTTCAGTATGTACCGGCGCCCTGTTGCTGGCGAAAGCCGGTTTGCTTGAGGGGCTCAGGGTGACAACGAACAGGATGGCTTACGACCTTTTACGAGGCATGGTTTCGCCAGGTACAATGGTTGTGGAGAATGTTCGGTATGTCGATAACGGAAGTATCGTCATGTCCGGCGGTGTCACTACAGGGTTCGACGCGGCGCTGCATGTCGTGGCAAGGTTGTGCGGCGAATCGCGGGCGATGGAAACGGCTTCGCGGTTGGAGTACCGCTGGCATGCGGAGCTGGATATTCGAAGAGCCGTACTGGAGGATGCGGAAACGGTACGCGGTCTTTTGGTCGGTGCGGCACAGTGGATTCAGCGGACACAGGGCTTTGTCCAGTGGCGTGAGGAGAGGTTTACGCATGCGTATGTGTCCGATGTAATCGATCGGTATGAGGTTTTTGTGGTGCATATGGATGGTGTGCCTGTCGGCTGCTTTTCCGTGCAATGGGGATATGAAGAGATTTGGGGAGATCAGTTCCACGAAAATGCTGGCTATGTACATCGGCTGACCGTCTCCCGGGATTGTCAAGGCATGGGGATCGGCACGCGGCTGATCAATTGGGCCGAGCGCTATATCAAAGACCAGGGCAAATCTTGGCTGCGTCTAGATTGTATGGCTGATAACGCGGCGCTCAATAGGTATTATGCCCGTGAGGGATTTGCGTTTTGCGGGCGCTATGACGGTCGGGGCTGGAGCGCGCACTTGTACGAACGGTACGTCGCCGGAATGCCAGATGCAAAACAACCCTAAGCAAGAAAAACCGATATCTACACGCTCTTAGTAAAAGTTCTGGTAAGGGCGAAATCCTGCGAATAAGTGAGCATGCGACATGGCACTAGTGTAAATGACATGTTCTGGTGGGATGATGTCTTGGTTAATATCGTAAGAATTCACCGGTTATTAATAACACGCTGCCGACACATATCAACAAAAAACTAGTTCTTGGTACATATTAACAAATTATGATCCAAGTAGGATAATAAACTCAACCTTTAGTTGGGGGAGAGTGAGTGTTGGTGAAGAGAATAAAAATGTTTATGGCCGCTGCGTTGGTTGGGTTTAGTCTGTTTTCGATAACCGCAGGAACGGCTTCCGCTTCTTCTGGTTTATGGCTCGACGAGAAACTGGGAGATTACAATCCGGAAGCCCGCACCTCAAAGCACCGTACCATTGGGAGAATTGGTTATTTTACGTACTATGGTCCTATAGGTGATTGGACAAACATTAGCGGCAAGCCACTTAAGGTAACAATAAGAATTTTCCCACCAGGAGGTTTAAAAATCTGGGCCATGGTTTCTGGAGGCTATCTGGATGGAAATCCGAAGCTGGTTTCGGACGACGTCGCACAAGTATATACCACCATAATCCAGCCAAATGATGGTCTTAGTTATTATTTTGAGGCTTATGATTACGAGAAAGATATTGAGGAGCTAAGAAGAAAACCAATAATAGTGGTAATTGATGCTATACCGTTAAACTAACACAAAAATCCCCGCCAGCCGAAGCCAGCGGGGATTTCACTTTAGTCGATGGTTGTGATTTTTGTCTTGATATCTCAGGTCACCATAGGCCCGCGCCGCGACGTATGTGACGCCGTCGATCTGCTTGGAGTTGACCAACTTGCCGCGTACCTGGAGCGGCCCTATCAGTACCGGGCGATAATGGGAGAAGGTTCTTACTTAGAGTTTTCGAATCCGGTGGTTGGATTCCTGTTTTGCCTTCGCTTCACTCCGGTTCCTCTCGCTGGCCTCGGAGTGGGGACAACGAAGGCGGTAAAACTCTTGTCTCTTTGAAAAACAGGCAAATATAAAAGTTAAAAGGACTGCTCACAGGCGGCGAATCATCTCGCTGCCTGTGAGCAGTCCTCTTATATAATCTCATTTATTAGTGCGATTGCTTCTTTCTCCCGCCCAGCCATTCCGTGAACAATGCGTAATCCTGCTCGACCCGGTCCGCATACGAGATAGCCCAGCCCGCAATCGACGCGCAAAATACATCCTCGTCATCACCCATTGCCTTTACAATCTCCACTTCGCTATGATAAGCGAGAATACCCAGCGCCACATCGGCATCCGCACGCGCATGCAGCTTAGCCGTCAGCTTTCCCATGCTCGTCGTGACGGATAGCAAATCGCCCGCCGTCTCAAGCGAATCAAGCTTGAGACGCTTCTTGTACGGAGATCGCTCCCGCACATAAAATTGCCGTTCTCCAATGGACAGCCAGCCGAGGTAGGGATCCGCTTCGTGATGCATCGCCTTCTGCGTCATCGTTACCCGCTTGCCCTGATGCTCGAACATCGACCAGAATGTCTCGTCATACGGCATGAAGTACGCCGGAACCGGCACTCGTACCTCTTTCACCTCAAGCACGATATCATCCTCGCCTTGCTCTTCTTCGCCCGCTTCAATTAATACGTAGAATCGGTCGAGACCGATGGAGGCGGTTCCCGAGCCATGCTTCACCGCAATGTCCTTCACCTGAAAATGGCGCAGCTCCTCCGCATCATCCGCTGCGACGGTAGTTAAATAAACCGGCCACGCCTCAAGCAGAACAGCTCGTTCCTCATCGGTTGGCGGAACGATTTCATCGGTCGCTGCAAACTGTCGATGCTCCTGCACGAGTGCGGTCACCTTTTCCAGGAAATGCTGATCCTTGCGTTTTTGCAGCTTTTTGAGCAGCTTCTTCACGGGTCCTTCCGCTTGATCGACGTCGATTGCATACGTGGCGGGATCATCCTTTCCCTTCACGAATCGGCGTATTTGCTTAGAATACGCCTGCAAGTATACTTCAATGGAGCTGATTTGGCTATCATATGTATACCCCTTTAATCTTCCGACGAGCGCGATGCTAACCGACATCCGAAGCAGGTCATACAAATACGAGCCTAAATAACCTTCATCGAAATCGTTCACGTCATAGACAAGCGTTCCCCGCTCATTACGGAAGGCGCCGAAGTTTTCGAAATGCAAATCGCCCTGAATCCAGGTCGGGCGGTTAACTGGCGTATGATACGGAAACCATTCCCGTGACACGTCGAAATAAAACAAATAAGCGCTGCCGCGAAAAAAGGAAAATGGCGTTTCCGACATTTTAAGATACTTTTCCTCGCGCTTGCTGCGCTCAAGCTTCATCATTTTATGATCAAATTCTTGAAATATCGCGGATAATGTCCGCCTTCTAAGCTTGTTCTGGGTTAGCTTTACTCGTTCAGTCAGCTTCGGATCCATAGGCTCTCCCTCCGTTAAACTACGATTCTAGTTTTTTCAGCCTCATATAATCGCTAATCATAGCAAGACGCCATGGAATAATCATACCAAACGCAAGCAAATAGAAAATCGTCCCGGTTTGCGGAATCGACATATACTTCTCAACGACACCGTGCAGAGACAGCCGAATGATGAAGAGCGTCAGCATAATAAATACAAATGCCTTCGAGCGCCTAACATAAATTTCGGATTCAACACGCTCCAGACGGGTCGTAACGATTAACGGAAACGCAAAGATCAGCATGCCGGTCAAAAAAGCAGATAATCCCCAGACCCATGGAATATGAGTCACCGAAAAGGCAAACATGATGAAGCCCGTTGCCATTCCCAGCGGCGGTATTACAATTTTTCGCAAGGAGGTGGGCTGATTTCCGGCTCGAATACGAAGTATGATAAGTGTGAGACCAGCTAGAGCCGATACGATGACCGAGCCGACTTGGATCAAGTGTGTAGACAACAACACCGAGTCCTCCCTGTTGTATGGTTTAAATGCCCGAATATTTCTTTCATCGTACTGCAAAAAAAGATTCACTGCAAACATTGAATGGATTGAGCTATCCCTGTCAATATCAATCTCAATTGGTGCTGCGGAGGGAATTCTATGGAAGCGAGTGTCGCATTAGTAAAACCAACTATAGCATTAAAGGATGCTTATTTATCGTTTTATCACGAGTGGCTGGGAAGCGGAGAGAACCTGGTACCGTGGGTGATCAGCAAGGACCCGGCCGATTTTCAAGGCATGCTGCATCGCTAGCCGGATAATTTCTTTCTCTGCAAGCAGTACACGGGATATCGGCGACTGTCCGGGCTGATGTCTGCTCATCACGATACGTTACGCAAAAACAGGGCTTCGGCATGGCCATGACCTCACTCCAGTCTGCCGCGGCGCTCGCCCTTCCTATTATCGATGTGAAATTGAATGAATGAGTGATGCGCTTCATCATACGCCATTCCAATCATCCTCTCCGGAAAAATAGAAAACGTCCCGTTCTCACTCACCTAGGAGTGTTAACGGGACGTTCTTCGTCTCTTGTCTATAATTATAGGGCAACCAACCGGATAAGGCCAGTCCCCGTTCAAAGTCACTTTATTAGCTAATCGCTACCGTCCCAATTGACCGTTATTGGACATCCCGACAAATACAGCGGTAATTTCTCCTGCTAAATCGACGTATATCGCGGAAAATTCAACTTAACAGGATTTTCTCCTGCTAATATCGGATAAAACTCGAGGAATAGCCCCGTTCGATCGATTTAAGGGGAGTAATTCCTGCTATTTGTCCAAAAAGAGGCACGGCAGCGCGATTAGCAGGAGATTTTCCCGTTAATCTGCTCCGTATGAAGAGCCCTAATGAGCTGAACTCCCTCTACAGCAGAACCACATCAATAAGGAAAGCCCGGCCGCTTACCGGTCCCGATTATCCGCAAGCCGGTAGCCTGCGCCGCGCACTGTAACGATATATTTTGGGGCTACGGCGCTGTCCTTTAATTTTTTGCGCAAGCTCTTAATGTGGGCGTCGACCAAGTTGCTGCCTCCGTAAAACTGCAAGCCCCACACCGTATCAAGCAGCGACTCCCGCGTAAGCACGGACCCGTCCGATGATATGAAATGCAGCAGCAAATCGTATTCCGTCTTTGTAAGATCGATGCGCTGTCCGCCCCGATCAACGGTCATTTTCTTGAGATCGATCGTAATATCCTTAAACGAACGGATGTCTTCGACCGCAGCTTGAACTGTTGAAACCGGCCGATTCAGCAGCATCCGGTTGATTTGCTTTATCGCTTGCTCAGGCTTAGCCGGCCATATAAGCAGCTCCGCCGCTCCAAGAGCGAAGGTGCCGCGCGAATCATACGATTTCTGATCCAGCAGAATAAGAACAGGCACCGCGTGAAAGTCGGCAGATTCCAGTAATTCCGCTCCTGCCTGCAGCGTATTACCCGTGGCAGCATGTACGACAGGTATCGCATCATAGATCAGCAGCTCCGGCTGCAGGCTTTGAAGCATGCTTTT
This sequence comes from Paenibacillus sp. J2L1-98, assembly GCF_056269405.1. NCBI lineage: Bacteria > Bacillati > Bacillota > Bacilli > Caryophanales > Paenibacillaceae > Paenibacillus > Paenibacillus sp. J2L1-98. The sequence continues at coordinate 246,034 of NZ_JBWDNW010000005.1, read as the reverse complement.
GTTAAAATCATGCAGCGAAAACACATCGAAGCATTCGCCTGACAAAGCAACAAGCAAGCTCTTAACCCGTTCAGGCAGAGGACTAATAATCATAACGCGCTGGGTTATCGAGCAAAGCATCCCGTTTTGAAGCAGCTCTTCCTCCGAATATTCAGCCGTCTCGCTCTGATCTAATGACGCTCCCATATTCATGAAAGCCTCGTCTCTTACGGTTGTTTCGTCGTGCATTGCTCGCAAACCCCCTCTAATACGACCTGTGCATGCTCAATCTTATACTTCGTCTCCAAAACGGCCTTCTGCAGCCAGTCTCCCGGTAATTCGGTAAGCACTTCATCCACGCGTCCGCACACGGTGCACACGATATGCTGATGCTCGTCGGTACGGGCATCATAACGGCTTACCGCTTCTCCTAGCTTGAGCTCCCGAATGAGTCCCACATCCGTCAAATAGCGAAGCGAGTTGTACACCGTGCCGTAGGCGAAGTTGAAGCCTTTGCCGCGCAGCCGGTCAATGACATCCGCCGCCGTAGGATGGTCATCCGCATGCTGCACCACTTCAAATATCGCTTTACGCTGTATCGTTAAGTTAATTTTGTTCATAAGAACATCATTCCTTCTATATACTGACTTTAGACTAAGTATAAAATTATATGCCAAAACGGTCAACCTCGATGTCCGATATGACAAACCTTTTAACTCTATCTACTTTTTCCCCACTCTATGAAAGCGCTTTAAATTTATTGTCGAAATTAATAATCTGAATATTTACAAAATTCTAATAAAGGTGTATACTAAAAATATCTTAAACGAGAGGGGATAGCCCATTGACGTAGGTTAGCGATGCATGTCCCATTAACTCGGGAAGGAGAGTACCGAAGGAACGACTGGACATGCGGGGGACTCAGCGAAAGTGAAGTTAACGGCCATTTGAATGACAGGAACTTTTAGTGAATGTGAAGTTGAGAGTTGAACGACAGGTACTTTCAGTGAATGTGAAGTTGAGAGCCATTTGAACGACAGGTACTTTCAGTGAATGTGAAGTTAAGAGCCATTTGAATGACAGGTACTTTTTGTGAATGTGAAGTTGAGAGCCATTTGAATGACAGGTACTTTTTGTGAATGTGAAGTTGACGACGGTCACTTGGATGACAGGTACTTATGGAAGGAAAGGATTTGAAACAAATCGAAAGGAAGTTGATCGAGGTCAAGAAAGTTAGGATCGAAGTCGATAAGGTTTGTAACAAATTCGAAAGGAAGAAGAAGAAGAAAGGCAAGCAGCGGATTGGAGCGTTTGAATAAATTGAATAGTAGTCTACCAAGCATGTGAAGGGCTTCTGGTTATCTCGGATAAGCAGAAGCCTTTCTTATTTGCGTTTATTTGCGTTTATAAGATTGGACTGAGCAGTCTGGAGATCGATTCTTTGAAACGATTTATAAACGGACGCTTAGCATAAATATCGGCTGTCAACTGAATGCAATTTTGTGAATCTTCCTCAAAAATGCGTTGCAGCTTAGCCGATGTCTGCGTATCATAAATGAACGCATTCATCTCGAAATTCAGCTTGAAGCTGCGAATATCGAGATTGGCTGTTCCAACGGAAGCGACCTTGCCGTCAATGACAAGCGTTTTTGCATGAAGGAACCCTTTCTCATACAAATAGCATTTGACCCCGCCTGCGAGAAGCTCCCCCAAATAGGAATGCGTAGCCCAGTAAACGAAGAAATGATCCGGCTTGCTCGGCAGCATAATGCGCACATCTACCCCGGACAAGGAAGCAATCTTCAGTGCTGTCATCAAGCTTTCATCCGGCACAAAATAAGGCGTTTGCAAGCAGATCGTCTTTTTGGCCGCATAAATCATTTTGATATAGGCATCTTTAATTTGCTGGTATTCCGTATCCGGGCCGCTCGCCACCAGCTGCATACCGATCACACCCGTATTATCGCTCAAGATAGGGAAATACAGTTCATTCAAAACGATTCTGCCGGAAGCCGCCAGGTTCCAGTCCATAAGAAACTGCGCCTGCATTTGCAGAACAGAGTTGCCGAGTACCCTCAGATGCGTATCCCGCCATTCTCCGAAATGCTTATTTAATCCCAAGTATTCGTCACCGATATTAAAACCGCCGATATAGCCGATTTGCCCATCGATAATAACGAGCTTCCGATGGTTGCGGTAGTTGATTTTCAAATTCAAATATGGAATTCGCGACGGAAAAAATGCCGCTTCCTGGCCGCCGGCTGCGACCAGCTCTTGAAAATACCGCTTCGGCAAGCTGGAGCTTCCTATATGATCATACAAAAATTTAACCTCGACGCCTTCTGCCGCCTTCGCCGCGAGCGCCTTCACGAGCTTTCTTCCAAGCTCATCATCGCGGACGATATAATACACGAGATGGATGTGGTGCTGAGCCGCTTCGATATCCTTGAGCAGAGCATCAAACTTCTGCTTGCCCTCAGTGAAGATCTCCACCGCATTGTTGCTCGTAAATACCGCATAGCTCGTCTTCAGGTTCATGTAGATCATGTCCTGATAGCCGTGCATGGCAGGATCATTAAACGATATTTCGTTGTCGCGCAGCTGACGCATTTGCCTCTCGATCGTATGCTCGATAATGCGCTGACTATCGCCGAGCAGCTTGTACAGCTTTCTTTTGCGAATCTTCTGGCCCAATATTAAATACAATACAAACCCGATGACGGGAATGAAGAAAAGAACCATCAGCCATGCCCATGTCGTGCTCGCGTTACGCCGTTCAAGAAAGATGACGGTAACCGCCAAAAAAATGTTTAGAAGCATGATAAGTGCGTATGCGTTTTGCATAATAGCCATCCGTATAGTAGCACCTCAATTTTATGTAAAAGCTAATGCGATCATACTCCAAGCACGGTGTATGTTCAAGCCTGATTATATGCTACAATTCAAGCAGAAACGCCTTGCGCCTGTTGATAACGGCTCAAGATCCGACCAGCATCATCTATAAGCCCGGCAACCCGGGTGAAAATAGTATTCTTTTTTATTCCAATATGACCCGCAGAAGTGGCACTGGAGGAACAACGATGGACATACGCAAACTTAGGCTCGACGAGAAAGCACTCGGCACTTTTAGTGAAGAGCGGGACGAATATGAACGGGATTATGCAAGGCTCATTCAATCTCCCGCCTTCCGCCGCCTGCAGGGCAAATCGCAGGTGTTTGGCGCTGGTACGGGCGATTACTATAGGACAAGATTAACCCATTCGCTGGAAGTATCGCAAATTGCGCGCGAGGTTGCACGCAGGCTTGGCAAGCAGTATGAGTTCCTCGCGCGCAAGGAGCATCCCGGACTCGTATTAGACCCTGCGGTAGTGGAAATTGCGGCGATCGCCCATGATCTCGGCCACCCGCCCTTCGGTCATAAAGGCGAGGAAGTGCTCAACCGTGTGCTCATGGAGGAGCATGGCATGCCTTATGAGGGAAATGCGCAAAACTTTCGTATATTGATGTTTCTGGAGAAACGCGCAGGAAGCGGAAGCGGCTTGGATTTAACCGCTGCTGTATTGCTCGCGATTAACAAATATCCATTCAGCCTCGATGAGCCTGGACGTCTAAAGGGCTTGTACAGCACCGAGTGGGGAGAAATCGAGCAGCTTCGCCGGTCATGGAAAATTCCAGTCGGCTGCTCAACGCTGGAAGCGCAGCTGATGGACCTGTGCGATGACATCGCTTATTCCACGCATGACATCGAAGACGGCATTCGTGCCGGCAAAATTCATATGAACCGCACCTTCTTCGAGGACAGCAGGCTTATCGACCATGTCGTTCAGGAAATTGTCGAGGACAAGGGCAACACCGAAATCGGCTGGGGAGAGGTCGATATTCCCGCGATGGTGAAGCGGGTGCTCGTCAATTATTTCGAGCAGTGGGAAACTCTCTACGCCGGCTGCGACCGCGAGTCCTCCCGGACGAGACGGGAGATGAAGGCGCGCTGGGTCAGCTTATTTGCAGGCAAGGTCGGCATTATTGACGACAAATTGCGCGGCTGGAAGACGGTCACTTTCGTCAACGGCGGACAGCAGGATATCGAGCTGCTGCGGACGATGGAAATATTGAAGAAGCTCGCTTGGGTGACGCTTATCAAGGATTTCCGCGTTCAGCGCCTGCAAATGCGCAGCGAGATTATGATACGCAGGCTTTGGGACAGCTTTAAGGTGCCCGAATACGGCCGTCTCATTATTCCGCCGGACTGGATCGAAAATTTCGAGCTCCATAAGAACAAGTGGAGCTGGCCGCGATTCGTCGCGGACTATATTTCAGGGATGACCGACGCATACGCCGAGAAGGTATACGCCGAGCTTTATGCCAGCAAGTCAGGCTCTATATACGAATTGGATTAATGAACCGAAAGCGCGACTGCGAATGAGATAAGCTCATTTACGGCTGTGCTTTTTTTCTTGAAATAATTTTGTGCCCCGCCGCTAAAAACCAACCCATATTTATCCATTCGACCCGGGTATAAAACGATATATCGTTTGTCAATCCTATAACGGAGGAGGTGATTGATCATGGCTAAGGATGTATTATGCGAAGTGAATTCATGCAAGCACTGGGCTGCAGGGAATCATTGCGCTGCCTCTTCTATTTATGTTGTCAGTAACCGCGGCAAGCAAGCCAGCAATTCTGAAGAAACAGATTGCAAAACGTTTGAACCAAAGATTTAACGTTTGTCTTTACCAATAGAAGCAGCGTAAGCGCCCTGAACCGAGTGTCCGCATATGCTTTCGGGCACGTACAGGTGTTGCTTGCGCCGCTGCTATTGCTCTTATTTTGCGACAGGAACCGCGTCAAAATACTCTTCAAGCGTCTCGCCGCTTTCAGCAAGCTCGGCAGCCAAATCCTTACCTACATAACGCAGATGCCATGGCTCATACTGATAACCGGTGATCTCTTCCTTACCCTTCAAATAGCGGATAATAAATCCGTATTCATGCGCATGCTCCTCGAGCCACAGCGCTTCCTTCGTATCCGCAAAGCAATCGGCTGCCGCGCACTTGCCTTCATTGCCGGAAACGTCGATCGCAAGACCCGTTTCATGCTCGCTTGTCCCGGGAAAAGCGCTGTACGTTTTCGCCTTTTCCAAGCCGTCTCTCTTCACATAGCGGTCAAACAGCGTCTTTTGCGTGCTGTGCGAGCGATAAGCAGATACGCCTGCCAGCAGGATGCTGTCATCCTCTGCCGCTTTAAACATATTCTCCAGCGCCGTTGCCGCTTCTTGCCTCATCTTACGCTTGTCCACTTTTTCGGAAAATATAAATCGAACGTCCGGGTAAACTAAATCTGCAGGGTTGTATTCCTCCGGCAGCTTATTCTGCTTGTTTACGAGCACGGCAATATCCGCAGGCTGTGCGATAACCGCAATGCCGTCCTCGGTCTTCACGGCTTGTCCGGCTCCAGTCTCCTTATCTGACTTAGCCGTCTGCGAATCATCCTTGTCCGCGTTTTCCGCTGGCTTCTCCGCTGCATCAGTCGTTTCACCACTTGGCTCGGTCTTCGGGCCGGACTCGGTTTTGCCGGTCACTTCCCCGCCGATTTCTGCAGCAGAATCCTCAGCAGCAGCAGCAGCCTTCTTTCCCGGAATCGTTGCCGAATCTCCCGATTTCATAAAGGTGTAACCAATCACCATCGCGGCGCATACCATAACGAACAGCAGCAGCCTTCTTCTTTTTTTCATGATAAGCCTCCAGCTATTATTTTTTACATATTTTTCACGTAATTAGGCTTGTATTCATGTCTAGTCCAATACCGGCTAGTTAATAGACTACTAAAACTGCCGCAATGTTTCAATCTAATAGCCTGGAATCGATGTAAGCAAAAGGAAAAATGAGAAAAACGTTTGTTTTTTCGTTATTTTCAGACATTTTGATTGAGCTTGAAGGTGCCTTTTGCCTTTTGACATTGGGCTATAATTAGGAGCATAATGGATAAGAATTTACAAAACGCATATATATTATATTAGCGGGCTGGCTGCCTCTGAGAGACGGCCTGTTTTTGCTTTGAAAGGTAGGCGGTTATATGACATTTCTAACTTCAAAACGTTTGTTAAGCACAAGGCCCATCCTTTTCTTCTCGTTTATTATGCTTCTCAAAAGCTATCTGGCATGGATGGTTATTTTTGAGGACGGATTCTCATGGACGACGATTTTGAAAGAAATCCCGTTTGTTCTGATCGTGTACTGTCTTATCGAATATTTCGCATCCAAACGCAAGCTCATTTACTATTTAATAGCGAACCTGGTGATGACGCTCATCTTGTTCGCCGTCATTATGTATTACAAGTATTATGGCGTTATCGTTACCTATCTTGCGCTCGAGCAGGTGAATCAAGTCACAGCGGTAAGTAATAGTGTATTCTCGCTGATGGATCCTTACTATCTGCTGATCTTCACTGACATTATCATTATGGCTACCTTGTTGTTTCGCCGCAAGAAGGCGCTTAACTGGAAGAAAGAAAGCTCCCGCAAGGAAAACAAACGGCTTGTCGTTGCGTTGTTCAGCATTTCGATCGCGCTTTGCTTGTTTAACATTTTGCCAAACCGCGCCAGCATGAATGAAATTGTTAAAGCGGAGCAAATGGGCATTCTCAATTACGAGGCTTATACGATTTTCTCGAAAAAAGATATTGATTTCGTTGATTCAACCCATATAACGCAAGCAAAAATCGATACTGTCAAAAAGATCGGGCAGCCGGCTGCACCGCAGCTTTGGAAGACGGCAGCCGGTAAAAACGTCATTATCATTCAAATGGAGTCGTTCCAAAATTTCCTCGTCAACCTGAAAATCGACGGGAAAGAAATTACGCCAAACATCAACAAGCTTGTGAATGAAAACTATTATTTCAAACATTTCTATCAGCAGGTCGGCCAAGGCAACACATCCGACGCCGAGTTCGTCGTCAATACGTCCTTCTATATTCCGCCGCGCGGCGCGGCAACGATGATATACGCGGGCAAGGAGCTTCCAAGCTTGCCGAAGATGCTGAAAGCAAGCGGCTACGATACAACGACGTTCCATACAAATGTCGTCGAGTTCTGGAACCGCGGCGAGCTGTACAAGGCGCTTGGTTTTGACCGTTATTATGATCAAAAGTTTTTCGGCACTGAAGATACCGTATTTTTCGGAGCTTCAGACGAACAGCTATATAAGAAAACAGCAGCCGAGATGGAACGCATGAGCCAAAACGGTAAACCGTTCTACTCGCACGTTATTTCGATGTCATCGCATCATCCGTTTACGATTCCTGAAAGTAAATACCAAATGACGCTCCCGGAGCGTTATGAGAACACATTCGTCGGCGATTATATCCGCGCGCAAAACTATGCGGACTTCGCGCTTGGCAAGTTCATTGCCGATTTGAAGGAACGCGGCATTTGGGATAACAGCTTGATTCTGCTTTACGGCGATCATCTCGGCCTCCCGATTTACTCGCTGGACCGTGATGACAAAGAGCTTATGGCTGAAATTTACGGCCATGAATACGGCTATACCGATATGATGAACATTCCGCTCGTTGTGGCATCGACAGGCTTGACAGAGGGGAAAGTATTCGATCAGCTCGGCGGTCAAGTCGACATTTTGCCAACGATCGCGAATCTGCTCGGCATCTCCTTGGACGATCATATCCACTTTGGCCAAGACTTGTTCAATCAATCATATAACATGCTTCCTCAGCGTTATTATCTCCCGACCGGCTCTTTTTTAAGCAGCAAGGAGCTATTCATGTCAGGCAGCGGCTACGAGGACGGCAAGCACTACCCGCTGGCAGGCGACGGCATCAAAGAGCAGGCCGCCACGGAGGATGAGTACCAGCGCGCGCTGGAGCTGCTCAATCTGTCCGACAGCTACGTAAGCCAATTGCCAAGCTGGAAGAAAGAATAAACTAATATAAAAGGCTCACTTTGAAGCGCAGTATGCCGCTTCAAGGTGAGCCTTTTTTTCATGAATACGCAGCTCTAAATGCTTTTTACCGCCTCAAGCACTTCCCGGACGTGACCGTCAACCGATACGCTGCGCCATTCCTTAACGAGTGTGCCCTGCTCATCAAGCAGGAAAGTAGATCGCTCGATCCCCATAGACTCCACGCCGTCCCGGCTCCGCAGCTTCCATACGCCAAACAGCTTGGATACCGTAAGCTCCGTATCCGACAGCAGCAGGAAGGGCAGTTCATGCAGACTTACGAATTGCTCATGGGAAGCCAAATCATCCGGGCTGACTCCAATAACCTCCGCGTTGTTCTCACCAAATTGCCCGTTAAAATCACGGAAATCACATGATTCGGTCGTGCAGCCAGGCGTCATATCCCGCGGATAAAAATAAATGACGAGCTTCTTGCCTGAATAGTCTGCCAGCTCCACGTCCTGACCGTTCGACGCCTGCAGCTTGAAATTCGGAACCTTGTCTCCAATCTTCAACTGTTCTCCCATTGTTCATGCTCCTCTATTTATATTTTCAATCGACAAACCTTGCTCACTCTCGCTTAGATACAGCTCTCCAGCCTCGCGCACCTTCACCCGGACCGGGAAGCTCTCTGCCGTTTTGCTGGTAAAATGCCATCTTCTGCCGGTCTCAACCACCATCAGCAGGCCATTATCGTCCCCAATGGGATTAAAGCTGTCATTGCGCGTCTTATAAGTCATAAGGCCGAGACCGGCCAAATGATCGACCGCTGCAGGAACGTCGCGAGTCGGAACGCCAATCTCGCTTATGCAGAGGATGTCCTGCTTCGGATCGAAGGGCCGGTCAACGCTATTATTCATCGTATGACGGGCAATAAGCTCAAGAATATTGCCTGCCGGGTCCTCGAAATAAACGGAATGCGAGTTCCAAGCCTCACTATATGACACGTCCTCGCCTGCTTCGGTGCCGATCGGAACCATTGCCTCAATCCATTTTTTCGCTTCCCGCAGCTTATTTTCCGGGATGGTAAATGCAAAGTGGTAATAATGCTCTTCATCATTAGGCTGACCGGTCTCCTGAAACGTCAGCTCGCTCCAGCCCGCTTTCACCGTAAAACTGCCCTGCCCGGAGCGAACAACCGGAAGTCCCAGCACATCGCTGTAGAAAGGCTGTATGCTTGCTGCGTTTCCGGTAACTAACAATAGCTTTTCAATAATCATTTTACACCTCATTATGCTCGTAATACAAAGAGCTTCCGGTAACGAAAGCTTTGGCCTGAGCAGGGTCGTCATATAAGCCGTACGCCAGCATGAGCTTCGTGACGGCCGCCTCCACCGACAGTTTCTCAATCACGATTGCGCCCGCTTCAATAAGGCTGAGCGAGGACGAATAAAGCGCATCCGAACGGTCTCGAATCGGGCATATGTATACGTCGATGCCAACTCCTTTGCAGCGCGCGATAAATTGCAGGAGCGAGTATGGACCATCCTCTATCGCGCATGCCGTGCCGGAATGATGCAGATCATGAAGCACAGCCTTCGGACGATGCGACGTAAAATCATAATAAGAGTAGTTCAAGCCGGGATACGGCCTAATATAGACGATGCTGGAATCGAGACGGAGCGTCTCCGGCTCCCATACAAACGGGGCAGCAGACGCAGGGCGCAGCGTATCCGGCTTCGGATTGCGCTCATGCTCGAGCCAGCTGAAAGCCCTGTTTACCATTGTGCCAAAAGGCACTCCGTATGGGCTTCCAAATTGATCGGTAAAGGAGACAGCTTGCGTGATTCTCGTTCCAAGATAAACTAGCGGAGCGCCCTTGTCATCCTCATACACGACAAATACGCCCGGCAGCTGCGCATCCGCAATGAAATCGACCGCATTCGTAAAGTTGCGGAGGCCGTTGCTCCGTTCATCAGCCAGCGGGTAATTGCTTGCCGTCAGGACGATCGGTATGCTCGAATCCGCAAACAAATAGCTGAGCATCGCAGCGCTATACGCTAGTGTATCCGATCCATGCGTGATGACGAGGCCGTCATACAGAGTTAAATCCAAGCTGTGAATCGCTTCGGCCAGCACAAGCCAATCGTTTGTCGTCATATTTTCGCTAAGCAAATTAAGAGGCTGTATCGCATGAAGCGTTACGTCGCCTCGCTGCTGCTGACTATTGCTGTATTCATCAATAAGCGCGTAAGAGCCCGACTGGTTTACATCAATGCCGGCTCCCTGCTTTCTGCTTCCGATGGTTCCTCCGGTAAATACGACTAACAGCTGCTTCACTCATATTCCTCCTTGCTATCCTATCGCTTCAACCTCGATAAAAAAATCGTTGATTAATATTATCGTATATGCGGCGCCGTATCCAGGTCAAGGATCGCCGTCCCTCTTAACAGGTTACCCCGCGAAGCATGCTTCATACGAAGCGGCTCGTCACTGGCATCCATCCATACAAAAGGAGGGTGGCCCCGGCTCTTCCCGCCGCCTGCGGCACCCTCCTCCCACAAATTATTTTCCGTTCCTCGTTACCGCAGCAATTTAACAGAGTATCCGCTTCGTTAAGCAACTGCGCGGCGTACCGGCTTTCTCAGCAGCATTCTTCCGCAAGCAATTACCAGCGTAACCGCAAACGTCGCGCCGTACATCCACTTTATCGCCGGCAGCTGCGAATCGGTTCCTGCAAAAAAGCCGTGTGCCAGCGCCATTATAAAGATCGGATAGGAAAGCAGGTGAATCGTAAGCCAAATGCCCCGCGACAGCTTTTGACGAAAATCCGAAGTAAGCAGCAGCAGAAGCATGCCGTATAGAGCGAGCGTACCAAGTCCATAGAGAAACGGGTGCTCATGCGCCATGAAGGGGATCAGTATCTCCTTCCACTCAAACGGCGTATAGGTGTCAATAACGAGCACCGCAGCGTGCAGCAGCGCCAACAGCGTGCCGCTATTGGTCAAGCGCATGTGAGCCTTGTAGAAGGCTTGTTTGGTTTTGCCCTTTACGAACGGATAGCTGTAAAGCATGCCAATCGCCATCCCCGCAAACAGCAATAAATAAGCGGCAATACCCAATATGCGTGTAAGCTGCCACGTTGGCAGTCCGATCAGCCAATCAGTCATTTGAATCTCCTCCCTGTTTCCTTATGGGAAATGACGGCTTCATGCTTGTGCAGCGAATGATCCGTTCTGTACATGTAAGCTTCATACGCCGGAGCATGTTTGACAAGCAGCGCCTTTCCCTGTTCTAAACCGGCAATGCATACGACCTTCGCCCATACCTCGCAAGCGGTGACATCCGGTCCTGTGATCGTACACTGCACAACATCGCTGCCGCTTGGCCTCATCCCGCGCGGATCAATAATATGATGATAAACGCCGCTCGGTGTTTTCCAGCTTCGCCCAAGCGTGCTGGATGTCGCCACGCCTCCACCACGAACAGTTATTGTCGCATCGCTGCTGGAGGCATCCCATGGATTTTGAATACGCAGCTCGGCCGGTGCGGCATCTGTGCGTTCATCCCAAACCGCCGCATCGCCGCCCGCATTGATGAGCCCCGTTTTTATCCCCCGTTTGCGGCGCAGCCAATCAGAGAGCTTTCTGACAGACCAGCTCTTCGCAATGCCTCCCAAATCAACCTGTGCGCCACTTCTGAGCTTCACAGCTTTCATTCCCGCGTCCATCTCCATAAACGGTTGAAGCGGCAAGGCGGCGCCCACGGAGAGCATGTCCGGCGAAAAATGGGCAGCCTTCTCAAACGATTGGTCATATCCGGATGCTCTCAGCGCTTCCAAAACATTAACATTAAACAAACCCTCCGTACGCAAACGGAACGCTTCGGCCTCCGCAAGTATGTCGAATAATATATCCGATACGAGCAGCCAGCTGCCGGCCGAGCGGTTTAGCCGGCTCAGCTCGCTATTTGCGCGAAACCGGCTGAGCCTCGCTTCCATATCCCCGAACCACCTTTTGACCAAAGCCGCGTATTCGCCAGCCTCCGCTTTCGTTTCATCTTCAGACAGCGGCTGCGGCGCCGCTTTATGGATAAGAATCGCCTCGACATCCGTGTTCATCGCCCGAAATTTGATGATCGTTCGATTGCTCATCCTACGATCGTCCTGTCTGGGATTGCATGCCGCCCCTGCCGGTGCTTCGTCTGCTTTCTTGTTCCGGAGCGGTTGACCAGCCGCCGCTCTCCGTATCGTCGTTATAGCTGTCGCCGCTGCTTGACGGCTGCCGCTGCGCCCAATCATCCACGATCGAATCCTCATCCTCTTGCTGCTCTATCGTCAGACTCGTGCTGTCTCCTGTTTTTTGCGCATGCGCCTGTTGAAAGGCCGCGCTGTTCTGCACCGAGCCGAATACGAGAAAGACGGCAAACGCGCCGCATGCCCCAAGCTGCCACTTCATCGCCTTAGATTGTTTCATCTATCCCTTCACCGTCCTTGTCTGCATGGTCCAACTTCTATTTAAAGAGAAGTATATAGCGGCATTCTGAAACTAAAGTTAAAGCAGTATAAAAAAAAGGGCCGTTCTTCCTTAATAAACATAATTATTTAAAAATGTATAAATAATAATAATTATCATTGTCAATGCTGTAAGAGAAGAACGTTTATGCCAACAATCGCAATCGAGTAAACGCTACGGTGAGATTGGCCGGACAGGAATGAACGAACCAGCGGTAACCCCTATGACAATGACCGAGGTGAATATAGATGACCGATCAAAAAAACGGTCTCTTTGATGAGAATCGACAGCATAGCGCTCAAGGATCGGGCGCAAACGAGCGCCGCGGCAAGCGGTATTTCGGCCGGGGCGGCGTAAAGATTGCCCTGTTAAAGCTGCTCCAGGGCGAGCCGATGCACGGCTATCAAATGATGAAGGCTTTGGAGGAGCAATCCGGCGGCCTGTACATGCCGAGTGCAGGCTCCATTTATCCTACACTGCAAATGCTTGAGGAGCGCGGTTTTGTTGCCGTAAAGGAAGAGGACAGCGGCAAGAAGGTTTATATGATTACCGGGCAAGGCCGTTCAGCCTTAAGGCTTCTTCCCGTTAAAGCAAGTAATACAGTAGAGGGTAACCGTTACCCGGCGGAGGCCGGGACGTTTCGGAATGAGAAGCTGCGCCGAAAGCTCGGACTGTCTCATGCATCTTTCGATCTGCTCAAGCTGGTGACACAAGCCGAGCATGAAGCCTCTGCCAGCAAGGAGCGTACGGAGAGTCTGCAGCGCCTGTTAAACGAGCAGCAGCAGCAAATTAACGATTTTCTGGCTGGAAGCATGCAAGACGCGGCTGCAACAAGCGAGAAAATAACTTAATGGATGATTAGCGCGAATAAATCATTCATCGCCTTAGAAGCAGAATCGTATGCTGGAGCGGGGGCAAACAATCGGATCTTTTTGCAAAAAATACTGAAAAACGACAAAAAGGAATTGCCCACGGTCTATGTTAAGACCAGAGGCAACCCCTTTTTCATCTATTAATGCGTTGATTCATGCGAGACTTGACGTCCTTTAAGGCTTTGACCGCCATGAAGGTGATCGGTCGGGCTTCCCGCTGGCTCAGCATCGTGGCTGCGTCCCATGAACGGCCACCAGTTGGCGGATCCGAACGTGCGCACCATGACCGGAATAAACAACGGAAGCATGAGCAGCGCGTACATGAACAGCCCGCAAAGCACGATCGTCGCGATTTGCAAAAGCGACATAACGCCTGAAGGGAGCATCGCGGCGAACGTTCCGCCTAAAATAACCGCTGCCGACATAATGACCGTACCCATGTTTTTCATCGCGTTCAGAATAGCCTCTTGCGGCGATAGATGACGGTACTCCTTGAAGCGGTCCATCAAGAAAATACTGTAGTCGATTCCGAGCGCCACCAGCATAACGAAGCCGAAGAACGGCACCGCCCAGCTAATGCCCGACTGCCCGAGCAGCCTTACGAATATAACCTCCGCAATCGCCATCGAGGTATAGAACGTAACGAGGAGCGATGCGATCATATAAAGCGGCATGACGATCGAACGGAACAGGATGATCAGAATGATCGAAATGCCAATCAGCATCAGAATGACCGTACGCGAGTAATCGGCTTCCGAAATGTTGCTGAGATCGTGGTTCATGCTTGTAACGCCGCCGACGGCAATCTGTGCTCCGCTGTAATCCGTGCCTTGAATGCCGCGATTCACAGCTGCTTCAAGCCCGTCGATTTGAGCCATCGTTTCCTGCGAATAGGGATTCCCGCTAAATACGACATCGAATTTCGCCGTTTGATGGTCATCCGACATATACACGTCCAGAGCAGTCTGGAACTCCTCGTTCGCTATCGCTTCCTCTGGAATATACCAGCCTGTCATTTGCTTATTCGGCGATTCGGCAAGGCCGTTCAGGTAGCCGCCCGCAGAAGCGAGCCCGTCTGTTACCTGCGACAAACCATCCACGCTTTGATCAAGTCCGCTCGTTAGCTCGCCTAACTGATCATTTACAGAAGCAAAGCCGGCTTGCAGCTCCTTCTGTCCGTCCGCCAGCTCATTTAAGCCTTGCGTTACGCCCGGCAGCTTCGAGACGATCTGGCCTTGACCTGCCGCCGCCTGCGCAATGCCGCTTTGCAGTTGGGCGATTCCTGATGCCAGCTTGCCAAGACCCGAGGCTAGCGCCGATTGTCCTTCCGATGCTTGCAGGAAGCCGGCATTCGCTTGCGTCATGCCTGCCGAGATGCCTGCAAGCTGCTTATTCAGCTGCGACAATTGCCCGCTAATGCCCGCCGCTCCCTCTTGAAGCCGGCCTAATGTACTTAGCGTTTCCTTGAAATTCTCATCGTTTTGCAGCTCCGGATAGCTGTCTTGCAGACCGGACAGGCTTTGCTGAGCGCCCTTCAGTCCGTCTGCCAGCTTCGCTTGCCCTTCAGCAACCGCGCTATAAGCGCCAGTCAAATGTCCGAGGCCGCCGCCCAGCTGCTCATAACTGCTCAGCAGTTGACGGCTGACACCCGCCAGCTGCTCCGCGCTCGCAAGGGCCTGCTTCAGTCCTTCGTTAAGCTCTTCCGCACCCGCTGAACCATCCTCAAGCCCCTGCTGAATTCGTTTCAAACCTGCGCCAAGCTGCACGATGCCTGCCTTCAGCTCATTCGTGCCATCGACGAGCCGGCCTGCTCCGGCAGCCGCTTCATTCAGCTTCGGCGCATTTTCGCTTAGCGCGCTGCTCGCTTCGGAGAGTCCGTCCCCGATTTTGCCTAAGCCTTCGCCGCTCTTGCCAAGGCCATCCTCAAGGGTGACGACTTGACCTGCTACGAGAAATTGCTCCATCACGTCGCCGGTCGGACGGGTTGCGCTGCGAACGGCCTTGACGCCACCCGTATTCGCAAGCTCGCGGCTGACCTGCTCCAAAACAGCCAGCCCCTCAGGCGTATCCATCGGCTTGCCGGTTTTGACAATGACCGTTGTCGGCAGCGAATCGCCGGGACCGAAGCTGTCGGAAATCATATTGAACGCTTTAACCGAATCGTATTTGTCGCCGATCTCATCAAGCGAGTTAAAGGAAATGGAGCCTTTGTAAGCAGTCAGGAACGGTACGATAATGACCGCCAAAATCAGGAGCGCCCACAACGGCCGCTTCAATGAAAATTTACCGACTGTGCCCCATAGCTTGCTCGGCTTATGCTCCAGGGAACCTTTTGCCGGCCAAAACAGCTTCGTGCCAAGCACCGCCATAAAAAACGGCACGATCGTAAACAGCGCGATAAGCAGAACCGCTACCCCGACAGCAACGGCAACCGCCGAGCGGTACAGCATAAAGGTCGAGAAGCCGATAGCTGCAAAGCCGACAAGCACCGCGAGGCCGGAAAATAATACGGTTCTGCCCGCTGTGCGGTAGGTCTGGATAATCGCTGCCGTCTTGTCGCCGCCGCTATGGGTAAGCTCTTCCTTAAAACGGCTAATGAGCAAAATGCAATAGTCCGTGCCGATCCCGAACAATACCGCAACGAGAAAGATCTGCGTGAAATTAGAGAGCGGGAAGTCAAAATATTCAACTAAGTATGCAATGATGGATTGCGATATTAAGTATGTGAAGCCTACCGCCACAAGCGGCACGAGCGGCGCAACCGCCGACCGGAATACGACGAACAGGATGATTAATATGAAGCCAAGCGTAATGAATTCCGTTTTCTTAAGCCCTTCCTGCGAGCTTTGCACAACGTCCTCGGAGATCAGCCAGTTGCCGGTGTAATAATGCTCCACAGGCACACCTTCAATCGCCTCATAAAGACCATCGCGCAGTTCGGCAAGCGTACGGTCGCCCGCCTCGACATTGACGAGCGCCAGGACGGTGCTTCCATCTCCCGACACCATTTGCTCCTCCAGCTCTTTCGTGTCAAAGTGAGTCGTTACAGAAAGAACGCCAATGGCTTTCCCTTCCCTCTTCAGCCTATCGACACCGCTCTTCACTTCAGCTAAATCAGTGTCTGCTAAACCGCCATCCTTATGGAACACAAGGACGGTGGCCATGCCGCTGCTTGCGCCTGCGCCGTCGCTCCCTCCGATTGCCTCCTCCAATTCGCTCGCTACAGTCGAAGAATAGCCGTCAGGCACATTGACCTGCCCTTTCGTTCGAACTAACTCCTCCATGTTCGGCGCGCTGAGCATCAGGCCAGCTGCAGCAGCCAGCCACAGCGCCAGAACCAGCCATCTGAACTTCAGTACGGTTCTCATCTCTAAGTACTCCTCTCCTACGTATGCGTCATTTCCTTCGCCAGCTTCTCAAACGTCTCGATAAACTTTAGCGCTTCCTGCTCGTCAAAATGTTTCAAATAGCCCGCCAGCATCGGTTGAATCCTCTCCAGCATCGTTTCGCACATCTTCACGCCTTCATCCGTTAACGCCAAATAAATGACTCTGCGGTCCTTGTCGTCAGGCAGCCGTTTAATGAGCTTTTTGTCGGTTAATCGCGTAACAATGGCGGTAATAGAGCTTTTTCCGACACAAAAAATGTCAGCCAGCTCAGAGGATGTGCTCATTTCCCGCGTACACAAATACCGCAGTATCGCAAATTGGTCAACCGTTAATCCTTCCGGCATTTGCTCGCGGAACATCACATTCAATCTCCGGTTGATGATAAAATTAGCCTGCTCGTAGCGGTCAATAATTTGATGCAATAACGCTTGATCCACGCTGTTGTCCTCCCTATCATGCTGCTTTACATTGCGCATAAAATGATTCTATTATAGAACTGTTCGATAATAGAACTATATCAGACAGATTCACGCAAATCAACGCTGTAAATTTGAACATTGGCGGGCAGCGGTTTAATTCGATTTTCCGAAACTATTTGCTGATCGTAATCCGATAACGGCCGATTAGTTCGATTTCATCTAATTAAACAGCGGTCTTGAGAGAGCAGCTGCTTAAAATGTCCGATTAATTTTGCAAAATAGAGCTAATCCGCCCTACTCCCGCCCTGAGCGCGATTTAGTTTTGTGAAATGAAACTAAATCACGGTTTACATCTTCGGTTCGGCCGTACATACCGCTTGCAAAAGCTCTTATGCTGATCGGAATAACTCGCGAAGGCCGGACCGTAGAGGATGAAATGGTGTCGTTCAGCTTATTTCGATCAACCTATTTCGTTCAACTTCCATGTATATAGAGCTAACATGAAAAGGAGCTGTCTCCTGGTCAAAATGACCATAAGAGACAGCTCCTTCGTTCGTCATAACTATGGGGAAAACAGTTGCTTTACGTCGAGCGGACAGCTATGCCGTTGGTGTTGCCGTCGCTGCAGCGTCAGTTGCCGATTGCTCCTTGGATGCCGCTCCGTCCGGACGTTCGCCACGCGGACCTTTACCGCCATGACCGCCCATGCCGCCTGCTGGCAGCTCGCCGTTCACATGCTGAGTCGCATGCTGGGTTGCCTCTGCAAGCTTCGTATTGTACTGCTCCTGCGTAATCGTTCCCGCTGCTAATTGCTCGGCAAGCTTCGTTTTCCGGTCATTTACTTGCAAGTCGATCAGCGTTTGAACCGCTACGCTCTTCTCGGCCGCGATTGCTGCAAGGGTCTTGCCCGCTTCCAGTTCTGCTTTCAGTTCATCCGCTGTCAAACCCAGTGCCTCAGCTATTGCATCCAGGCTTTTGCCAAAGCCTCCGCCGCCTTTGCCGCCTTCACCGCGCAGCGGCAACACGCCGTTCACATGCTGAGTCGCATGCCGGACTGCCTCCGCAAACCTCGTGTCATATTGCTCCTGCGTAATCGTTCCGGCTGCCAGCTCCTCGGCAAGCTTCGTTTTCCGGTCGCTTACCAGCACATCAATGACCGTTTGCACATCAACGCTTTTCTCGGAAGCAATAGCGGCAATCGTCTTGCCTGCCTCAAGCTCGGTCTTCAGCTCATCCGCAGTCAAGCTGAGAGCCGTTGCCACAGCATCAAGGTTGCCTCCAAATCCCCTATCACCGCCACCGCCATGCTTTCCGAAGCCAAAGCCTTTAGAATCAAGCAGCTTTTCTGCCGTTGTAGCCGCATCCGGCTTTGTTAGCTGCTTCCCGGTATCCGGCTGCTTGTCCGTATCTGCAGCTGCATTATCCTCCGTAGTAGCCGAAGACGCTGCCGCTGCCGCTTCCAGCCACTCTACCAGCTTCTCCTTCAGCTCGGCCCGCGTTTTTCCTTGCTCGGCTGCAACCTCCGCCAACGTTAAGCTTTCCAGCTTCGTCTGAAGCGCCTCTTCCTCTAATCCTAAGTACGTTAAAAGCTGTTCTCGTATTTGTTCAAAGCCGCGTCCGAATCCGCCGCGTTTACCCGCATGGTCCTTCTTAGCTGCGCCGTTCTCTGCCTGAGTACTTTGCTCCAGCTGCTTATCGCTGCTGCCAGCCGTCGCCGCATTTACATATTGACCAGCAAGCAGGCCTCCGCCTCCTAGCACCAGTGTCAGTGCGATTGCACCCGCGGTAATTGCTTTTGCTTTCATCATTGTATCTTTCTTCCACCTTTCGTATTCAATTTGTTGTTACAACACCTATCATAACCACCGAAACTTAAGCCTCCTTTAAAGCCTGCTGAAAGTTGGCTGAATATGTATAATCAAAATCCAGAACTTGCAAAGCAAAAAAAAAAACGGCTAAACGGAAATGACTTCCGCTTAGCCTTATTTGTTATACCTCCCAATCCTGCTATGCCGGTAAAGCTGCGCCTAATTGCAGCTGATACATCGCATGATACTTGCCTCGCTGCTCCATAAGCTCATCATGGCTGCCGCGCTCCACGATAACGCCCCGATCGAGCACAAGAATTTGATCCGCATTTCGAATCGTCGACAGACGATGCGCGATGACGAACGTCGTACGGCCCTTCTTCAATACATCCAACGCCTCTTGAATGATCGCCTCCGTCTCGGTATCGATGCTTGCCGTCGCCTCATCGAGAATAAGAATGGCTGGATCATAAGCCAGCGCCCTCGCGAACGAGATCAGCTGCCGTTGACCGGCTGACAGCGTGCTGCCCTTCTCAATTACCGGCGCATCGATGCCGCCCGGCAGCTGGCTGAACATGTCGTAAGCTCCCACGTCACGCAGTGATTGCTCAATCATGTCCCGGCTAATCGCCGGATTATCCAGACTGATGTTTGATGCGATCGTTCCGGTGAACAAGAAGGGGTCCTGCAGCACGATACCCATATGCTGACGGAGCAGCTGCTTCGGAATATCGCGCACATCAGTGCCGTCGACTGCGATCCTGCCTTCACTCGAATCATAGAATCGGAACAACAGATTTAGAATCGAGCTTTTCCCGGAACCGGTGTGTCCTACCAGCGCTACCGTCTGGCCTTGTCGGGCGTGGAAGGAGATATGCTTCAGCACATACTCATCCTTTTTATAGGCGAACGAAACGTCCTCGAACTTCACATCGCCTTTGTAGCGCTCCATTCTGCCGGGAACGACATCGATCCCTTCCTCATCCATCAGCTTGAACACACGCTCTGCGGATACGCGCGCCGTCTCCAAATTCGACAGCTGGTTTACGATACCGACAATCGGCGCAAACATCCGGTTCATATAATCGACGAATGCGTAAAGGACGCCGACCGACACGGCCGCACGGAGCGAATCGCCCCAGAACATCCAAATGACAATTAAAAACAAAACGTTACGAACGACGTTAACCAGGTTATGAGACGTAATCGAATTGAGGCTGAGCAGCTTATTTTGATACTTGTAATAGTACTCATTCATCTCCTCGAATTCCTTTGTCGTCTCCTTCTGGCGGCGGAACGCCTGAATAATGGCCATTCCTTGAATCGACTCATTGATCATGCCGTTAATTTCACTCAGCTTCGACCGGATAATGCGGTTATAGCGGGCTGCAAATCTCCGGTACACGATAATCCAGACGATCAGAATAGGCACAAGCGGCAGCGCCACAAGCGCTAAACGCACGTCCAGTAAGAACAAGGCTCCGTAAATAGCAACCATATAAATAATGCCTGTAAAAAAATTCGCCAACACCGCAACATAAAGCTCGCGAATGGCTTCCGTATCGTTCGTCACCCGCGAGACGACCTGGCCTGCCGACAAATTATCGTAATAGTTCACCGGCAGCCGCTGCGTTTGCGCGAAAATATCTGTACGCAGCTTGCGCACGATCCGGTTAGCCGACGTTTGCAGCATGAGCCGCTGCCCATAAGTGAAGACTGCAACCAGCAGCAGAAATCCAAAATACATAACCGCCAGCCTCATCAATGACGGAAACTCCGGCTTATAGAAAGAATAAAGCTCTTGCGACGTGAGCCTCGTTACCGGGTACGAGACGCGCTCCCCCGTATCTAGACTCGTAACAGTGAGGGTGTTGCCTTCGACCGCGCGCTTGCCTTCTTCGAATTTAAGCGCGTCATCCAGCCAATAAAATTGGCGGCCAACCTGCAGCACTCGCACCTCTTTGCCCTTCTGCTCCGAAGCTTCAGCGGCGAAGTGATCCTCGCGCTTATACCATTTACCTTTATAAAAAACCGCAAAGTCTTGCTCCGCTTCGACCTCATGCCACTTTTTCTCGATACCGAGGATGTTCTGGTCAATCATCCGTTTCGCTATAAATGGTCCTGCAAGCTCCGCGCATACGGCAAGCACAAGCAGCAGCAGCGCAAGCAGGATCGGTTTTTTATAAAGCATGGCGTATTGAAACAATCGTTTTCCTGTGTTGCCCATTGTCCTTCACGCCTCCAATTTATTACGATTCAATAATAGCCTCTAGCTGCTGGCGGTCATACTGCTCCCGGTACCAGCCTCCGCTCTCCAGCAATTGCTCATGCGTGCCTTCCTGCACAATACGTCCTTCGTCCAGGACGAGAATCCAGTCCGCATGCTGCACCGCCGATAGACGGTGCGTCGTGATGAGCGTTGTCTTGCCCGCTCTTTCCGTGCGGATGCCTTCAATGATTTCAGCTTCCGTCTTTCCGTCGACTGCCGACAAGGCATCGTCCATCAGCAATATTTCCGGGTCGGCGATAAGCGCGCGCGCGATACTGACACGCTGCTTCTGTCCGCCGGACAGCGCAACGCCCCTCTCGCCAACCATTGTCTCCAGCCCATCCGGCAGAAACTTAATATCCTTGGCGAACGAAGCGCGCGCAAGCGCCCGCTGCAAATCCTCATCCGTGCCTTCTTTAAGGCCGAAGAAAATATTTTCGCGTATCGACTTCGAGAAAAGAAAGGGCTGCTGCGGCACGTATCCGATCCATCCGAGCAAATCATCGATTTTCAAGCTGCTAAGCGGTGTGCCGGATATGCTGATTGCGCCCCGGCCAAGCGGATACTCCCGCAGCAGCTGCTTCAGGAGCGTCGTCTTCCCGCTGCCGGTTCTCCCTACGATACCGAGCGTCTGCCCTTGGCGCAGCGTAAAAGATACATCCCGAAGGTTATCGACCGTAGAGGAAGGATAACGGAACGTGACATTCCGGAATTGCAGCGATGAAGGCTCCTCCACCTGTTCCGGCGAGCTCGCATCGGCAACGTCCGGTTTGTAGCCAAGGGTCTCGTTGACGCGGTCCAGCGAAGCATTGCCGCGCTGCATAATGTTAATGAGCTCGCCGATCGCGAACATCGGCCAAATCAGCATCCCGAGGAATACGTTGAAGGATACCAATTCGCCCAGCGTTATTTCGTTATGGAACACTAAGTAACCGCCGTAGCAAAGGCCGATCAAATAGCTCGTTCCAACGAGAATTTTCATGGTAGGCTCGAACAATGCGTCGATGCGCGCTACGGCGATATTTTTGTTTAGGACATCGCTTGTCATCGCGCTAAAGCGCGCTTCGCTTGCTTCTTCCTGCACGAAGGCCCGTATAACCCGGACGCCGGATACCGATTCCAGCACCTGATCGTTCAAATCGCCGAAAGCATCCTGCGCATTCATGAACCGCTCGTGAATTTTTTTGCCATAATGCTTCATCGCCAGCGCCATAAGCGGTAGCGGCAGCAATGCGGCAAGCGTTAGCTTCACGCTAATGAGGCCCGCCATAACGATCAGAATCGTAATCATAAACAGGGTTGAGTCGATTAACGTCAATATGCCGAAGCCCGCTGTCGTCGCCACTGCACCCAGGTCATTCGTAGAGCGCGCCATAAGATCACCCGTCCGATTACGTTCATAGAAGGTCGGAGTCATCCTCAGAAAATGGCCCATTAACCGCGATCTAAGCAGCTTCTCCAGCACGAATGCCCCGCCAAACAGCTTGTAATGCCATATGTAAGTGATGGCATAGCCGACAACCGTAAGCGCGATCCAGCTGTACAGCACGCGATTAAACTCGGCCTGCCCAAGCTGATCCTGATAAATACCGTCAATCGTATAGCCGATAAGCCATGGCGGAATGACATCGATAAAGCCCGTTAAAATAAGGAGTGAAACGGCGACGGTATAACGCTTCCAATTCATTTTGAAAAACCAGTCTAATTTTTTGAGTACACTAAACATCCTTCTCTACCACACCTTCCACTATCCATCCTAGCATCGCTTACCTTCAATTTATTCCCGAAACAAACGTAAACGACAGTCGCCGCATAATGACAGCAAAGCCCGTCTCACGTTGAAATATAGGTATTTTATACATCCTGTAAATCCAATAAACACCTACATTTACAAAAAAAGAAGCATGTCGCCGTAACGACACGCTTCCTTCTCCCCGCTTAACGCGACTTTTTAAAAAAGCCGCGTCTCGCAGGACATAGAAAAGGCGCATAGTTACGGTTACGTAACCATGCGCCTCTGATGACGGGAATACCCTTAATCAAAGAGAAACAACGCGCGGATGGATTACGTTATTCATGTTCAAACGATTGTTCATTGCTGCAGTGAAATGAAAATGAATGTGATTGTTCATGGAACGCAATCCTCCTCTCGTGAAAATATATTAGTCACTTTACCATTCGTTGAAAATACTGTCAATACCCGAAAGCGCATTCTTTTCTTGCAGCTCCGCCTGTTTCCAGCTTCAACGAGCAGCTAATCAGCCCCCGATGCGCGAACGTCTGATTTAAGCGCACCGTCTGCACGACTATTCCGGATTTTAGTTTCACTTTTTAATATTAATTTGGTATTCGAGGAAGAATATCGTCGATTAGTTTCATTTCGTTAAACTAATTAAAGCTTTTCACAGGCTGGCAGCAGAAAAGGCCGATTTAATTTCGCAAAGTGTGACTAATCAGCCCTCTAACATGCGAACGTCTGATTTAAGCTCGCAAAGTGTAACTAATCAGCCACCGACGCGCGTGCGTCTGATTTAAGCGCTCCATCTGCACTACTAATCCGGATTTTAGTTTCACTTTTCGATATTAATTTGGGATTCGAGGAAGAATATCGTCGATTAGTTTCATTTCGTTAAACTAATTAAAGCTTTTCACAAGCTGGTAGCAGAAAAGGCCGATTTAATTTCGCAAAGTGTGACTAATCAGCCCTCTAACATGCGAACGTCTGATTTAAGCTCGCAAAGTGCAACTAATCAGCCTGCGATGCGGGAACGTACAAAATAAGCTCACGAAATGAAACTAAATCCGCCATACTGTCGAGACCTAAGGCGCGAACGTCAGATTTAAACTCAATAAGATTAACTAATCTGCCCTAACGCGGGAACATGCGGTTTAAGCTCAATAAGAACAAATAAACCCCGCCAGCTGCCAGCTGCCGGGCTTCATCGCGCTGACTCCTTGGGCTTAGCCCCTCGGCCTTGTCTCACTCCTTCGTCAGAAGCCGTACCTCCGTCACAAATCGTTGCGGATTACTGTGATCTTAATCACACAAAGGACGCTCAACTAAGTCTATACTTGGCTTATCAGAACAGTCTAAGCCAGATAATAAACATCGGAGGGATCAATTATGTTAAGCGCGCAATCGATTCAAATTATTAAGTCCACGGTTCCCGTATTAGAGGTGCATGGCGTGACGATTACGAAGCGCTTCTACCAGCTATTGTTCACGAATCATCCTGAGCTTCTGAACATATTCAATCAGGCTAATCAGAAGCAAGGCAGACAACAAGCTGCGCTGGCCAACGCCGTCTATGCGGCAGCGCTGCATATCGAGAACCTCGCAGCCATCATTCCAGTCGTGAAGCAAATTGGGCATAAACACCGCAGTCTCGGCGTGAAGCCGGAGCATTATCCGGTTGTCGGCAAATACCTGCTGATGGCGATCAAGGATGTGCTGGGAGATGCGGCTACGGATGACATTTTAAATGCGTGGGCTGAGGCCTACGGTATGATTGCGGATGCTTTTATCAGCATCGAGGCCGAAATGTATGAAGAGACGCATTCGAAGGCGGGCGGATGGGAGGGCTTTCGTCCGTTTCGGGTGCAGCGGAAGGAGAAGGAGAGCGATGTGATCACTTCTTTTTACCTCGTTCCGGAGGATGGCGGAGCAATCGCAAGCTTTGAGCCCGGTCAATACGTAAGTATTAAAATCGACGAGGAAGGCGCAGAGTACACGCAAATCCGCCAGTACAGCTTATCCGATGCTCCCGGAAAGCCCTATTACCGCATTACGGTAAAACGTGAGGATGCCGATCTGGACCGTTCCGCAGGCAACGTATCCACCTATTTGCACCAGCACTCGGAGGAAGGATCCACCTTGTTTCTTTCGGCTCCTGCGGGTGATTTCACCCTGAATACCGCGGATGAGCGTCCTGTCGTGCTGATTAGCGGAGGCGTGGGCTTGACGCCGATGCTCAGCATGGTGAATACGCTCACCGACCAACATCCGGAGCGTCCGGTTACCTTTATCCATGCCGCTCAGAACGGAGATGTGCACGCCATGAGGCAGCATATGAACGCGCTGGCGGGCAAGCATCCGCAGCTTTCTGTCTATTACTGCTACCTGAAGCCGACGGAAAGAGACAGGGATCAGCAGCTTTTCCATAAGGAAGGCTATGTCGATTTGCCTTGGCTGCAATCCGTGATCAAGGATGCGGATGCCCAATTTTATTTCTGCGGTCCGACGCCATTTATGGCAGCGATTAATCATTCGCTTAAGCAGTGGGGCGTTCCGGATGCGGATATCCATTTCGAATTTTTTGGTCCTGCAGCCAGCCTGGAGCCCGCCACAGCAATCTAAACACCCGGCATCCGCTATTTCTTCGGCTGTGCGCGCAGCAGCCGGTTGACCGTTTCGCGGCGAAGGCCGATGAGCTGTCCGATCTCATCCTGTGTCAGCACATCGGTTATCGCAGCGGGACCAATGTAAGCCGCAAACCATTGCTGCAGCTTGCTCAGCTTATCGGCAGGCGTGACTTGCGTTAATTGGTCGATTCGCTGCTGCATCATACGCAGCTTGCTCTGAAGGAGCAAAGCAACTTCACGGCTCTTCTCCGAATTGTGCTTTATCTCCTCGTACCAATGCTGCGGCGATACCTGATCGACCTCGCAAGTAACGAGCGCTATCGCCGTACCATGATACGGCATAGGACTGATTAGCGAATGATGCGGAATAATTTCGTCTGGAACGATAATATTGACTAGGTATGGACTGCCGTCCTCATGAATGCGAATGATCTTCAGCAAGCCGCTCCTTAAGTGAAAGAGCGAGCCGCTTTCCCCTTGATGAAACAATATTTGTCCTTTATGCAGCAGCATGATATCCCCTTCTTTCACCTAGCTCATCCGGTTTTCCGGAAGAGCTTTTATTATGTTTGAGCAGCAAACGAGCATCTCTCCCTGTTTATAAATGGCACAAATAGGTGATTGACGGCTCAAGAACAATAAGCGTAAAATGTTACATGCTACGTAATGTTGTACGCAGCATCCGACTAAGAAAGAAGGCGAGCCCGCAGCATGCGTATTCGAACTTATTCCATCTGCTTATATATCATTCTGATCTACTGGGTTTCCTTACATATCCCGCATATGCATTCGTTGTTCTTCCCTACCCTGGGCGCTTTCAGCCTGCTCTTCATCTCGCGTCCATTCGAGAAAGCAGAGGTTAGCAAAATCGCCTTCGGCGCCGTCCTTGCCTCACTTATCGGGTCATTTTTCGTTTATTGGAATACCGGCGTGCTGTCGCTGCTTCTAACGCTAGTGATCGTCATTTCATTCATCAATAAGTTCAAATGGAACGCTCCGCCGATATTGGCCGTATCGCTTATTCCCTTTTTTACGCAGCCGTCGCTGCTATGGGTCATTCCTTTATCCGTTTGCGGATCGCTGCTCGGCTTGTTAATGACTTTATCCGCTGCTGCTTACGTCGAGAAGAGATTCGCCACACTGCCGGTGTTTCTAAAAAGAACGACCAAAGCGGAATCCGATTCCGCGATGTAATTACTCCCGCCACTCCTCCGGCAGCAGCCGCTGATAGTGGCCTTGTAAATACCGGTCGTCTATGAGCACAAGCGTCCCGCGATCGGTTTCCGAGCGGATTAACCGTCCGCCCGCCTGCAGCACCTTGTTCATACCCGGGTAGACGTAAGCATAATCATAGCCGCTCTTCCCCTGCCCGTTAAAATAATCCTTCAGCATATTCCGCTCCACGCCGAGCTGCGGCAATCCAACGCCCACAACGATCACACCGATTAACCGGTCACCCGCTAAGTCTACGCCCTCCGAGAACACGCCGCCCATCACCGCAAAGCCAAGCAAGGACTTCCCGCTGCCACCCTGAAACATCTCCAGGAAACGATCCCGCTCCTCCTCCGACATATCGGGTCTTTGCAGCAGTACCTCCGCATCAGAAGCCGTGCCGGCGGGAACAGACCATTCCTTAAGCTCCATATATGTCTCATAAACCGCATTCATATAGGCATAAGACGGAAAGAACGCGAAGTAATTGCCCGGCCGCTTGTCCATCTGCTCCAGAATCAGCCTCGCAATCGGCAGCTTAGACTCGTCGCGGTCATGATATCTGGTCGAAAGCGGTTTTATGACGACATCAAGCTGTTCCTTCGAAAAAGGCGACGGCACCGCGAGTGTATAGTCATCTTCTCCCGCTCCCAGCATGTCCATATAATACGAGACCGGCGAGAGGGTTGCAGAGAAATAGACATGCGAGCGATAACCTTTGCCCATCTGCCGCAGCAAGAGCGAAGGATCAAGGCAATACAGCTTGAGCCGCACGTCGTTTTTCGACAGCTCGATGTAGACGACATAGCGATCATCGAACAGCTTAGCGGTGCGGATAAAATTTTGTGCCGCAAAATACGTATCGAGCAGCAAACCGCCGCCGCTTCCGCTATTGCCGGCCGCCAGCGCTTGTTCGGCAGCCGAAGCGAATGCTTCCGCCAGCGCAACCAGCTCCTCCGGCAGCTGCCGCCGGGTCAAATACGGCGCACCGTCACTCTGCTTGCGCAGAGCGATGAAATAATCATTGATCGCCTTAGCCGTGCGGCAGCCCTCGCCGTGAACGCCCTTCAGCTCACGCTGCAGCGCAAGAAAAGGTACTTTCGTCAGCTCCGCCGAGAACATCTCCCGCGCCCGGTCGACAAGGTTATGCGCCTCGTCCACAAGCAGCGCCGTCCGCTTCTTCATCTCCGCATACTGACGTTTAAATGAAATACGCGGGTCAAAAATATAATTGTAATCGCACACGACGGCATCAGCCGCATAGGCCAAATCAAGCGAAAATTCGAACGGGCATACCAGATGCTTTCGCGCATAAGCCTCAATGACCGCTCTGGTCATAACCGTTTCATGCTCCAATATATCAAGCACCGCTCCATTAATCCGGTCATAATAACCGTCTGCATAGGGACAATGCTCCTTCTCGCAGCGCACTTCCTCTTGAAAGCATATCTTTTCCTTAGCCGTTATCGTCACGGCATGCAGGTTCAAACCCTTCTCGCGCATAAACAGCAGCGCATCCTCAGCTGCCGCTCTTGTCGTCGTACGCGCCGTCAAATAATAAAATCGCTGCAGCATGCCCGCTCCCATCGCTTTGATGGCCGGAAAGGTCGTCGATATCGTCTTCCCGATGCCGGTTGGCGCTTTCGCAAACAGCCGTACGCCTTCCTCAATCGATTTGTAGACCGCTCCTGCCAGCTTGCGCTGCCCTGCGCGGTAAGTTTCAAATGGGAATGCAAGCTCCCGAATGCTCTCGTTTCTTGCCTGCTCATGCTTGCGGCGCTGCTGCGCGTAAGGCGCGTACCGCGCGGCAATCTCATGGACGTATTGCTCCAGCTCCGTGAAGCTGGCCTCCCGCACGAACCGCCGCTCCTCCTCCGTTTCCGTCTGCACATAAGTAAGCTGAACACGCATCGCCGCCTGCCCATGCTCCTTGGCGTACATGTAAGCATAGAACAGCGCCTGCGCCCAGTGAACGGGATAACCGTCCCCGGTTATTTGCTCCAAATCGCCGCCGGTCGATTTAATCTCGTCAACAGTCAATAGCGGCTCCGTTCCCAGCAGCCCGTCACAGCGTCCATCCACGGCAAACAGCAGATCATCCACTGCGATATCCGCTTTAACGTAGACCTCTTTAAGGTCCAGCTCGCCATATGTCCGCTGTACTCTCTGATGCGCCTTCGTCCCCTCGTGCATGGTGTCGATCGCATTCAGCCTTACGTCGATGCTTCCGCTGAGAAATACATATTCGACTAAATGTCGCACCGATATCGTGACCGTATCATGGATTAGCATATCGTCTGATCAACCGCTCCCATAAAGAACATTTGTTCCTCAATTGTACCATAAGCGGAGCATAAAAAAAGGACGCCGCAGCGTCCCCTCTCACATCATTATTGGGAAATTTAAAGCTCTTCCGTTTCTTCCTCCGGGTGATTGCCGACACCATTCAGCAAGTCAGTACCGTGGAACTCCTCGCCCGGGGATGCAGGATCAATAGGGCTGCCCTTTGCAAGGGTATCCGCATCGGGAACGGCAGCCAGTTCCTCCGAAATTTCCTCTGCGGTATCTGCCTCCATATCCAGCTCATCGTCAGCCTCCAGAGCAGCTGGAATATGAGACTCATGCACATGCGCATTCTCATCCGGATGCTGCTTTTGCAGCAGCGAAGCTGCATCATACACCGCGCCGTCTCGCGCCTCCTCCGTAAATAAACCGAATTCAGGGTCTATATCTTTCTCCGTCACTAAGCTGTTAGTCTGATGTCTATCGCGATCATACTCATCTGCCATTATGATTACCTCCTCAGTCGTTTCTCCCCTATGTTACCCACGAACCGGGCTGTTCTAACCAAAACAATCACCTGCCGAGAAGAACCGCCGTAAGCGAAGGCAAACACCCGCAGCCACTGACACAAACGGCCAATGGCTCTTTATACTGCCTATCATGCCTTCATCTTTCATTTCCGTACTAGTTCAACTGAATGCCTTCGGACTTGACCCATTGGAGAAACTTTGCGAGTCCCCTCGCTGCCGCTTCAATCGGAAAATATTCCAGCCCTACATAGCCTCTAAACCCGGTTGCCTCAATCGCTTTAAAGATGTTCAAATAATAAAGCTCCCCTATATACGGCTCGTGTCTGCCCGGAACTCCTGCTACGTGGAAATACCCGATTTTTTCGATATTCCGAGTAATCGTGGATATAATATTCCCTTCCATAATCTGCATATGATAAATGTCGAATAGCACTCTGACATAAGGGCTGCCGACTTCGTCGACAATTTGAAACGCCTCCTCGGAGTGATATAAATAATAGCCCGGATGGTCGACATATGTGTTAAGCGGTTCGATCACCAGCATCATTCCCGCCTGCCTCAGCATGGGCACGCATGCCTTCAGCCCTTCTACAATGCTGCGGTGCTGTACCTCTCTGGGGACGCCTTGCAATTCTTGTCCGACCTGCGAAATAATGTGCTTGCACCCGAGCATTTGGGCAACCGCAATCGTTTGCCGAAGGCCTTCCATATATTCCTGCCGCTTCGAAGGGTCAGTCAGGCTTATAAATTTCGTGACAATGCTTGCAAGCGTAAGCTGAAGCGCCTCTTTCGCAGCCTTAATCGCATACAGATCCTTATCCCACCAGCTCCAAAACTCAAAAGCGTTAAAGCCTGCCTGTTTAATCTCCACCATACTTTTAACAATATCTTTGCCTGAATACACTGCTTCGATGGATACGGAAAATTTCAGCGTCATCCCCTCCATTTCCTTATAAAAAAGCCTTCCGGCATGATGCTTCTAAGGGAGCTGTTTCATCAAATAGTCCGCTGTGCGGATAGCCAGAGCGACGGTTGTAAGCGTAGGGTTCGCCGCTCCGCTCGTCGGGATGACGCTGTTATCCGCTACATAAAGGCCCTGCACGCCATGAATCTGGCCGTAAGGATCGGTTGCGGAGGTTACAGGATCATAGCCCATCCTGCAAGTTCCCATATCATGGTACACCAGCCCGGTAGTAAGCGAGCTAAGCGATGTTTGCACTGCCTGCGAAGCGTCCAGCGCCCGCTTAACGCCTTCACCCATCCGGTGAAATACCTCCTTGTCTTTGGCGCTGTACGAGAACTCAACCTCTAATTCAGGAACGCCGTAATCGTCCACTCTGCGCGGGTTCAGCGCGACGTAATTCTCATACCGGGACTCAACTGCTCCGGAAGCGCCATATCCGACTTTCGCTTCCTCAAGCATCGGCTTTAATTCATACCAATAATTAAAATAAGGTCCACTCAGCTGAATTTGATAATCGCGCTCTGCCGTACGCGGAACCAAAAGAGCCAGTACCCCGAGTGTCTCCGGGAAACCGGCGGTGTGAATGATTCCATTGCCGGTTATTCGGGTATGCGTCGTTAAATAATGGCCGATCGCCCTTCCCGGAATGCCTGAATTCAGCAAAATGCGCGGCGTCTCAAACGTGCTTGCCGATAAAACGACGGTTTTTCCTTTCAGGACATAGGCTTTTTTATCCCGGGTCATCACTTTCACGCCGGCCGCTTTCCCATTATCGGTAAGCACCTCAGTCACGCGTGCTTTCACAGCCAGGTCAAAGCTCCCAAAGCTTAAAGCCCAAGCAAAAAATGCCATGGAGCTGAAAAATACATTGGAGCGAATATAGCCGTATTTGGTTGGCTGCATGTCGGCAGCCAGCGGCTGGGGAACCGTTTCGGGGAATCCGCCCGCCAGCATGCGGCTTAGGATAATGTCTGAAATTGACGAGTTTATGCTGTAGTCTGAAGAAACGGTCATGACCTGCTCGGCTATCGTGTAATAGCCGTCCATCTCCACCGGAGAAACGGGCCACTGCTCGATATCCACCTGATGCATCCGCGGAGTGACCCCGTTCCAAAGCATGCTTCTTCCGCCTAATGCAATAAATGACTCAAAATAATGCGGCGCTGACGTAGGCGGCGACAAATCACCCATGCCGCCCGGCTGTGCTGTAGCTACCGGCTTCCAAAGCTTCGGGTTTCTAATAAAGCGTTGTAAGCGGTCGCCGTTTAAGGTAGGCACATTATGCGCGTGAGTGGGTAATAACAAATCGCCGGCTTCGACGATAGCAATTCGCTTGCCGCTATTTCTCCAATGCTCGCATAATCGCCAGAGAACGGCGCCTCCTCCGGGCCCTGTGCCCACAATGATGACGTCATATTCGGTTTGGGTCATCTGCTCCAGCGGCGTGAGCGGGTCCACTGCTCCAAATATTGTCCGGGACCGGGAGGATCCGGTGCGCCTTGAAAGGACATATTCGGCAGCGTGGACGACCCGTGAAAGAATGGAAAACGGATTTGTAAACCGGCCACATTTCGATCAGGATGCGCAATGACCGGATTCCACAAAAGCAGCTCCTCGATGGCAATTTCGAATTTTCGCGAAATCGTCCGCAGCGTATCCCCGTCATGGCCAAGGTAGATTCTCATCCCCATCACCTGTCCTTTCGACTTACCGCTATGTGCAGGCTAATATCGCGATGGTCGCATTATCCTGGTACGGATTCTCAAGCGCGAGGACATGCTGCAAAATAAACTCAGCCGCTTGCGGCGGCGGCATGCGAACCGCAACCTCCAGCAGCGGCTCAGACAATTCGTCATATACCCCGTCGCTGCACAATAAAATCCAGTCGCCCGCAGCTAAACGAAACGGCTTACGATTTACATCGATCTCGTCCAGCTTAGGAATCCCCAAATAACTGGTTAATAAATAACGTTCCGGATGCGTCTCCGCTTCCTCTCTCGTCAACTGGCCCTCTTTAACACGCAGATTCAGAACATTCGCGTATATATGGTCCCGCGTCAAAGGAATAAGCACACCGCGCCGGTACAAATAGATCCGGCTGTCGCCTACCGAGATCCAATACAGCATCCCTTCTTTAATAACGACGGCAACGAGCGTCGTTCCTACGTTCCATTCCAGCTCATGCTCCAGCGCCAGCTCACATACCGCTTTGTTCGCCTCATGCAGCGCCTCCTCCAGCGCCTCGGAAACGGTCTCCCCGGCCGTTTTTTCCAAATATTCATTCAACATAGTTTGCACGGCAAGCTGGCTTGCCTCCTTACCCATGTCGAGGCCGCCCATTCCATCGGCAAGCACGGCGAACATACCATAGCGCTTAACGGCCTCCGGATCGTGCAAATCCGAGAAGCCAAAGGCGTCCTGCTGCTCCTCGCGCGCTCCGATATGCTGAGCACTACCTGGTATGACCTCGGTAAAAGAATGACTCGAGCGCTCCTGATTAATGAAATGTCTGATTTCAAAATATACCGTAAGCAATATGCCGAGACTGATCGTACACCACATGAGCACCATTCCAATAAAATCAACTTGCTGCTTCGTCCATACCTTCTCAAGCTGCTCGGCCGGAATAACATCTAATCCGATATAGGCGATAACGAGCAGCAAAAAAATAATCGACAAGCCATCGATCATCCCTTTTTTGACCATACGATCCCCTGCCTCGTCTGAGCTTATAACTGCCAAAGAAAAGAACACAGCATCTGCAATATATTCATTTTTATTTGCGGAAGCTTCGATTTATACCACTTGGCAGCGAGCCCTCTTTCGCCCGCACAGGTACGGATAAAAAAAGATGACCCCCAAAATGCAGGAGCCATCTATTTTCCAGCCGCTTAACCTTTAATTCCCGTAGTAGCGATACCTTCCACAAAATATCGTTGAGCCAAGAAAAAGACGATAATGCACGGCAAGATCGCAAGTACTGACATGGCAAGCACCTGATTCCAGGGTGCGCTGCTGGAATTATCTAATGCCATTCTAAGCGCCAGCGCTACGGTATACTTCTTGACGCTAGTGATGTAGATGAGCGAATTGAAGAAGTCATTCCAGGTCCAAATGAATTCGAAGATGGCAGCCGATACCAATGCGGGCTTGGCAAGCGGAACCAAAATTTTAATAAGGATTGTAAACGAACCCCCACCGTCCATTTTTGCCGATTCATCGAGCTCGCGGGGAAGTCCGCGAAGGAACTGCAAAATCATGAACACGAAAAAGGCATTGGTCGCAAGAGCGGCTGGCACGATAAAGGGACTATAGCTATTGAGCCAGCCCATGTTTTTGAATAGAATGTATCGCGGAATGATCAGCACAGCCTGAGGAAGCATCAGCGTGGAGATCATAAGCGTAAAGAACAGCTTTTTCAGCGGGAAATGAAATCTGGCAAATCCGTATCCGACGATCGTGCTTGACACAACCGTCAAAATCACCGTCGGGATGACAAGCTTGAACGTATTTATGAAATAACCGGTGAACGTATATTGGCCTGCTCCAATCCATCCGTCAATGTAAGAATCCCATTGGATGTTGCTCGACCATAAGCCTATGGAACCGAAAATTTCTTCATTTGTTTTAAAAGAAGCTCCGAACAACCAAATTAAAGGGTAAACCATAACAAAACCGAACAGGCACATGAACACAAATACTGTGGTTTGCTGAATCTTACCTTCTCGTATCATTTCCGGTCACCTCCGTCCTCGTAGTGCGTCCAGTAGCTGGACGATTTGATCACTAGCGCGGTAATAGCGAAAATGATGAGAAACAGGATCCAGGAAAGCGCTGATGCATAACCCATTTTCAGAAACTTGAATGCTTCGTCATACAATTTCATGCCGTATAAATAAGTCGATTTCAAAGGTCCTCCGTCCGGTAAGATAACGAAGGCGCCGGTAAATTCCTGGAAGGCATTGACGGTCTGCATGACCAAATTGAACAGCAGGATTGGCGTCAGCAATGGAAGCGTGACAGTGAAAAACATACGAATTCGGGAAGCGCCGTCCACCCTGCCGACCTCATATAATTCCGAGGGGACTTGCTTAAGTCCGGCGAGGAAAAGTACCATGGATGATCCAAACTGCCATACGGCCAGCGTGGATATCGTAAATAGCGCGATATGGGGGCTCCCGAGCCAATCAACCGCCGGCAGGCCGACGTAGGATGAAATCTGGTTGACGATGCCTTCCTTCATAAACAGAAAGCGCCAAAGCACGGCTACGGCTACACTTCCTCCCAGAATAGAGGGGAGATAATAGACGGTTCGGAAGAAGTTAACCCCTCTCATCTTAACATTCAGAATAACCGCAACAAACAAGGCGAAAGCAACCTTAAGCGGGACGGCAATCAAACTGTAGATCAATGTCACCTTAAGCGATTGACTAAACATTTCGTCTTTAGTAAACATGCTGATATAGTTTTCGAATCCAATCCACTTAGGCGGACTGATCAAATCAAATGATGTGAAAGAATAATAAATGGATGTAAAAAAAGGATACAATTGAAAAATTAAAAAACCAGCGATCCAAGGACTTATGTAAAGCAAGCCCATATATTGCCTTCTCATCCGTTTTTGCTTGTTAGCTGTTGGCATAGATCTTCACCTCATCGGTCATGATGCGATTTCAGAAATTTTCTCATTAAACCGCTCGATCAATTCATCAGCCGCTTCTGCCGGTGAAAGTTTTTTGAAGGCGACCTTTTGCAAAACATCCTTTAACACCTCATTGATTTGCGAGTTTTGCGAGATCATGTTGTCCGGAATCGCCGGATTGGCTGATGCCACTTCTACCGCTTTCGAAACATGGATATCCAGCTTCTTCGCTTCGACAATTGCCTGCCTCGAAGACTCCACGGCTGGTACGGCACGGGAATCTCCGAGCGCGACAGCCGCCTCTTTATCCGTAAGTAACCAGTTTACGAATTTGGCTGCTTCCTCGATATGCTCCGATTTCTTATTTACGCTGATTACCTGCGAAGGGCGAACCAGTGAAGCTCCGGTTAAAGCGTTACCGAACATGGGCGGGACGATTGTTTGTGTTACAGTCCCTTGCGGCAAGGCACCGGAATATTTCGTTATTTCACTGCTCCAGGTGTCGATGCCGAGAAACTCCTGGTTGATCCACTTTGGATTTTGCTCCAGCTTCGCAGAGAAAAGCTGGCTATCGCCGTAAGGCTGGAAGACACCGGCTTCATAGGCATCAGCTACCCATTTAAACCCCTCTGCTGCCTGCTCCTTATTGAAGGAAAGCGTATTGTCGTTTTTGATGAGAGGAGCGTTGGTACGCTGCCTCAGAATGGAAGTAAACATCATTTGCACAATGCCTGCGTCGGCGTTCAACAAATAATATTTAGCATCCTTCTCACGAACTTTACGCGCAGCATCCAATAATGAATCCCAAGTAAACGGCTGATCCAGCGAAACGCCAAGTTGATCGGCCAACGTCTTATTTATGAGCATCGTACGGCCGTTGATGCCCATAGGCAGTCCGAGCGTTTCTTCATTGACAGTCATGAAATCCTTCAGAAATGTGCTGTCATACCGGGTAAGATCGATTGTTTTTTGTTTGCTAAGATCCAGCAGCAGCTCGCCGCTTTTATTGAGCTCTGCCAGCCAGGGTGCATCCAGCTGCATGATATCGGGTGCCGTTCCTCCCGCCAGCTGCGTTTTAATTTTCTGATCATACCCATCGAAACCGCCGTATTCCGCCTCAATCGTGACATGTGGATTGGTTTTCTTATACAGCTCGATTGCCGCCAATGTTGCTTGATGTCTCGTATCGCTTCCCCACCATGAAAAACGAAGAGTAATCGATTTGGATTTGTCCGCGGATTGGGACGTGTTCTTTACAGATTCGGCTGAACTGCAGCCTGTGAAAATGACAGCTGCTATCGTCAGCCAAGCAGCCATTCGCATCCAATTGGTTAAGATCTTCATTAAATTTCCCCCTGTTCGATTTGTGGAAGCACTTGCAAGTATTAGTGTAGCAAGGAAATGAAAGCGGTTAAATCCACCCTGTTTGATAAAAGATCCCTTACTTTAACCGTTTTCATACACATAAAATCGTTAAATAAGATTCATTTTTTGTCTTTTATCCTCATCTGAAGCTATTTGGTTGTCAGAGCTGTCTAATCCCCTATAATAGAAGTGAATCGTTCCATCGTATCAGAAGGGGGACTGGTTGTGTATAACTTGTTGATCGTTGATGACGAGAGCAAAATTCGCAAAGGGCTCCGTTCTTTTTTTCCCTGGCAAGATATCGGATTCCATGTCGTTTCCGAAGCTGCTAATGGCATTCAGGCGCTTGAATATTTGGAGAACCATCAAGTAGATGTAGTATTAACAGATATCGTTATGCCCAAAATGACCGGCATCGAGCTGGCGCAAGCTCTGCATAAGGGCAAGCATCCGGCAAAGGTCGTTTTCTTAACCGGTTATAAAGAATTCGAATACGCTAGAAAAGCGCTGGAATACGGCGTGAAACAGTATCTCGTAAAGCCGACGCAGTATAAGGAGATTACTGAAGTATTCGAAATCATACGGGCAGAGCTCGACCAGGAACACGCAACGCTTTCGGGTGAAACAAGCCCTGCCCTCGAGACGGAAGCCGATGATGCGGAGGTAGAGGAAAAAGGCTATCATGAGAAAAAAATTGCAGACATCGAGCAATATGTCGCCGAGCATTACGCCGAAGTCTCGCTAGAGTGCGTAGCCGAGGTGTTCCATATGAATAAACATTATTTAAGCAAGTATTTCAAAAAGTGGACCTCCGTTAATTTCTCGGATTATGTGCATTCCATTAAAATGAGGAAAGCTGCGGAGCTGCTGAGCGATTATAACAATCGGTCGTACGAGGTAGGACTTATCGTCGGATATGATAATGCCAAAAATTTCTCCAGAGCGTTCAAGCAGTACTATGGCAGAAGCCCCCGGGAGTTTCGCGATCATCCTCTGTAAGGCAGGGAAGGGGCAAACCGGAGATGAAGACAAAGTTTTTCTACAAGCATCTGATGACATTCATGGTACCGCTTATATTTGCTCTGATCCTTATGGGAGCGCTTACGATTGCGGTGACCCAGACTTATATCAAATCGAGCATCAATGACAACTCCATGAACCTGCTTCGGCAAACGAAGGAGAACATCGAGCTCATATTAGGTGAATCCGACCCGATGAGCCTGGTGTACGGAACCAGCAATAAGGTGCTTCAATCCGTCAGCTCCATTCTCCGTAACCGTTCACTGAATCAGGAAGAATTGATTTCATTTGATATTATTGACAGTTTTATGAGCGCACCCGCTGATGCAAGACCGTATATCGACTCCTTCTATTTGTATCTTTCTAATACGAACGGCCGTTTTTTATCATCGAAGGACGGAATCTCTTATTTTTCCAGCTTTTACGACACGGCTTGGTACAAGAGCTATCAGGAAAAGGACAAGAAGATTCCGCAGTGGATCGAAACGCGCGAGGTTCGTCCTTATTCGTTCGAAGCCGAGCCAAGGAAAATGCTGTCCATCTACCGCCGCATTGATGCTCCGAACGGTGTGCTGGTATTAAATATTAAACACGAATATATACAGAATCTGATTAATTCCTTATCTACCATGCGGGAGCAAAGAGTACTGGTCATGGATGGCGATAATCGCATCATCTTTGGCCACGGAATTGGCGAATATTTGGACGAAGCAAAGTTAAGGGAAATCGTCGCAAAGCCGGATTTATCTACTCTAACGGTTAAGACGGAGAAGGACTCTTATATTGTGTCCAAAATCCACTCTCCCAGGTATAGCTGGAATTATATTTCCATCGTTCCGCAAAGCTCCCTCTATCAAGTGCCTGTTTTAATTATAAAAGTTGCAATCACGCTGCTTGTGTTGTCTATTGTGATTGGATTTGCGTTCGCGCTAATTATGACCAGAAAAAATTATCGGCAAATTTCCGGCATCATCCGGATCATTCAGCTTGCTGAAAGCGAACGGCCCCTTCCATCGACAGTGCCGCGCTATAATGATGAATATGGTCTAATCGTCCATAAAATCGTCAAGACGTTTATAGAACAAAGCTACTTGAAGGTACAGCTTTCAGAACGGAGGTACAAGCTGCAGGCGGCGCAAATGACTGCTTTGCAGGCTCAAATAAACCCTCATTTTCTGTTTAATACGCTGGAAACGTTAAATTGGGAAACGATCGCGCTGACCGGCATGCCGAATCAGGCGAATACGATTATCGATCACTTATCCAAAATATTACGCTATTCGTTAACAGATCCCGCAGAAACCGTAACGCTCGACACGGAATTGCTTAATCTCCGGCATTATATCGAAATCCAGAAATTCCGCTATGAGGATAAGTTCGACATGGAGTGGGATATTGAACAGAATGTCGGAAATATTCGTGTGACGAAGCTTTTGTTCCAGCCAATTGTCGAGAACAGTATCTATCATGGCGTCAAGGAAAGCGAACATTTCTGCACCATCAAAATTAGAATCAAAAAGGCAGGGCGCTATCTGGAAATGGCCGTGGTTGATAACGGGATGGGAATGAACCGAAAGGCATTAGGAGATTTACGGGAACGTCTCTCATTAGAAGGGGATTCTTCCGAAAGAATCGGGCTTATGAACACCAATAAGCGTATTCAATTAGCTTACGGGGATGATTATGGCCTTCAGATTCGAAGCAAGAAGGGATTCGGTACGGCCGTCTATATTCGGGTGCCCCTATCCTGATGAACGT
The DNA here is from genome assembly GCF_056269405.1 of Paenibacillus sp. J2L1-98. Taxonomy (NCBI): domain Bacteria; kingdom Bacillati; phylum Bacillota; class Bacilli; order Caryophanales; family Paenibacillaceae; genus Paenibacillus; species Paenibacillus sp. J2L1-98. The sequence continues at coordinate 206,755 of NZ_JBWDNW010000005.1, read as the reverse complement.
AACGCCTTGCCGCAAAAAAATCCTCCTGCCGTTCACAATGACTTGTGCGGCAGGAGGATTCTCTTATTCGCGAATGCCCGCGAAGTATGATTGATTACTTGCTCATAATGTCTTTCACGGTTGTGTCAAGTTTATCAAGCAATTGATCTCTGTTGATTTGAGCGCCTAAATATTCCTGCATCGCTGCGCCGAACCCTTGGATCGTGCCGTCCGGGAAACGGTCCCATTGCCAGCCGAGCGCCGTGGAAGCTTGCTCCTGAATGGAAGCCGCAATCGGTCCGATTTCATCCTCTGTCGCCTTAATAGTTGTCAGAGCCGGCATAAATTTAAAATCTTTAGTCAAAAACGTTTTCCCGGTTTCAGATGAAACCAGCCAGTTTAAGAAAGCTTTCGCTTCTTCCGGATGATCGGACTTGCTGTTGACGATCCAGTTGCTCGGAACGCCTACGAATACACGGCCTTCGGAATCGTTAATCGGAAGAGGAAGAACCCCAAGGTTCAAGTCCGGATTCACTTTGTCGATATCAGGCTGCGTCCAGTTGCCTTGCTGCATCATGGCCGTTTTTCCTGCCGCAAATTCCGCAACTTGTGTCGCGTAGTCCGTCGTCAGCTTTTTCTTCTGCGCATTGTTGAAGATCAGGTCGACAAGGTTCAGCCATTCCTCGAACTGCTTGTTTCCTTTAATCGTCGTCTTGCCTGCTTTCAAATCCTCGGCAAATTGAGCCGGGTCAGGCTGGTTGGCAAGCGCTACGTTGAGCAAATGAATACCCAGGGACCACCATTCGTTTGTCGTTTCAAAAGGAGTAATACCTGCAGCCTGCAGCTTTTTCACGGTATCCGTTAACTGGGAAAGAGTTTTCGGCGTTTCGGTAATGCCCGCTTTGGCGAACAAGTCTTTGTTGTAAATCAAGCCGTACCCTTCCGTGTTCATCGGCATGCCGTAAAGCTTGCCATCTACTGTTGTAGGGACTTTAGCCATTTCCAAAACGTCTTTTGTCCAAGGCTCGCTGCTTAGATCGGTTGCCCGGTCCATGTAAGGTACAAGCGCCGTGAACCCGCCGTTCGTGAAAATTTCAGGCTCGGAACCGGCTGCAAATTCCGCTTTCAGCAATGCGCCGTAATCTTCGCCGCCGCCATGCGTCTCGATATCGACATGTACGCCGGTTTCTTTCTCATATTCTTCTGCCATTCTGTTCAATGCATCGGCAATTTCTACTTTAAATTGGAAAACTCTAATCGAAACTTTTTCTGTTTTTGCGTTGTCTGCTGCAGGAGTATTGCTATTGTCCGCTTTACCGCATGCTGCCAATATCGAAGTCATCAAAACAATAGCCAACGCAATCGATGTAAACCTTTTCATTTAAAGACCTCCCATTTCTTGTATTTTTGTTTTTCTAGGCCCATTATATTATGGAGCTTGGGCCTTAAACACAGACGATGTTGATCAAAAAGGTGGAACATGTTGTTTAGCCTTTAACGGAGCCTGCTGTAATTCCCTCTACAATATATTTTTGCAAAGCAAGGAAAAACACGATGATCGGAGCAATCCCGATCGTAAGCCCGGCCAATGCCATATCCCATTGCTTCGTGTACTGCCCGAAAAATCTGGTGATAGCCAGCGGGATCGTCAACAATTCTTTATTGCCGCCTATTACGAGTACCGGAAGCAAATAATCGTTCCAAATCCACAAGCTGTTGAGGATGATAATGGTCGCCATAATGGGACGAAGCAGTGGAAACACGATTTTGAAAAATACGCCGTACGGCGTGCATCCGTCCACTACCGCAGCTTCTTCAATTTCCAGCGGCACCGTTTTGATAAATCCATGGAACAAAAATACGGATAATGCCAAACCGAAGCCGAGGTAACAAACGACGATCCCGAGCAAATTGCCCCGTAGTTCCAGCAAGCTGGTGATGCGCACCAATTGAAGCATGACGGATTGAAACGGAATAATCATGGATGCCACGAACACGTTGAACAAAATTTTATTAAATAACGTAGGCATGCGCACTAAGCGGTAAGCGGTCATGGAGCTGACCAGAACGATACCAGTCACGCTGATGACTGTAATTTGAAACGAGTTAAACATCACTTTCGGGAAATCGATAATATCCCACACTTTAACGTAGTTGCTCCAGTGGTACGTTAAAGGCAATGATGCCGCATCGACCAAAATTTCACCCAACGTTTTTACCGAGTTGTTCAAAACAAAATAAAACGGTGATAAAAATAGCAGCGCGGCTATTACAGCGACAATTTCCAGAACCAATAATCCGATATTATACTTTTCGGCCCGTTCCATTATGCTTCAACCTCCTTACGCTTAGTTACCCATACCTGCACAATGGTAATGATGGATACGCCTATGAAGAACAGCATCGCTTTAGCGGTACCTAATCCATAGCGGTTGTTATTCAGCGCTTCCGCATAAATGTTGTAGGCAAGCGATTGCGTGGATGTACCCGGTCCGCCTTTCGTTAACGAGAGGTTCAAATCGAATGTTTTGAAAGCATTGGATATCGTCAAGAACAAACAGATGGTTACTGCCGGCATAATTAACGGAACTAAAACGCTTTTCAACATTTGCCAGTAATTGGCGCCGTCGATATGAGCCGCTTCAATCAAATCTTTTGGTACCCCTGATAAAGCAGCGATATAAATGACCATCATATACCCGACTGTCTGCCAAATGAAGACGATCACGATTCCCCAAAATGCTGTATTCGGCGTTCCCAGCCAAGGCAGTTCGAAAAACGGAATGTGAGTCAGATCCCCGACTGTACTAAACCCTTTTGTAAATATAAACTGCCATATAAAACCTAATAATATTCCACCGATTACGTTCGGCATAAAGAAAATGGTGCGAAGCATATTTCTTGTTTTGAGCGGCTTTACTAATAAAACAGCAAGCAAAAACGCCAAAACATTGATAGCGACTACCGTAATAAGCGTAAATTTGATCGTAAACCAGAAGGACTCCCAAAATTTATCGTCCGACATGATTCTCTCCAAATTGGCCATGCCTGTCCAGGTCGCTTTATCCATGTCCAGACCGTTCCAATCGGTAAACGAATAATAAAACCCGAGTAAAAATGGGATTAATACAATAACAGTGAAAAATAATAGCCCTGGTCCGACAAATACCGTTTGCTGAAACCATTGACTGAGTCTGTTTCTCTTGTACATATTGACTCCCCTTTCAAAATGAACTATGTTTTCTTTGATCGTTCCATGGTTTAAGTATAGGATGTATGATTGTGCAAAAACACCGATAATGATGTCGAACAAGGTGGAATATATTGATCTTTGCTGCATCAATGTGATTTGAATCATTCCGAATATAAGGGGATTGCCATGTTTAAAATGAGTATTCGCAATAAATTAATGGTGCTGCTGCTCACGGTTACCATCATCCCGATCACAACATCCATTATTATTACTAATGTCTACATTAAAAATTCAGTAACGGATGAATCCATACGAGAAAATATGAACCTTCTCTCCTTAGGAAAAAGCAATATTATGAACTACATGGACATTATTAATCAAACATCGCTTGGGGTTTATAACGCATTAAATTCGCCGGGATCTTTGTTTCGCATTATCGAGCGGAAGAACGAGACGCCTGCAGGAGAAGTTGATTTTGCGGACCGCACGATCATCAATTCCCACCTTTTAAATATGTATCAATCGTTTAAGGATATTTATCAAATCCATCTGCAGCTTTCCAAACGAGACCAATCCTATTTATTGACCCGCAGGTTTTTCCGCGGTCCCGAGCGAACGGAATACACGATTCCCACGGGTGCCCCCGCCGGAAATTCCAAACCGTTTTTGGAAGCGACACATCAAAGCCACAGCTACAAGATGCAGTGGAATAATTCCGATCCCAAAGAGACGGTTTTTACCTTTCATCGGCCCGTTATCAATACGCCAAGCGATGAGGTTATCGGGTATTTGTCTATCGATGTGTCCACGAAAGCGCTGTTTGATATTTGCAAGCAGCTTTATGTCGAAAGCGAGGAAAACTTGTATATTTTCGATGGTCACGGAAATATAATCTATCCTGCGCAGCCGGATTTATCGGGAAAGGCGCTTAGTGAGGAATGGCTTCAAACGATTTTCCAAAAGCAAGAAGAAGCAGGGCATTTTGAATGGAAAGATCACAGCTTTGCCGGTATTATCATGTACGATAAAATGAAAACTAACTATTTGGACTGGACAATCGTCAAGCTGCAGCCGTATTCTCATCTGTATAAAAGCTCCAGTCAAATTACCCGCCTCAACAGCATGATCGTAGCCGTGTTTCTAGTTATCGTTGTGATCGCAACTTTGTTTATTTCCGTGCATTTTACAGAACCGATTAAAAAACTGATTAGTTATATGAACAAAGTGCAAGCCGGCAATTTGAACATGGATATTGAAATTAAAGGTAATGATGAGATCGGCATTCTGACCCGGCGGTTCGATGCGATGATCCATACGGTCAACGATTTAATAAACCGGGAATACCGGCTTGAAATTGCCAACAAAACGAATCAGCTGAAAGCGATGCAGGCGCAAATCAATCCGCATTTTATGAACAATACGCTGCAGTCGATCGGAACGCTTGCCCTGCAGTTAAAGGCTCCAAAAATTTACTCGCTGGTCGCGTCTCTTGGACGGATTATGCGTTATAACATGAATACGAATGATACGGTCGTACCGTTATCGCTCGAAATTCAACATGTGAAAGACTATTTGGATTTGCAGCAGCAGCGCTTTGGAGATAAGCTGGAGGTTTCTTTTGACATCGAAGAGTCGACAAATTCGATTGCAGTGCCTAAAATGCTGCTGCAGCCGCTCGCAGAAAATTATTTCAAACACAGTTATGAGAAACGAAGCGCTCATGGACAAATCCGGATCGCTTCTTCCATCCATCACAGCGGATTTTTAGTCATTTCCGTAGAGGATAACGGCAGCGGAATGCCGGTTGATGAGCTCGAGCAGCTGCGTCATCAATTAAACAAGCCGCTCAATATGCTGATGGAGGGGCAAAAAAGCATTGGACTCAGCAACGTTCTCATGAGACTGCGTTTGTATTTCAACGAATCGGCAAAAATGGAAGTCGATAATCTGCAGCCAGCCGGCTTCAAAGTAACATTATGGATACCAAATGACACCAATGACAAAGGAGAGACAACCTAATGAACGTATTGATTGTAGATGATGAACAGCATGTGCGTGACGCAATCAAGCTGCTGGTTGATTGGGACTCCCTCGGCATAAACACGGTCTTGGAAGCGGAAAACGGCCAAGCCGCGATCGAAATGGTCGAGCAGCACAAGCCGGAAATTATTATGACGGATATGATGATGCCGATCAAAAACGGCGTTGATTTGCTCGCGTGGCTGCAAAACTATTCGCCGTGCAGCAAAAAAATCGTGATCAGCGGCCACGACGATTTCGAGCTTGTACGGAATACGATTAAATTCGGCGGCATGGATTATTTGTTAAAACCGATTGATCCGGATCAATTAAATGAAGCGCTCGCCAGGGCAAAGGATTGCTGGGAGAAAGAGGAACTTTCCAGGCATGAACTTTGCAAACAAAATATTCAGATCAATCAATCCAAGCCGGTATATTGGGATAAAGTATTATCCAATATGGTGTCGGAACCGAATTACTACAGCTCCATCCAAGACGATTTGCGCAGCGAATTCGGTATCACGGAAGAAATGAAGCAATGTCAAATCGTCATATTAAGCATTGATACGATGGAACGCGTTATTTTGAACAAATTTGCAAATCACCGTGCTTTGCTGTTTTTCTCGCTTACGAATATTTGCAACGAGTTTTTGCGCAAAAAAAATAACGGTTTCGCCTTCCGGTATTGGAATAGCGACCACGAAATTATTCTCCTATGCTGGCAGGGCTTCGATACCCTGCAGCAGCTGCTGAGCCAAATCAACGAGGGCATTTATGCCGCGCTTCACGGACGGTTCGATTTTGGCGTCGGTACCGTGCAGCTGTTCCCAAAAGGGATTCAGCAGTCGTACCGGGAAGCCCAAAACGCTTTAAAGCAGCGTAATATGCTGAAGAAAACGACATGGCTGCATGGATATGTAGCTAAAGATTCACCATTGCCTATCAACCTGCATTTGACCGATTACAGCGAAAAATTCCGGCTTGCCGTATGGAGCAGCAACGCGGATGAGATCCATGCTGCCGTCGCAGAATGGATCCGTGCCGTCAAGCAAATTCCAGCCATTAGTATTGAACAATTGGATCTGTGGTGGCATGAATATACAGTGCTCCGTTCCAAATGGCTGCGGTCGCTCTCCCCGGACAATTCTGAACTGGAGCTAACTAGCGAGAAAGACCGTTTTTTTACCGTGCTTATGGATGACCACGGGCGATTCTCCATCGAGCTTTGGCAGAAGGAGCTGGAGGAAAGCCTGCTTGCGCTCTCCAATTTGATTACCAAACAGCAGCAGCGCGAGAAGAATGTCATCTACGATGTTATCCAGTATATTGAAAGCCGCTATCAGCAGGAAATTACGCTGCAGGATATCGCCAACCAGTTTTTTTTAAGCCGGGAATATATTTCGCGCAAATTCAAACAGGTTACCGGCGAGAACCTGTCCGATTATCTAGTACGAATCCGTATTGAAAAAGCGAAGCTGCTGCTGTTAAACCCGAATTTAAAGATTTCTCAAATTGCCCTAATGGTCGGTTACACCGACGAGAAATATTTCAGCAAGGTGTTTAAGAAAATGTTGGAGCAATCGCCTAATGAGTATCGTAAACAGAATAAATGACATGCGGCCAGCGAAACACCTGGCAGCACAAACAGAAAAAAGCCAAGCTCTGTACGGAAGGCGTTAGCCTTTCGTATGAAGCTTGGCTTCTTTCTGTAATGAAGACCACCTACATAATCGGTGTGCCCTTCTTGATCGTCTTCATGTCGTTATTGGAGTTATTGAGCGCTGGCAGCATCTTCAAGCCGCTGACCATTGGTGCATGGCATATCAAACAAGTAGGAACGTGATCAAACGCAAAGTTATCGCGCATCCAACTGTTGCACCCTTCAGACTCGCATGTCCATACCTTCGTGTTTTCTTCCGGAATTTCTTCAAGCGGTTTTTTACGATTGTACATGGTCAGCCCCCTTCGCGCTAAAAAAGGAAAAACTGCCTCGAACTTAAGTAAGTAAGGGGCAGTTATCATTTATAAACAGCAGTGTATTTTGAATATTTGCTTCAAACTTGCAATTGATCTTATTGTACCATATTTCATCCAATAAAGGCAAATATCAGCCTAAACCTTAGCGCCTTTTTTTCGGAAGATCACAGTAGTAGGCAAACAGCTGCTCCACCGGTTTGAAATACAAATATCCGTCCTCCCATGGTTGAAAATGCAGGTCCATCCGGGAATCGCTCCAATTGGCCGGCGTTCCTGTCGTGCTTAATTTTCCAGGAAGTACCGGTTCCTCAATTACAGCAGGGAATTCCTGATATCCGAACAGCAGGTTTTCATGCAGCGCAATGATTTCGTATTTCGGTCCATGGAAGGCCCGCTCCTCCTGCAGCTGATAATGATAATAAATGTAGCTCGCAGCCATCTCCGGCTTCAAGTGCGCCACTCTGCCTACGCGCCGTTCTACGGCCTCTTTGCGAAGCCAATGGTCAATGCCCGCCGGCTCGTTAAAATGAAAGACGTCGATCATTGGAATCCACTTCCGCTTGTCCGGCTGACCCGGCCATTGTTCCAGATAGGGCGCCGTGTCCGGCAGCAGCTCCTCCGGCTCGATCATTCGGTTTACGCATTCGCAGTAAATGAAGACGTTGCGTTCCCATTTAAAACAGCCTACCGTCATGATTTCGCCTTGTTCAATAAGCTGATGTACGGCTGTCTCACGTTTTACCGCTTCTATCGCTTCTTTTTCAAAGCCATCGCTAATATGTCCCCGCGCAATTACTCTAAACATAACGTCCTTCGCTCCGCTCGTTTGTCGTTTATCGTTGATTCGTAGTGCCGCATCTATGTATGACTTGTCAAAAAGTTTGCTGTACGACACTATGCTGTCCATGAAGCACATAAAGGTATCATAAAGGAGGACAAGCGCAATATTCAATCGCTATTTCACAAAAATATGGCCTGAACGCCTGATTTTTTGATTGTTGGATATTCTAATAAATGAAGTTGTGCAACAAGACTAAAACGGAGGAGGATGACGGAGTTGGAAAGCACAAGCGAGTTTGTTGCAAAGGTAAAGGCGACGCAGCACAAGGCCGAGCTTAATAAGAGACGCAGAGGCAATGGCAGCCCGGCAAAAATGCTCGGCAATAAACAGCACAGCACGAATAAGTAAAATCGAACACAGGTAAACGAGCTGATGCCATCCCTTAGGTGGCATCAGCTCGTTTAGGTTGAATATTGATGAGGATAATATTCAATACGCGAATCCGCAACTATCGTCAAGCTGCTTTGTTCAACGTCATATTCCACTAGACCGTCCTTGACGTAATACCAGATTTTCAGCGTAGGCTGATCGTCGAACTCCTGGAAAACAAACACGTTAAGCTCATCCTTACAGGCAAGCAGCTCTTCGATCTTCTCACTCCATGCCACACTGACCGTAAACCTCGAGCCATCTCCTTGCGGAACAATCGTATACGCAACATCCTGCTTACTCGAATCGATAAACATCCGCCCGCCCACCGCGTGCTTAACCAGAAACGTTTGTTTCATTTTGAACCCCTCCTTAAAAGTTTGCGAATGCAAACTTACTTCGAAAGCGTATCCTTAAAAGTTTGCGAATGCAAACTTACTTCGAAAGCTTACGGCAAATCGATGAGCATAAAAAAAGCCTGTTCCTTGGCCGCAAGCACAAGCTCATCCGCAGCTTCAATCTGCGCCGTATCGCCTGCCGCCAGCGTTTCACCATGCACCTGAAGCTCACCCTCGACGATATATATAAATTGCTTGCGCCCGGGCTCCCCTGCGTAATCGAGCTGCTTCCCCTGCTCCAGCTTGCTTAAATAGATCGTCATATTTTGACCGATTGAAGCCGTCTGTTCCAGCGCTTGACCGGATACGACAGGGAGCAGCGCGTTATGCAGCTTGGCAGGATCGAACCGGCTGGCTTCATAGGATGGCGCGACGCCCCGTTCCTTCGGCATGAACCACAGCTGCAGCAAACGCAGCTCCTCTTCCTCCGAGGCGTTAATTTCCGTATGGATGACACCTGTACCGGCCGACATACGCTGCACTTCCCCAAACGAGGATACGACGGAGTTGCCCAAATTATCTTCATGCCTGATTAGACCGTTTAATACGATAGATACAATTTCCATGTCGCTGTGGGGATGGGCGCCAAAGCCTTTTCCAGGAGCTAAATAATCGTCATTGCATACACGCATGACACTAAAGCCCGTGCGATTCGGATCATAATAGGCACCGAATGAGAAGCTTGGCTGGCTGCGCAGCCAGCCAAGATCTGCCGAATGCCGCTCAGCAGCGGGAAATACGTTGATCATAAGTCTCTCCTCCAAATAACCGTTATTTACTTACTTATTTATAGCAGGTTTCAGCCTAGCTAGCAAGCTGCAATTACAGGTTAGCGCACAGCGCGAAGAGGCAGCCGATTTCTTTTGGAGAAACCGCCTGCCTCTCTGCCCCGCAGCTATCCGCGAGCCTCAATCCCGGACAGGATTACGCAGCGGCTCGAAGCCATCGATATGGCATTCCACCATATCGCCATCACGGATAACGACAGCGCCCGGGGTACCTGTCATAATAATATCGCCTGGCAGCAGCGTCATCACCTGCGAATGAAAGGCAACGGCATACCAAGGACGAAATTTCATGTTGAACACTTTGTTCCGGTGCGCGACCTTGCCGTTAAGCGCCGTCTCCACTTGAAGGTCAAGCGGATCGGGAAATTCATCCTTCGTAATCAGCTGCGGCCCAAAGCTGAAGAAGGTGTCGAAGCTTTTGGCTCTCGTTAAGTATCGTTGATTTCTGGCGTGAATGTCCGATGCCGTTACGTCGATCGTCGTCGTATAGCCAGCAATGACATCGTATACCTCGGCCTCTGTTATGTTTTTGCATGTCTTGCCGATAATGATGCCGAGCTCAGCTTCCGCCGTTATTTGCCCGGCCCCTTGCGGAATGCGAATCGCATCGCATGGTCCGATAATAGTCGTATCCGGCTTCATGAAGCTGACAGGCTCGTCACTCGGATCAGCTGCCGCAAGCTCGGCGGCATCCTTCACATAGTTCAGGCCGATACCCCAAATTTTGCGCGGATGACGATAAAGAGGCGCGTATTCCACCTCAGCATGGGGGATAGCCGCCAACTGCTTCAGCTTTTCCTTACCGCCCTCTTCATACCAATGGGTTACAGCCTCCAGCTCGCCAAGACGAATAAGCTCGAACAGCTCCTTGCTCCAGCCCGTCCCTTCCGCTTCATTAATTGTTTCTATAAGAACAAGCCCGTTCGCGCACGGAAGCGCGGCAAGCTCCTGCCCATTAACTTTTACAGTCGATAGCTTCACAGAATAACGCTCCTCTCATTCGCTCAGCAGCTTCATTCGTGCTTCCACGCTGTCAGCCACCCATTCGAGCAGTCTCAAATCTTGGTCCCGGCCCGCAATAAAAGATATCCCGATCGGACAGCCCAGCTCGCCCGTAATCGGCACCGTCACCTGAGGCAGTCCGGCAAGTCCGGCCACGCAGCACATTTCGAGCGTCCGCACACGGCGCTGCTCGATTTCCGGGCCCGTCAAATGAAGAAGCGGGGCTATTGCAGGCACAGTTGGCACAACAAGCACGGTATCATCTCCGAGCAGCTCATTCATTCTATTCCGCACCTCTTCCCGCACCGTAAACGCCGCGCCGCTTTCCTCCAGCTTAAGCGTACTGGCCCAAGCAAACCGCTCGGCAATGCCCGGTCCGAAGGATGGCCGCTCACGCGTAATCCATTCCTGATGCTCACGCCAAATTTCCAGCCCCTGAATGATGCGAAAAGCATCCATCCACTCCCGCAGGCCGTTCGGCGCAACAATGACATCCTCATGCTTCTGCGCCAATTCTCGCATCGCCTGAAAATAACGCGACGCAGCAGCAGATGAGTGCCCGTCCGCTAATGACCATAAATCCTGCGCGAACAGCATTTTCGGAAAACCGGCTCCGCCGCTCTCCTGCGGACTCAGCAGCACACGTCCCACATCAAGCAGCGTCTGCCCGCCTTTGGCCATCCAGCCCACCGTATCGAAGCTTGGCGCAAGCGGAATAAGACCGCTCGCATCTACGGCCCCATGCGTTGGCCGTATGCCATATATGCCGCAATACGCAGCTGGCACGCGAACCGAACCGCCCGTATCGGTACCAATGGCGAAGTCTGTCAAACCCGCCGATACCGCAACCGCCGAACCGCTGGAGGAACCGCCGGGAATGCGGCCCGGCGCTTTGGGATTCATCGGCGTGCCGTAATGAGCGTTCTCACCATTAATGCTGTACATCAATTCATCGGTAATGGTCGTACCCTCCAGCCTCGCGCCGTTTCTAAGCAGCTTATGTACGACCGCGGCGTGATGAGCCGACGGTCCGTGCGTCCGCAGCCAATCCGGGTTGCCCGCTCCCGGCGTGTGGCCGGCAATGTCAAATACATCCTTAACCGCAAACGTCCTGCCGCTCAAGCTTCCTTCTGCCAGCGGCTCTACAGCCAGCCGTTCATTCGCATACGCATTCCAGCTTTGATTCATCTATATTCCAACCTCCAAGTCACTCGTAATGGGCTTCACCAACCAATTGCCGCCCCATCGCAGCGCGGGTCCGATCCGCCCTGCAGGAAGCCCTGCTCGTCGCGCATAATAGCATGGGCATGCCCCATAATGCCGTCGAAATCATTCACCTTGCGCACGAGATGGCCCGCTTGCGCCAGTGATTCCAACACTTCAGCGGACACGCGTCCTTCTATTTTCAGCTCCTGCGTTGGCTCTCCCCAAGTCCGGCCCCATACCCACCTGGGCTCGTTAATCGCTTGCTGCGGGTCCATGCCGTAGTCGATCATCCGGGTAAAAATCGCCGTCTGCGTCTGCGGTTGCCCTTCCCCGCCCTGCGTGCCGTATAGCACTGCAGGTTTGCCGTCCCGGCAGGCCATCGCCGGCATTAGCGTATGGAACGTCCTTTTGGCTGGCTTCAGGCTGTTTACATGATTAGGGTCCAGCGAGAAGAACGAGCCGCGGTTCTGCAGCAATACACCCGTATTGCCTGCCACAACACCCGAACCGAACTCAAAATACAGGCTTTGAATAAAGGAAACTGAATTTCCCTCTCCATCTACAACGGCCGCATAGGCAGTGTCGCTGCCGAGCACCTCCGATTTTTCCGTTGAGGCCCGGTCAAGCTCGATCGAAGCAGCCAGCCTTGCTGCATAGCCTTTGTCCAGAAGCTGATCAAGCGGCACATTCGTAAATGCCGGATCGGATAAATATTTGTTCCGGTCGCGGAAACTTAGCTTAAGCGCTTCAACACACAGCTGGTAGTAATCATGCGAGCCATGCTCAATTTCCCCAAGTTTAAACTGCTCCAATATTTGCAGCGCCATAATACCGGTAAAGCCCTGCGAGTTGGGAGGCATCTGATGAAGGGTATAGCCCCGGTAGGAGCCCTCAACCGGCGTTACCCAATCGCCATGGTGGTCGGCAAAATCATCAGGTGTCAGAAGTCCATCATGATTGCCCAGGAAATTCGTTATTTCCTTTGCTGTCTCGCCCTTATAAAATTCATCCCGCCCAAACTCCGCTAAGCGGCGCAGCGTCTTCGCAAGCGCAGGCTGCTTAAATCGCTTGCCAGGCTTGATCGCCTGCCCGCCAGGCAGGTAAATATTTGCTGTCTCGAGCGTCCTTGCGAGCACGGCTTCATTATGAACGGTATTCTGATATTGATCCTTCGACATCGGAAAACCATTTTCGGCATATTCAATGGCTGGAGCGAGTACCTGCGCCCATCCCAGGCGGCCGTACTCGCGGTGAACCGCATCCCAGCCGTCTACCATGCCGGGCACGGTTACGATACTGCCAATACCCCGATTCGGAATTGCGGCCAGGCCTGCATATGCGCTTATGTTGGCGTTGTAGCCAGAGCGGCCGCTGGCATTATAGCCGCGCACCTTCCCTTCCGACTGCTGATAGCTGAGCCAAAACGAATCTCCTCCGAGACTCGTCATATGCGGGTAGACGACGGCGAGGCATGCGCTGACTGCGACTGCGGCATCAAACGCATTGCCGCCCTGCTCCAAAATGCGGGCTCCTGCCGCAGTAGCTAAATAATGAGGACTTACAATCATTGTTTTTGTTCCGATTACAGACTGATTCACGGATATCACTCCCAAAAGTTCTCGGTGAAATTAAAACTCGTAAAGCATTTATTTTTTATGATAGATAATATAACATTGTATATGAGTTTAAAATACCATCCCGGCAGATGATAGGCAACTAAAATGTAATCAATTTCGATTTTTTTTGTTGAAAACGTATGGGAATGCGTATATATTTATACATATGGTAATTAAAACGTGTTATTACAAGACACCTTGAAACGCCGTGAAATGGAACAGGAGCTGGTAAACAAGTGCAACCGAAACCGCTTGATGATACTATTTCTATAACAATTGATGATATCGACCGCAGAATCATAACTGAACTTAATATGAATGGAAGAATATCTTACACTGACCTGGCGAAGGAAATCGGCTTATCGCGGGTAGCCGTCCAATCCCGAATCAATGCATTAATGGATGGCGGCGTTATCGAACGGTTTACGGCCGTGATCAATCCTGAACGAATCGGCATTCACGTATCCGCTTTTTTTAACGTAGAGGTTGAGCCTAAGCATTTGCATGCCGTAGCCGATCAGTTATCGACAGAGCCATTTGTCACAAGCCTTTACCACATGACCGGACCGAGCAAATTGCATATGCACGGTCTATTTCGCAACAATCAGGAGATGGAGCAATTTCTGAGAGATAAGATTTACACGCTGCCCGGCATTATGAGCGTCGACTGCCAGATCCTTATTAATCGTTACAAGAGCCGCATGGGAATGAGGCTGTAGACCATGGCGAGTAAAATCATGAATAACCGTTATATGCAGCTGTCGTGGGCCATGATGAAAACGGGCATTATTGGATATGGCGGCGGCCCCTCCGTTATTCCGCTCATTCGATACGAAGCGGTTTCCCATTACAAATGGATTGAAGACGAGGAATTCGGTGAAATTCTTGCGCTTGCCAACGCATTGCCCGGGCCAATCGCAACGAAGATCGCAGCTTATCTCGGCTATCGGGAAAAAGGAACATTAGGCGCAATCGTTTCCGTACTTGCCCATATTGTCCCTTCCGGTGCAGCGATGATTTTGCTGTTAACGACTGTCCAGTTTCTGAGCAGCGCCGCATTCATTCAGGGGATGATCGGTGCGGTAACGCCCGTTATTGCCGTCATGCTTGGCATGATGGCTTATGAATTCGGCGAACGGGCCGTCAAAGGACTCGGCAAATACGTTGGCTTCGTTTTTTTTGCTTTAGCGTTCGGCTTGCTGCAGGGCATTCATATTCACCCCGCTATCGTCATTCTATTATTTCTTGGCTACGGCGCCTTTCATTTGAGAACGGTCGCCGCCCTACAGCGCAGAAAACAACAGAAGCAGCTGCGCAGCGCTCAACAGAAGGAGGGCGTGACCCGTGGACTGGATTAATTTAGTAATCGGCTTCTTTATTGCCAACGTGCTCGGCTACGGCGGCGGTCCCGCTTCCATTCCGCTCATGTACCGGGAAATCGTATCAAACCATAAGTGGGCGACACCTGTGGAATTCTCCAACATTCTTGCACTAGGAAACGCGCTCCCGGGACCCATTGCGACAAAAATCGCCGCGTTTATCGGTTACGACATCGGCGGCTGGGCCGGCATGCTTGCCGCCTTGGCGGCAACGATCGTGCCGTCGGCAGCAGCTCTCATTCTGCTGCTCAAAGTGCTGCAGAAGCATCGTCAATCACCGGTCGTGAAAGGGATGACCCTGCTCGTGCAGCCCGTCATCGCCATCATGATGCTGCTCCTAACCTGGCAAATGGCTCAAAGCTCGGTCGAATCGATCGGCATCATTCAATCGCTCATCATTGCAGCCGCCGCCTTCTGGGCGATGCAGTTCCGCAAGATTCATCCTGCAATCGTAATCGTTATCGCATTCGCTTACGGCGGACTAGTGATTCCGCACTTGAACGTGCTGTAATTTTACAGGTCAGAAACAGGACTGTCCTCCCGCTAAGATTCTTCCCGGGAGGACAGTCCTGTTTAGTGGTTGGATACAACGAACCCCTTAGGTCTCATTTGAGCTTCCGGATGATATTATCCGCCGTGCGTATGGCAAGAGCCACCATCGTGAGCGTTGGATTTGCTGCGCCCATAACCGGAAAAATGCTGTTATCCGCTACATAGAGACCGGGTACACCATGAATTTGCCCGTACCGGTCGGTTGCTGAGGTGGCTGGATCGTCGCCCATCCGGCAGGTCCCGGCTTCGTGGTCGCCTGCGATCGGCTCATCGGGGGCTAAAGAGACGAGCGGGGCTCCAATCACGGACGTAACCCGTTTTACCTCTTCCGCTGCCTGCCCAAGAATGGCTTTGTCAGTTTCACTGTAATCAAATTGAATTTGCAGCTCGTGCATCCCGTATTCGTCGCGTCTGTACGGATCGAGTGTAACTTTGTTTTCGTACCGCGGCTCAACCGTACCGAAGCCGCCAATAAACACATCCATTTCTTCTTGGAACGGGATCTGTTTGTCATGATAAAACTGATAATCGATCGGTCCTTCCACCAGCACTTGGTAAGGAAGCTTCTCGGTTTCGGGAATCAATATGCCTATCGGACCTAATACATACGGATAATCTTTGCGATTGAATTTGAATGTTCCTCTGACCGCCGAGTGATTGATCAGATAATGGCCGATCGCGTTTCCTCGGATCCCTGAATTCAGAAGGATGCGTGGAGTTCCGAAAGTACTTGCACTCAGGACGACAGTTTTCGCTTTCAGAACATAGGATCGTTTATCGGGTGTCATCACATGAACGCCTGCGACACGCCCTTTTTCAGTTACCACTTGTACGGCGCGGGCCAGAACCGCCAAATCGTACGGCTTTCGATACAGCGCTTTGGCGAGAAACGAGATCGAGCTGAAAAAGACGTTAGAGTGAATCTCGCCGTACCTGGTCGGTTCCAAATCAGCGGCCAGCGGCTCGTTCATCGCTGAGGGATACTGGCCGTTCCGAAGCCGATTTAGGAAAATTTGGTTAATCGGGGAACCTGCGGTATATACATTTGAAACATTCATGGCTTGCTCGGCGATACGATAATACATGTCCATCTCCCATTGGGGTACAGGCCATTGCTGAGGCGCAAGATACATGCGCGGACTGACCGCCGTCCAGATCAATGACCTGCCTCCGACAGCGATGAGCTGCACAAACTTTGTACCGGCGACCGGAATTTTGAAACGCGGACTGTTATGCGCCAAGTCGAACCAACGCTTAAAGTTCACGGTTTCGATATTTCGTGCATGAGTTGGCAGGAGCTGATTTCCCGCTTCGACGACACCGATTTTCTTGCCGTTGTTTCTCCATTGTTCGCACAATCGCCAGAGTACCGCACCTCCGCCTGGGCCGGTGCCTACGATAAGTACATCATACTCGGTTTGACTCATTTTCTCTAAGGAGCTTGTCGGTATCCAAGATGCCTCGGAAACCGGGGCAGGAGTGATAATGCCGGGCTCCGAATAGGAAGGAGCGAGGGGAAGATAAACGGGAAATCCGGCAAGAGGATGATCCGGATCGGGAATTCGCGAGTTTAAAGTTATCAGATCTGATAGGTTGATGTGAAACTTTTGAGCGATATTTCTGAGTGTATCGCTTTTGTCTGCCACATAAATCCGCATCGATGTCACATCCTTATCGTTCATCTCGCCGTCTAAACCATAAACCATCCCCGGGATACATGGTTATTGCTTGACATTTCCTTTTCATCGGCAAATTAAATCCGCAAGCCACTCATTTCCCCAATTGGAATTCGTCTCATACATCCTACGTGTGCGAGGGAATTATTATGAGCTTTATCGAAGTTCGTACGCAATCAAAGGCCGACTTAAACAGCACGGAAGTTCATCTGTTATGAATCGGCGGTTATGCAACAATGCCCTATAACCTATCAATCCCTATTTTGACGACGGATTTTTCTTCAAGGGCTCAAAATATGCATGCGCTACAATGCATAGTAATAAACTAAAGTGCAGAGGCTGCGTTCTTTTACAGAACTGTGACATTATCAGCCAAGACCGGATACGCGCAGGTACAGCCGTATTTATATGGATATTTCATTCCTATTAATGGCACCGAATTTAAATCGGGAGGAAAGAGAACATGTTCAAAGCGACAATCGGCAGCAGAACATACGGGGAGATGAAAACGGTGCGAGTGACGATATGGAACGAGTACGTGCAGGAGAGGACGGAACCGTCGGTCGCGAAAGTGTATCCGAATGGAATCCATACTGCCCTTCACAGAGGACTTGAGCCCTACGGATTCCAGATACGTACGGCCACGTTGGATCAGCCGGAACACGGCTTGACACAAGAAACATTGAAGAACACCGATGTCTTGATCTGGTGGGGGCATAAACACCACGACAAGGTAAGTGATGATATTGTCGAAAGGGTTCATGGAAACGTCCTACGAGGAATGGGATTGATCGTGCTGCATTCAGCGCACTTTTCGAAAATTTTCAGGAAACTGATGGGCACCAGCTGTGCTATAAAAGTAAGGACCGATAACAGGAAGGAAATATTGTGGGCGGTCGACCCTGCCCATCCCATTACTGAAGGAGTCGGTCAACATTTTGAGATTGAGCAGGAAGAAATGTATGGCGAGTTCTTTGGCATCCCCGCACCGGATCAACTCGTATTTGTCAGTTGGTTCGAGGGCGGGGAAGTGTTCCGCAGCGGGTGCGCATTTTTCCGGGAACTAGGGAAAATCTTTTATTTTCGGCCGGGACATGAGACGAACCCAACTTATTACAACAAAGATGTATTGAAAGTGATCGCGAATGCCATCAAATGGACTGCCTCTCCGCATGGAATCGAACCGGTTTACGGATATGCTGAGCCAATTCATCCGATCTGCTAATGTTTTCATACATCTTTAATTTCCCTTCTGAAATCCGAACGCAGTGTAATCACAATAACCGATTCGGATTTTTTAAAATAAAAAACGTAAGGTGGGAAAAAAAGTGAAGTTTCAGAGAATCGGAATGAAAATGTGGGAGGTTATGTTAATTCCGCCGGGCTTGCAGCTTTATACGGTCAGAAACGAACTCAAAAAAGATTACTTCGGAACTCTGAAAAAAATTGCTGACTTGGGCTATCAAACGGTCGAGCTCATACCCGCCAATGTGATTGGCATTGAGGAAATCCCGGCACCAGAACAGAGAAAAATGTTGGATCAGCTTGGTTTGCGAGCCGTTTCGATGCATGTTTCTCAGGGTGACCTGGCCCCCGACAGATTGAAGGAAACAATTCAATTCGCGCGCGCGATTGGCGCCAACTACATCGTCCTTCGTATAGTTTCCGAAGAAACGCTGCTGGATGAGCAAAAATCCCAATCCTTGATTGAGTTATTGAAAAATGCAGGGACCGAAATCAAAAAAAGCGGTTTCCAGTTGGTCTATCACAATCACGCGCAAGAATTCCATAAAGTGGACGGAAAGTATATCTTGGACCGCATTTTTGAACAAGTGGGGAGCGAACTGTTAAAGGCTGAGCTTGACCTTGGCTGGGTTCAGAAAGCGGGGGCTAATCCTATTGAAGTGCTCGAGTCCTACAAAGGAAGAGTCGAGCTCTTACATATCAAGGACGTCGATAAATCCGGGAAATTCACGGAAGTAGGACGAGGAATTATCCCCTACCGAGGGATCTTGAAAAAAGCCCGCGAAACAGGCGTGAAGTATTACTTCGTAGAACAGGACGAAAGCCAGCATCCGTTGAAGAGCGCGGCAATCAGCCTGGATTATTTAAAATCTTTTGGTGCCAAGTAGCATACAGTTAGCCGAACCCGCTACGATCTCCTATCGTTGGAGACGGAGCAGGAGGAGGCGCTGTTCTTTGGCGATTGGCGAACGAATGAGGAAACAACGGTATTAAATATTCCTCCCGGTATCGCGCCATATGCCCTTTAACGAGCCGCTTCTGCAAAATTAGAGATAATTATTTTCTTTAATCCTCGCAAACTAGCCCATTCAGCAAAAATAGAGAAAACTTTTTGCTTTATCCCCCCACCACTGTGTCCTCGGACAGCACAAAAAGACTGATACAAATAACCTTCCGGTCGCCTGTACCAGCCCCCTCCTGCGCGACCAATTAAATAACAATTCCATATACTGACAAGCTTCTGCGCAACACGTCTGCCATAATGTTGTAGCCAAGCACATTAGGGTGCAGGGAATCATCCGCCAGTTCGGGCCGCAGCGTTTTTCCGTCAGGCCCCGCTAAATAGGCATGATAATCAATATAGATGACTTTCTCATATTCAGCCATTTTTTTGAGCGCATCGTTCGAAGCATAGAGCAATTCGTTGCGGATATCGGTACTGTAATTGGGGCATTGAATAATGGGTTCAAAGTGAAAGCAAGGAATATTTCTGCCCGAAGGAAGACACGAAGCGACAATGGGCATAATGCCGTTTTTCTTGGACAGCTGCACCATCATCGTAAAATCTCTTAAAATGTCATAATAGATTTGCTCGGGGGCTCTTCTCTGGTTCATTTCGACGGCATCCAGCCTCCATGTGTTGTTTGTCCCTCCTAAAATATGAACATATTGGGGCTTTAACTGAATAACGTCTGCCGGAAACCGTCGGAACATGGTGTCTGAAATGTCCCCGGAAATCCCGCGATTGATGATAAACTTGCCCGGTGAACGGAAATAGACCTGCAAATCCCAATTTTGCGTGATCGACTCGCCGATAAAATCAAAATCGACTGGTATCGAATGAGAGAGGATTTGTTCATTGTAGCAGTCGTAGGTAGATCGCATGCGATCAGCAGCAGCAATAAATGAGAAGGTTCCGGGTTTAATAATTGGCTTTCTCTGCCCTGTCGGCATTGGAACTCCCTCTTTCTTTCCGGATCTGATCAGCTCTGCATGCGGGCAATATAATCTGCTGTACGAATCGCCAGAGCTACGGTTGTTAGGGTCGGATTTTCGGCTCCTATGTACGGCAAGGCGCTGTTATCGGCCACGAACAGACCGGAAATTCCCCGAATTTGGCCGTAAGGGTCGGCCGCAGAAGTGGTCGGATCAAGCCCGATCCGGCAAGTTCCAGAATCATGATTCACTTCTCCGAGAGGCGACTGACAAATCGGCGGCCTGCCGTTACGCGACTCCAGCTGAATGCCCGTCACCTCCGCAACATCCCGTATGCCTTCCGCCAGCTGGCGTACAATGTCCTGCTCTTCCTCGCTCAAGGAAAAATGCACTTCGATTTCCGGCACACCGTATTCATCCTTCCGGTAAGGATTCAAAGCAACCTTGTTCTCGTACCGCGGGCTGACTTTGCCGTAACCGAAAAATAAAACCGATTCTTGTAACGCAAGCGGTCTCACTTCGGTCGTTTGATGCCAATAAAAGCCGCCCGGACCGGCCATCAGCAGCAGATAGGGCTTTTGCACGGTAGATGGCACCATAATGCCAAGCGTTCCAAGCGGAAAAGGAAATTGGAGACGGTTGATGCTTCCCGTCGCCTGTATCAAAGTATGATTCATCAAATAATGGCCTATCGCCTGATTGCCGATTCCTGAATGAAGCAGCAGGCGCGGCGTCTCGAAGGTGCTCGCCGACAAAATAACGGTTTTCGCTTTGAGCGTAAAAGCGGTTTTGTCGGGAGACATCACTTTTACACCGGTCACTTTTCCTTGATCATGAATAACTTCCACGGCACGCGCATTCACCGCCAGATCGAATGCCTTTAAATTAAGCGCTATTGATAGGAAAGAAATGGAGCTGGTGAACACATCGGCATGAATTCGCCCATAAGCACTCGGAACCAAATCGGCTGCCAGCGGAATATGGGCCGCGTTTGAATAACCGCCCTGCCAGAGCCGGTCCAGCAAAACTTCCGTAAAGGTGGCATCCACCGTGAAAGTTCTGGTCACATTCATAAGCTGCTCTGCCATGTTGTAGTAGCTTTCCATCTCGTCAACAGGGATGGGCCACTCCGCCAGAGCAGCTAAATTCATCCGGACCGCAAACGTATACCAAAATAAAGTTCTCCCGCCCGCGGCAAACACCTGTCTCGCTCCCGGATATTCCGGCTCAGACCCCGGCAGCGGCCGCGATACCGTTGTAAAATATCTCGTAAGCCGTTCCGTATTCATCATCGGCAGGTTACGGGCATGCGTAGGCAGCAGCAGGTCTCCGCGGTCTATGATGCCGATACGTTTATTTTGAGCTTTCCAATGCTCGCACAGCCGCCATAGGGCGGTGCCTCCGCCGGCGCCCGTTCCGATAATCAGGACGTCGTATTCGGTATTTTCCATTTCCGCAAGCGGCGTCAGCGGAAGCCAATTATAGAGCGGCTCCACCTTTTCCGCAGGACAAGCTGGGAGGCTGCCTTGATCCGTTTCCGGTACGATTCTGGCGGATGGCCCCTGCAAATAGACGGTATAGCCGGCGATAGACTGATCCGGGTTTTGAATATGCGGATTGAAGGAAAGAAGATCTGCAATGGGAATATGCTGCTCCTCGGCGATGATGCTGAGCGTATCATGGTCGCTGGCAATTCGAATTCTCATTACCATCCCCCTATTCTCTGCTTTTCTAGAATATGAAGATGGAATCCCCTATAGACTAATCCGTGTGCCTTCCATCGATATGCTGTTGAACCCGGACCCGGCACAAGGAAACTACAAGTGGCATAAATAAGTAAAACGCGCGCAGTCTTTTGCAAGTCTGCACGCGTAAGCGAACTATGTCTTCATCGAGCTTGCCGCTTTTGAGACGGCCGCTTGACCTTTTAACGACTCTCCAGCTCAAGCCAGTTTTTACGGATCAATTTTTGATACCAATAGAAGCTTTCTTTCGGTGTGCGTTTAAGCGTGCGGTAATCCACATGCACGAGACCGAAACGGCAAGAGTATCCGAATGCCCATTCGAAGTTGTCCAGCAGCGACCATGTGAGGTATCCCTTCAGGTTGACTCCCGACTCGATGGCCCGCCCCAATTCGGCCGCATGGTTTTGAAGAAACCCGATACGGGAGGTGTCGTTCACGACCCCGTTCACGACCTCGTCATTGTAACAAGCACCGTTCTCTGTAATGTAAATCGGAATTTGACCGAACCGGTCCGTTAACCAATTTAGCATCAGGTAAAGCCCTTCCGGAAATATAAACCAGCCTTTGTCAGACTTATCGTAACCGAGGTCCACATGCTCGAGATCCAAATAATTGTTGCCTGGCTTATGCCGGACGATGTTGCCGCCATAAAAGTTTAAGCCGAGAAAGTCGATCTTTTCCTTCATTATTTCCATATCTCCGGGCTCGATAATCGGTTCCGCCCCTTTTGTTTTGAACCATGCCGCCATTTCTTCAGGATATTTTCCTGTAAATACGGGCTCAACAAACCAGTTATAGATTGTAAATGCACGGTAAGCAGCATCCACATCCTCTTGCCTGCGGGAAAACGGCTCATACCAGTACATATCCGGCGCATACCCGATCTGTCCCTGCGTGTCCAGCTCGCGGAAACGGCGAACCGACCGGCCGTGCGCTACCATCACGTGGTGTGCCACTTGGATAGCAGACTGCCAGCTTTGAATGCCTGGCGCGTGTCTGCCCAAAAGATGGCCGTTGATCGCGATACACCATGGCTCGTTAAAGGTCATCCAGTGCTTGATCAAACCGTTGAATTCACGGAACATCGTTTCCGCAAACTGGACGAAAGCCTGGATCGTCTCGCGGTTTTCCCAACCGCCTTTCTCCTGCAGCGCCTGCGGCAGCTCCCAATGATAAAGCGTACAGAACGGTTCGATACCGTTTTCAAGCAGTTTGGCAACAAGCCTCTTATAATGATCCAGACCCTGTTGGTTCACCTCGCCGCTGCCCTGCGGATAAATACGCGGCCAAGAAACGGAGAAACGGTAAGCCTTCACGCCGAGCTCTTTCATTAACAATATATCTTCTTCATAGCGGTGATAACTGTCGCAAGCGACGCTTGCGTCATCGCCGTTATAAATGCGTCCCGGAATTGCCGCTAACGTATCCCATATGCTGGTGCCGCGCCCGTCTTCGCTCAGTGCGCCTTCTATTTGATAAGCGGATGTAGAAACACCCCATATAAAGTTTTCAGGAAATTTTATGATCGTGCTCATAAGTAGCCCTCCGGTTTAATAATTATCCTTTTACGGCTCCTGCAACCATCCCTTTCATGATTTGTTCTTGAAAGAACAAATAGATCAAGATCGTAGGCAGCACTGCGAGCGCCATTGCGGACATTGTCAAGCTGTAGTCGGTAGAATAGCCGTTGGAAAAGACCGACAAACTAAGCGGCAGCGTTTTGAGCGATGTCTTATTTATAAACACAAGCGGAAAAGCGAAATCGTTCCAAAAACGCAGAAAACCCAAAATGGAAACTGTAGCGATAGCCGGGGCGGAAAGCGGCAGCATCATCCGCCAAAAAATGCCCCAGTAACCGGTTCCATCAATAAAAGCCGCCTCTTCGATTTCTTTAGGCAGAGATGACATAAAAGCGGAAATCACGAATATCGCAAGCGGCAGTTCAAGTGCTGCATAGGGCAATATGAGTGCGCTATACGTATCGAGCAGGTGAGCCTTCTTCATCAGAATGAAAAGCGGAACGAGCGTGCTGTGAATCGGAATTAACATGCCGATCAGAAACAAACCTACGATCGGCACCTTCAGCTTGAAATCGAATCTGGCAATGGCATTGGCGCTTAATGCACCAAGAAGCAATGTTAATGCCAGCGCCAAAACCGTTACGATGATCGAATTGATCATAGCGGTTCCCATGCCGGAAACCTCCCATGCCCGGGTAAAATTTTCCCAATGCCATTGGTTTGGCAAGGCAAACGGTTCGCTGTAAATTTCATCGTTCGTTTTGAACGCATTAATAAAAAGCCAGATAAGCGGATATAAAGTGAAAATAGCATATACAAAAAGCAGAGCGTTTTTCAAGGCGCTCTTCAACCGGCGGAAGCCGATTGAAGCTTGGCCGTTCGTCCAGACCGTCTGGATTGCTGCGGTTCGCTTCGGCACCATGTTGTCGTTCCTCCTATCTGGATTTCCCCTTCATCAGAAACTGGCTGCCTGCAACGAGTACAAGACTGATGATCAGAATGGTAGCGCTGATAGCGCTGCCGTAGCCGTAACGATATATGGCAAAGGTATTGTTGTACATATATGTGGCGAGAAGTTCGGTTGAATGAGCCGGTCCGCCGCCTGTCATTACATAAACAAGGTCGAACGATTTTAAACTTCCGGAAATGCAAAGCACGACTGCTACCTTGATAATATCCCAAATTAAAGGAAGTTTTACGGCGAACAACTTGCGGAACGGACCTGGACCGTCGATCTTCACCGCGTCATCAATCTCTCCCGGAATATTTTTCAAAGCCCCTATAAACATAACCAGATAAGGACCGATATAGTTCCAAACGATGGGCAGAGAAATCGAGTAAATAGCAAACTTAGGATCGGCCAGCCACTCTTTTTTGAAGGAACCAAGTCCGAGATAATCCAACACCAAATTGAAAATACCGATTTGCGGTTGATAGATGTATCCCCAGATTAATCCGACAACGACGGAGGACAAAACCATCGGCATAAACACGGCAGAGCGTACGAAACGTTGGAACATATTCGACTTACTGAGCAGCAGGGCCAGGAATAGAGCGATCGGCACTTGCCCAAACAGGGACGCACAGATCACGATGGCATTATTTTTAAGCGCTCCCCAAAAGACTGGGTCATGCAGCACTTCTTTGTAATTGTCCAGCCCGATAAACTTTGCCGCCCCAATCCCTTTCCAGCTAAAAAAGCCGTAATAGATTGACCAAACGATAGGAACAAGGACAAACAAAGCAAATAGCAGCAATGAGGGGATGAGACAGAATGCAAGAAATCCCCGGGCACGCGTATGTGAAGGCATTTCCTCACTCCTTCCAAATAAAATTAGTTAGGAGGGCAATTTCGAGGTTGAAATTGCCCGTAAACCGTCGTTTAATCTTTCAACGCTTTCTCTTGAGCCTCTTGAATTTTAATAGCGATGTCGTCTGCTTTACCGCCAATCAGCAGTTCCTGTAAACCATTATTCACAGCGTCAGTGCCCGCGGATGTTAATACAGTGTCATAAACTGGAGTAAACGCTATGGAACCGATTAATTTTTGCGCTTTGATAAAGATCGGCGAAACCTTACTTGGATCCGGTTCCGCTTTATAACTGACAAGCTGGCTGCTGTTGATCACTTTCTTCTGAGCTTCCGGTCCGGTTAGCGCGTAGATCAAGTCGTAAGCGGCTTTCTTTTTCTCGCCCGTAACGTTTTTGCTTAGGCCAAAGCCTGTACCGACTACGCCTGCCATCGCATTCGGATCGCCTTTTCCGCCTTGAATCGAAGGCAGTACCGTAACTTCCAGTTGATCCATAACTTCTTTTGTGGCGTTTGAAGAAATTTGAGACAAGGCCCAACCGCCGTCTATCATCATGGCCGCTTGTCCTTTAGCGAATAGCTGCTCGGCTTGTGTCGTATCGATGCTGTTGGAGCCATCCTGGAAAGCCCCCAGATCGGAAAGCTGCTTCAGATGATTCAGAGCGTCAACGAATTGCGGA
The DNA here is from genome assembly GCF_056269405.1 of Paenibacillus sp. J2L1-98. Classification (NCBI taxonomy): domain Bacteria; kingdom Bacillati; phylum Bacillota; class Bacilli; order Caryophanales; family Paenibacillaceae; genus Paenibacillus; species Paenibacillus sp. J2L1-98. The sequence goes on along the minus strand of NZ_JBWDNW010000005.1, from coordinate 180,826 downwards.
TCGGTGAACTTAGCGCCTTTTTGGGCGGCGGCATTCAAGAACCAGTCCGTTCCCGTAATCCGGTCCGCGAGCGAGCTCAAAATGCTCGATTGCGCAGGCCATGCAGCTTTGTTGCCAAGTGCAATCGGCGTGATTTTATTTTGATTTAACGTCTGAATCGCAGCGATCAGTTGATCCCAGGTTTTTGGAACAGCAATTCCGTATTGATCCAAAATACCTTTGTTGTAGTACAAGAAAGAAGTAGGAGAAAGAGCGGTAGGAGCGGCATACGTATTGCCGTCAAAGGTAAAGCCGCTGAAAGAATTAGGCAAGAAGCCGTTTTTCCAATCCGGCTTGCTGTCGAGCAGCTCGTTAATCGGTTGAATGACATCGCCGCTCAGAAATTCTTCTGTCATGCTGCCCGGCCACATAATGAACAGATCCGGCATTTCACCCGCTGCCGCTACGGTTTTCAAGCGCGGACGATATCCGTCATTCGGAATCGCTTGCTCGTCCACCTCGATGTCCGGATGGTCTTTCTTGAACTGCTCGATGATGCCTCTCATCGTCTGGGCACGAAGATCTTGTCCCGAGAAATTATGCCAGATGCTGATCTTTACCTTTTCACCCGATGCGGATGTGCCGTTTGCAGCTTGCCCATTCTTTGCCGGTGAGCCTCCGCAAGCTGCCAGCATCAAGATCATTAGGCAAAGCGATAAAACGAATGAAAATCTTTTTATCATCATAAAATGTCCTCCCTTTTCTAATCTGATATCAGTATAAGGGACCGTGCATCTTGTTTTATAGGTGACGGACTTCAGGCGCACAGGGGATAAATATCAGGTCTTCCGCCTATACTCAGAAGGCGTCATACCTGTGTATTGCTTGAATAATTTTGTGAAATATTTAACATCGCCATAGCCTACCTGCTCAGCAACCTCGGCTACTTTCGCGTCCGTTTCATTGACAATTTCGGCAGCCCGTTTGATGCGCTCCCGCTTCACGAATTCAATATAAGTCGTACCCGTTTCACGCCTAAACATCTCGCTGAAATGATTCGGGTGAAGATGCACATACTTGGAAACTTGTTGAAGCGATAGCTCAGTATTCAGATTCTCCTTGATATACGCGGTTGCTTTTCGCACATAGGATGTCTTATCTGTGGAAACGGCATCCTTGTAATACGCTAGCAGACACTGGATCTGCTTGAACAACTGCTCCTCCAAATCATGTGCCAAATCGAACACGACCGGGTCACGTCCCACATTCGCCGGTTCAAGTCCGACAGAATCAAGCGCACGCTCGAGCCAACGGAAGCCGGAAAGTACGACGCAGTTGAAATAAGCTTGCAAAGACTGTGGGGTAACTTGCGGTTCATGGAGCTGGCGGTTTATCGTTCGGCTGACCCAATGCCGCAGCGCGATTGGATCACCATTACGAAGCAGTCCCGCCAGTTCGGACTCTTCCTCATTGGAGCAAACGATTCGGATACCTTGACGATCTTTAATATCATGGAATGCGACATAAGCGTCGATACCCGGAAGACCTTTATAGTTATTGGCGGCAAGCGCTTCTTCATAGGAACGATTTAATTCATTCAACGTTATTACCGTTCCCCCGACTGCCGCAAATAATCTGCATTTCAAAAGCTTCTCTAAGGCAGAGAAAGACGACTTTATTTTAGATTGATCACCAAAGCTTCCGCTGCTTCGAATCACCGCGACCAAATGATCCTTGCGCTGCAAAGTTTCGCATGGCAGCTGCTCGCTCAGCATATTATGAACAGCAAACAGCAGCAGTCCCTCGTAGAAGGGCGAATCTCCCCATCCAGATGGAGAAAGGACAACGACTTGATAAACTTCTCTACCTACATGTTGATCAAACAATGCAGGCAGAACGTCAACAAGCGAATCGTACTCTTCTTCCATTTCCTCTCCATTCAACAGAGTATCCAAAACTTGGTCCCGAAAAGCGGAGTTTCGTTTGGTCTCCTCCTTCACTGATTCACGTTTATGCTCAATGCGGTACTTTGCCTTCATCACGGCTTTAATAATTTCTTCCGGCCGGCTGGATTTCAGCAAGTAATCGCCGATACCGCCGCGCAGCGCTTTCTGCACATATTCAAAATCGTCATAACCGGATAAAATAACAATTTCCATGTCCGGATACAGCTTCTTGACGATATAAGAAAGCTCCAACCCGTCCATTCCACCCATACGGATGTCAGTAAGCAAAATGTGCGGCGGATCTACCTGTATGCTCTCTAAAGCTTGCTCGGCCGATTCGGCAGAAGGAAGCAGCTTAAAGCCGAGTTCACCCCAATTAATAACAGTTGCTAAACCGGTACGAATAATAACTTCATCATCGACAATCATTAGCTTCATAAAGGCATATCCTCCAAATTAGGGATGAAGAAGGAGATTTTTGTCCCTTGTCCTTCCGTGCTTTCAATCTTTAATCCAGAATCTGTTCCGTAATGGAGCAATAAGCGCTGATGTACATTTCTGAGCCCATATCCGCCGGATTGGGAAACGGAATACATTTGATTGGTCGGTACATTCAGTCCTTCCCGAAGTTCTCTTAGCTTCATCGCAGGAATTCCAACTCCGTTGTCCTCTACTACGAAAACCAGTCTCTTCTCTTCGGCATGACCATGCACATAAATGGTACCGGGAACATTCATTTTTAAAATACCGTGAATAAGGGCATTTTCAATTAATGGCTGCAGCAGCAGCTTGAGCATAATCCGGTTTTCAATGTCGACATCGATAAAGAACCGAATGCTGAACTTGTCAGGATAGCGGATGGCCTGAATCGTTCCGTAATGTTTAGCGTGGGCAGCCTCTTGTTCCACGCTGCAAAATTCCAACCCTTTATTCAGGCTAAACCGGAGGAAATCACTTAACGCCCCGACCATTTCCGCAATTTTCATCTCTTTATTCATCAGTGCCATCCAATGTATAGAGGACAAAGTATTATATAGAAAGTGCGGATTGATTTGAAACTGAAGGGCCTGCATATCCATTTCTTTTTTCAATGCTTCTTTCTTCTTCACCTGTTCGGTCAGATGCTCGATCCGGTCTGTTAATTTGTTATAGCTGCGGGTTAATTGACCAACTTCATCAATAGCCGAATAGGAATAAGTGGGAATCGGGCGTTCGGGGTCGGCTTCCTTCAAAAAACGCGTAAGCGTCTTTAAAGGCCGCGTCACCCAGTGCAGCACGCTGAGGACTAATACAACTACCAGCACGAAAGCGATACCGGCCGCAAGAGCCGTTAGCTGCAGCACGTACTGATTCTGCATTTTATAAACTCGAAACGGGATGAAGCCGACAAGCTTCCATTTTGTTACGGGAACCATTTTATAAAGTACCGATTGCCTCCCGTTCCCCTTTCCATATATCGCGGATCCGTTGTCTCCGTTCAAATCGTCAATTCCGGGATACAATGAGTCGATATGGTTCATCAATTCACTCCGGTTGGAGCCGGCCAAAATTCGATCTTCTCCATCCACCAGCAGTACAGAGCCGCCTTCTGAAATATTAGACTTTTTCAGTATGGATTCGATGTATTCCTGACGAATGCCAATCGTCAGCATGCCGATTCGGTGGAATTTACCGATCGACCGAACAGGGCGAACAAGCGTAATGACAGGTCTTGTATCCGAAGTCGTTTCCAGATCATGAACAGGAGACCACCATTTCGCGTGCTTTTCAAAGAAATCGGGATCCGTCTTTGTAATATCTGGAATTCCCGACTTCACGATAGTGGTACTGGAAATATAATGAATGTCAGTGTTTTGCGGAAAAATTGTAATATCGGAAATGTATGGCTTGGAGGCCGCCATGGCGTTAAGAAAAGCAATGGCCTCAGATTGCGCCTCAATATTCGTTTCAGTGCTCATTAAGTAATCCTGTATTGTTTTCTGCCCGATGAGAGAGATCGACATGCTTTCCACATCCTGTGTGATAAACTCCAGGTTTGTTTCCAGCTGCCTCAAAATATTTTGGCCTGATTCTTTCGTTTTCTCTTGGGTTACATTAGCGGCGAACCGATAAGTAAACATGCCCAGGAAAAGTAAAGGAACCATAACGGCCAGCAAAATGAGCATGGACAATTTATGATTCAGCGATTTGACAAACCAACGCTTCAATCCCATTCCTCCCAAATGATTTTATTCCAAGCTCTCCTGCCGCCTAATTAAAAAAAGCTCTACCATAGTATCAGGTAGAACTGCCGTCAGCTATTCCCGTTTCATAAGTCACAATTATTCAACAGCCCATTTTCATAATGATTTCAGTATATGAAGTCTTTTTATTTTCATATAGGGGGTAAAAGCAAGTATAAGGGGGGACAAACATCAGGAATAAAATCATATCTTAAACAGAAACTATAAAGAAATCCAGCTCTTCTGGAAAACAAAAAAAACAGCAGCTCAGGAGATCCCTCTCTCTGGTCAACTGTTTTTCCGTTTAAAGAAGCTAAACCCGCCCGCGAATCTCCTCAATATAAGCCTTCGACTGCGCCATCTGATGCTCCTTCGCTTCCTCCATGATGATATGCACATGCGGCTTATATTGATTAAGAAGCTTCATATACAGCTCGTAATTCAACGCGCCCAGCCCGGCCGTTACCGTTGCCAGCTCGCCGCTCTCCAGCACAATACGATCCTTCGCATGAGCCGCGATAATGCGGTCGCCGAGCAGCTCGAACGCCTGCTCAATGACCTCGTTTTGCCTCGCAAAATTGTCGGCCGTCAGCAGATTGCCCGGATCGATCACGACGCCGATATTGGAGGAAGGAACCTCCTCCAGCATTCGCGCAAGCTCGGGAGCTGTTCCGATCAAATGGCCGTTTGCCGCCTCTAAGCCGACAAATACGCCCCATTTCTCCGCTTCCTCAACGAGCTCCTCAAGCGTTGCTTTCATAACTGACCAATCGCGGTCGGTGTAATCTCCGCCCTCATTCCATCCGGTTTCCGCGGCCACCATCGGCGCTCCGAAAAACTTGGCGTAGCGCAGCAGCTCCTTAAAGCGGTTCACATTCGTGCGGCGCAGCTCCTCGTTGCGGTCGAACAAATGAACGTAACAGCCGAGCACCGAAATCGATACGCCGTGCTTATCGAATTGCTCGCCGACCGCATTCGCAAGACCCGGACTTATGCTGCCCGGCTTGCTGAAATCAACATCGCTGATCGCCTTCCATAAAGCAAGCTGCACATGGCTGAAGCCGCTTTCCGCCACTTTAGGAGCAAGCTCTCTGTATGGCAGGCTTCCGAATAAATGAGCTAGTACACCGACTGACATCTGATCGTCTCCTTATAATTAGGCGCTGCCTTTCAGTGCGACCTCCACCTTCGGCGCGTATACCTTTTTGGCTAGATAGGATTGCGCAATCATGAATAAACCGCCTGTTACCCAGTAGAGCGAGATAGCCGCCGGTGCCGACAGGGCGAATACGCCCATTAGAACCGGAGATAAGTAGCCCATGAAAGCAAGCTGCTTCTGCTGGGCTGCATCCGCGTTCGGCTGCGTCGTCTGAGACACCTTGAACTGTACAAAATAAACGAGCGCCGCGACGATCGGAAGCACAATATCCGGCGAGCCGAGCTTAAACCAGAGAAAGGAGTGATCCGCCAGCTCAGGCGTCAGCTTGATAGCCGAGTACAAGCCTGTCAAGATCGGCAGCTGAATCAGCATCGGCAAGCAGCCGATGGCAAGCGGATTGACCTGATGCTTCTGGTACAGCTGCATCGTTTCCTGCTGCAGCTTCTGCTTGGAATCCGCATCCGACTTGTTCTTATACTTTTCTTGGATCTTCTTAAGCTCCGGCTGAAGCACCGCCATCTTCTGTTTCATTTGGTTTTGCGAGCGGTATTGACGCATCATGAGCGGCAGCAAAACGAGCCTGATCATGAGCGTAATGCCAATAATCGCAAAGCCGTAATTGCCGCCAAACAGGTCGGCTAAATATTGAAGAACGGCTGAAAGCGGATAAATCACATAGTGGTTAAACACCCCTGGCGTATTGCCGTCAATCGTTCCGCTTGCCGTACTGCAGCCGCTTACGAGAAGCAAGCCGGCCAGCAGCATACCTGCCATTAACACTCGTCCATATTTTAATGAAGGGAATACATTGTTCTTTTGCATAAAAATCCTCCTCGTTTGTTTGAAAATAGCGCATCAAACGAGGCGGAGCAGTCTGCTATGTCGTCATCGGGCGATTCCTTTCGCTTCACCTTCCTGGCCAGCCAGTGATGCAGCGGTACGGCGCGAATCAGCACCTGCGGCAGCGAAATATACAAGGTAATGACGGCCTGATTCCGTTCCCAATACTCATAATCCCCCGAATGCAAATGCGAGGCGTAAGCATAAGCCAAAGTACAAAGCAGGCTGATTGAAAATAAATAAGGTATGACGTCATGCAGCTCAAGCTCAAACAATGTATTCACCTCCCTTCCTGATAAGCATTCTTTCAATACGGCTTACACAGGGCACCGTTTCACCCCCATGCTGAATTCACCGCGAAAATAGATTTCATTCTATCTGGATATTATAACAGTTATTCCCGTCTTGAAACGACTGCTGAAATCACAAATCTGTTACAAAACACCACTTGTTGGTTATTTACAAATAGATAGCGATCATCCTATACTTTCTAATGTTGCTTACGCCAACGACAATCAACCTTTGAAGAAAGAGGATACCATGAATCGAAAAAAGTTAAATGTCATTTATTTATCGCTAATCACCATTGCGGTTCTGTTTCTCGCACTCGGACAAGTCTTTCCACTCAGTAAAGACAGCTCTTATTCCGTAAGCGCAGAAAGCGCAGCGGGCACTCCGGCTGCCGGACAGAAAAAGAAGCTTGTGATGGGCACTTCCGCCGATTATCCGCCTTATGAAAGCGTAGATGCCAAAAACAGCGGCGAAATCGTCGGCTTGGATATCGACTTAGCCAAGTATATCACCAGCCAGCTCGGTTATGAACTGGAAATCGCAAACATGGATTTCAATGGTCTCATTGCCGCGCTGCAAACCGGCCGCGTCGACTTCGTCATGTCCGCTATGTCCGCTACGGATGAGCGCAGGCAGAACGTTGATTTTTCCGATAACTATTATGCTGCCCGCAATACGATTGTATCGAAGAAGACTGCGCCGCTGGAAACAGAAGCTTCACTTTCCGGTAAAATAGTCGGAACACAGCTGGGCTCCACGCAGGATCTCTATGCAGAAACCATTGAAGGCGCCGAGCTTAAAAAGCTGAATAAAATTCCCGATCTCATTCAAGAACTGAATTCCGGCCGCATCGATGCAGCTATCGTGGAAGATGCCGTAGCGGTTGAGATGACAAACGCTAACCCGGAGCTGGCAATGCATTTCCTTCCTGCCGAATCCGCGGACAATGGCTACGCAATTGCATTTCCTAAGCAATCCCCTATTGTGACTGAATTTAACGGCGTTCTTGCGGAAATGAAAGAAAACGGAGAGCTCGATAAAATCGTGCAGAAATGGTTTGCCTCCGAGAAGGGAAAGTCGAATACGCTGCTGGGCTTGAATATCGACTTTAGCGTTCTCAAGGGCTACATTCCCTATATTCTCAAAGGCGTATACGTAACGCTGCTCTTTACGCTCGTCTCGGCGCTGTTCGGACTTGTGTGGGGTACGGTTTTGTCGCTATTCAAAATATCCGGCGTCAAGCCGCTCGAGTGGTTCGCGACAGCCTATACATCCGTATTTCGCGGCACGCCGCTGCTCGTCCAGCTTACTATTATTTATTACGCAACCCCGCAGATATTCCATTATGATATTCCTGCGCTGATGGCCGCCGGACTTGCATTCGGTCTTAATTCATCTGCTTATTTGTCCGAAACGATCCGCGGCGGCATCATGGCCGTCGATAAAGGGCAGCGCGAGGCTGCAATCGCACTCGGCGTCCCTTACCGGACGATGATGATCCGCATCATTTTCCCGCAGGCGCTTCGCAATATTTTGCCGGCGCTCGTAAACGAATGCGTTGCTCTGCTGAAGGAATCGTCGCTCGTATCCGTCATCGGGGTAACCGATTTGATGCGCCGCGCAGACGTTGTGCGCTCGATCGAGTTCCGCTCGTTAGAAGCATTATTGTTTATTGCCGCTATTTATTACGTTCTCGTGCTTATCTTAACCTCGTTTGCCCGTAAGCTCGAAAGGAGGCTGCGCCGCAGTGATTAAAGTAACCGACTTAACGAAAGCCTTCGGCAAAAACCAAGTGCTGAAAGGCATTACGACCACAGTAGAACGAGGGGAGGTCGTTGCGCTGATCGGACCGTCCGGCTCAGGCAAATCCACCTTCCTCCGCTGTTTAAATATGCTGGAGACGCCCACTTCCGGCACGATTACGATTGACGGTACGCCGATTACCGATCCGAAAACCGATATTGCCCGCGTGCGGCAGCGGATCGGCATGGTGTTCCAGCATTTTCACCTGTTTCCGCATATGACGGTCATCGATAATATAACGTTCGCTCCGATCCAGGTTAAAGGAATGACGGCAGCAGCAGCACGTGCCAAGGCGATGGAGCTGCTGGCTCGCGTGGGACTCGCGGACAAAGCGGACAGCTATCCCTCGCGCTTGTCCGGCGGTCAGAAGCAGCGGGTAGCTATCGCGCGAAGCCTTGCGATGGAACCGGACATTATGCTCTTCGACGAGCCGACCTCGGCGCTCGATCCCGAGATGGTGAAGGAAGTGTTGACCGTTATCCGCAGCCTCGCGGACAGCGGTATGACGATGCTGATCGTCACGCATGAGATGAAGTTCGCCCGCGAAGCAGCGGATACGATCTATTTCCTCGACGACGGCAAACTTGTGGAACGGACGAAGCCTGAGCAGTTTTTCACCAAGCCGCAGAGTGAGCGTGCGGCGCGGTTTTTGGAGCAGGTGCTTTAGTACGGCGTGTTCTCTCTTCATTTAATCAAAGCTCTGCGGCTGGTACAGCCGTAGAGCTTTCTTGTTTATACATGAGAAAAAGGAAGTACTTGAATATGACACTATGCTATAATCTTCAAAATGAGAAGGAGAATTATTGCAGGGCATGAGATGCATCATTTGCAGGTGATTCAGAATAAGTATTTAGTGAAGTTTAAAGCATAAGGAGCGGTAAAACGATGACGATTCGATTGCGCGGGCACCATCTGCTTTGTCTGCTTGGCTACCGGGGCATGGGGTATTCGGCTGATTTTTGCGTAAATATGACCGCCATCTATGAAACGCTTCGCACAAATCCCGAAACCGAGGTTGAAATTATTACCGGTCCTGACGACGTCTGCAGAGCCTATCCGCAGGACAAAAGCAACCATTGCGAGGGATCTGTGTACGGCTTGGATGAGGCGGTACTCAAGAAGCTCGGACTTAAAGTAAACGAGAAGAGCAGCTGGCAGTCTCTATGCAGCCGCGTAGCCGAAACTATGGTACCTGAAGACATCAGTCATCTATGCCAGACATGTCCTTGGGAAAAGTATGGCGTTTGCGCGGAAGGTGTAGGGCTGATTAAAGGGGGCAAGCCGCTGCCTAAGGTAGGCGTTTGAAATACGTCGTACTTTTTCAAGGATGACGTACTTTTGCGAGGCAATATCAGTGTTAAACGAATCGAAATGATACTTATCTTACTTGCATTTACATGAATCAGAAAATACTTGGACTAGGTAAGAAATTAACGCTATAAATGCGGTAAGGGCGTGCTTTCGCACAGCTCCTTACCGCATTTTGAATTCAGCTTATAGCTAGCCGCTCCAGTCCATTCATATAAGGCTGAAGCGCTGCCGGTATCCGGATCGAGCCATCCTCTTCCTGATGGTTCTCGAGGAGCGGAATGAGAATGCGCGGGCTTGCCACTGCCGTGTTGTTGAGCGTGTGACAGAACCTTAATACGCCGTCCTCGTCACGGTAACGAATATTCGAGCGGCGCGCTTGAAAATCATGCAGGTTCGACGATGAATGCGTCTCCCCATAGGCCTTGCGGCTCGGCATCCATGTCTCGATATCGTACTGCTTATACGTTTTCTGCGACATGTCGCCGGTGCAAACGGCCATGACCCGGTAAGGCAGCTCCAGGCATTGAAGGAGCTCCTCGGCATTCGCCGTTATTTCCTGCAGCAGCGCCTCCGACAGCCCGGGGTCGGCTTTGCACAGGATGACCTGCTCGACCTTCGCGAACTGGTGCACGCGGTACAGCCCATGAACGTCTCTGCCTGCCGAGCCGACCTCGCTGCGGAAGCAGACCGATGCGGCGGCCAGCCTGATCGGAGCTTCGGCTTCTACAATTTCATTGGCGTAGCAGGTAATCAGCGGCACCTCCGAGGTGCCGACCAGCCATTTATCGCCGCCTGCAATACGATAGGTTTGATCCTCGCCAAGCGGGAAAAAGCCGGTATTGCTCATCGCATCGGTACGAACCATTAAAGGGACGTCCAGCAGCGTAAAGCCCTTTTGCAAAAGCAAATCAATAGCCAGCTGCTGAACGGCGCGGTGGAGCAGCACGCCCGCCCCCTTCAGGTAGTAATTGCGGCTGCCCGCCGCCTTAACGCCCCGTTTCATATCAATCATATCGTGGAGCTCGCCCAGAGCGATATGATCCTTCGGCTCGAATGCGAAGCCCGGCGCTTCGCCAAACCGTCTAAGCTCCACATTGTCTGCATCCGAACGGCCGTTTGGCGTATCCGGCGATACGATGTTCGGTACAAGAGCGAGCAGCTCTGCCGTATGCCGCTCAGCCCTTGCAAGCTCCGTTTCTGCAGCCGCCAGCTGCTCGTTCGTTTCCTTTACCTTTTGCTTGGTTTGCTCGGCTTCATCGCGGGCACCGCGCTTAACAAGCGTGCCGATGCGCTTAGACAGCTTATTGCGATTCTCCCTTAAAGCTTCGGTCTCCTGTAAAAGCATGCGTCTCTTCTCATCCCACGAAAGCAGGTCTGCAATGGAAACCGAAATTCCCTTCTGATCCGCCACCGTCTGAACCTGCTCGTGATTTTGCCTAATCCATCTCATGTCTAACATGCCACCGCGCTCCTTTTCATTAGAAAATGCAAAAAACGCCCCTCATCCCTTATGGGACGAGGAGCGTTTTTACTCGCGGTGCCACCCAAATTGACCAAACAGTCGGGCTGTTCGATCCTCTTTGCTCCGCGGTAACGGGCGGGCCCGGTAAACTTAGGGGGAAGGCGCTTCCCTCCCCTTGACGAGAACGCCTCCGAGTTGGATTCTCTTCACTGGCGTGATCTGATCATTAATTTTTTAGTAATATAACATATTGATAATATGGAAAACAAGTGCATCTGTATATTTATTTCCAGTTATAAAGGTTTTGATCCGTCAGCTCGCGAATAGTACTGTTCGAAGCTTATAAAATCTTATATCAAGTCTAAACAGCTTGCGCCATCCACTTATCCGACTAAAGTCGTAGCGCATTCAGCCAATGGTTGAATGTTCTATCAGTTTGAAAATCAGTCCAATTGAGGACGTCATATTCAAGCCTGAGTGATACGATATAACCAATCAAAAACGCAAAACGAAAGGAAGAATACTATGAAAATCGTAATCCTAACCGGGAGCAATCGAAAGTCTGCAACCAGCACGCGTCTAGCAGCTATTGTCGGACAGCTGATTTCGCAAAAAGGGCACACCGTTCAACTGTTTGACCTGTTCCAAACACCGCTCCCCTTCTACTCTCCCGAAGGAGTGGATCAGGATCACGCTTCCGTCAAGCAATTGCAGCAAGCGATGCTGCAAGCCGACGGGATTGTACTTGCATCGCCTGAGTACCACGGCAGCATTTCAGGTGTGCTCAAAAATGCGCTTGACTATCTGGGGCAGGATCATTTTCGCGGTAAAGCCGTGCTGTCCATGAGCTCCTCGGGAGGCGCCGTCGGCACAAGCTCGCTGCTGCAGCTTCAGGCCATTGTGCGAAATCTCCACGGGATCAACTCTCCGGAATGGATCTCTATCGGAGGAGCGCAGCGCAGCTTGCTGGTTGACGGGTATACCGTCAATGAGGGCGTCGGACAGGATATCAACGACCGGGTTCATCGCTCAGCCTTATCGTTTCTAGAGCTCGCAGCGCTGGTTAAAGGGAATTAAAGACTTGAACAAGCTTGTCACACTCGGTGTTACCGAGTATTCTCGATTACAAAAAATAAAGAGAGGACGCCAGCCGATGCTGGCGTCCTCTTCCCTTAAGGCTTAACAGGCAGGCCGTTCGCGCTGCGGATCAACGAGAAATACTGATCTGCGCGAACCGCAACGTACTCCGATCCGAGTGAGGCTTGCAGCTCGGCAATATCAGAAGGCGTTAAGCTCCAAGCAAGCAATCCCAAGGAGACGAACAACGGCGACTTCCCGTCCCACTGGGCCTTGACGTCATCAAGAATCTTCTTGCCGTCCTGCATCGTGCTGATGCCTTGAATCGTCGAGACAGGAAGCTTGCCGCCAACAATCTCTACCCCGTGGTGATTTTCCCAGCTTAGGAACAGCCCCTGCGGTTTATACTCCTTGATATAGGCTTCGGCATGGGCATCACTTAGCGGCACATTCTCACTATTGATGCGGTTCAATACGTAAGGAATCGTCATGCCCGTCTTCTCCATGTACGAATACGATTGCTTCAGGAAGTCGGTGAAGGATGCTGCTGGCCATGCGTTCGGGTAGAAATAACCTGCTCCGGATGGTCCCGCGATTAGAAGATCGTTATCCGTAGCGGTTTCCCGGTAATAATTCAGCATCGCAGGAGCGCCATCGTAGAGTAAAGGACTGGAGGTCCAGTTCAGCGGCACTTGACCGCGGCTCGGATCATCCCACAGAATGCGCATTCTATGCTGATTATATTGGAAATTGTCACCTTCACTGAACGTATACGTTACATAAATCTTGTTCTCCAGCTTTGGCGTCTTTGCCGCTTTGGCTTTGACAGGATTAACCTTGGTGCCGGAAAATACAGTCAGATTGCTGAACCAATCGGCCGCGAGCACATAGACACCGTGATTGGACGTAACCTCAGTCCCGCTGAATTCGCCGTCAACGTCATTGCTGAACCAGCCCAGGTAAGGCGTGCCCGGCTTCACATCCGACATAATCTTCTCAAAGAGCGCCTTCTGTTCCGGCACGTTGGAATCGAGCCAGAACACCATCGCTTTGTTTGCAACGGCATAATCGCGCAAGTAACCGTATGGCTCCTTTTGCTCGGAGGACACCGGCTTAACATTGCCGACGGACACTTTAAATTGATTCCACATATCGACGGATGCCGTCAGCTGCTTCGTACCGGCAGGCGGCGTGAATTTGTAGATAAAGTATCGGTTATTGTCAGCAAAACGATGTCCGCCGTTGCCCGAGGATACCTGCGAGCTCTGCCGGTCATACAGGAACGGCTCTTCATCCGGCGTACCCGGAATAAACTTCGCAATCGTATTACCGTCAGCCTTAATCGTAACCTCATGCACAGCCGTACCCCAGCCGTCCTGCGCAAACGCATCGTCAAAACGGAGATAGACGTCCGACTTACCGAGGCTGCCGGTTAGATCGAGCTCATACAGCTTTCTATTGCCGCCGTCCCGCTCCTGCGTCGTATCTTCCGCGATTACCTTGAACAGATCCGCCTGGTTGTCCGGAAGCCTGATCGAAGTGTCCGGACTAAGGCCGACGAGCATCCGGTGCGTCGTCTGGCTCCAAAGATTCTCATATTGCCAGTTGTAAGCGTCCAGCCTATCCTTGAATTTCCCTTGAAGATCATTCAGCACCTTCAAGCTGTACGGTGCGGCTTGCAACTTCTTTGCCAGCTCGGGGCTAGCAACTACAGCGCTTTTCAAGCCGGCCAGCGTCGTTGCCACGTTAACAGAGTCCGGTACTTTCGGATCGTATATTATGATTCCGTTAATTTCCTGCTTATAAGTTTGGACGATCTTCCAATAGTCGTCCCTTACTTTGTAAGTCACATCCAAGTCGTTCAGCCAAGTGTACTTGCCTTCCTCTTTATTCTCCAGCAAATAAATCCGGGGCTCAGCACGATTGACAATGCCCTGCAAGGTTGCCATTAGAATCTTTATGTCGCCGGGCGCATCATAAATATCCGCCACGTCCAGGTGCTTAATCTTCGAAAAATTAGGAAGCGCTTGCTTTTCTGGCCAAGCAATCGTGCTTGCCAGCGGCTTCTCCTTGGAGTCGGCAGCGGCTGCCCCTAAAGACATGGACAACGTACAGACGATCGCGAATCCGATAACGGTTAGCTTACGAAACATAGTCTACACCTCAGTTTACTATTGGTATGGAGGACAGCCTCTCGACGCTCGCCTTATCCCCTGTACCCTCCTTTACTTGGCAGCGTTCCTTCACTTCCTCACAAATATATATTTATTATATTGATAATATTATTTCAAGCACTTCGACAAAAGCTCTCATATTTTTCCATCATTTTGAGCCTAATGATGCAGATTTACGCGACTTTTTCAGTCAATTCCCTCTACCAGAATGAGTTTACCATACAGGTTTTCTCCCCAATATAAAATATATATTATATATAACAAATGATCGATTTTTGCCGCTATATTTGATGGGTATTGCGACAGTAAGAACAAAAAAACGCTTGCGGCTATGAGCCGGCAAGCGCTTTGCGAACGGATAAAATATATTTGGATTGATCAAGCGGGTTAACGCCTCTGCGCACCCGCTCCGCCTTCACGTCCGGCGGGCATTCGCGATAGCCTGCGAAGAAGGTCGCTAAGACCCCTCTTCCCTTCGTAAGCGAACCAAACCGCGCCGGAAAATCGAGGGACGTCGCTACCGGCAGCGTCCCTTCGATTTCCATTCGTTCCTGCCTGACGACCGGCGAATCGAATTCACCGCGCATTAGAATGAGCTCATTCATGAGCTTGCCGCCTGTCTCCTCCGGAACGGAGAGACGGAAGGACAGCATCGGCTCCAGCAATTTCACCCCTATACGGGATAAACCGTCCATAATCCCCATCGGCGTAGCTACCGCAAAATCAAGCGGATGTGTGTGCCAAACATGATGCTCTCCTTCGACAAGCGTCACCTTCAAGTCCGTTACTTCCCAGCCAAAAAGCCCTTGCAGCAGCGCCTCAGGCACACTCCTGGCTACTTCGTTCTGATAACGGTCCAGCAGCCGCTCCGAGCGAACGATAGAGCTGTAGGTTATCCCGCTGCCGCGTTCGCCGGGCTCGATATGAAACCGCAAAATCGCCCAGCAAGGCTTCGGCATCGTATAGGCGATGAAGCCCTCGCCCGCTTGTGCCGGCGTCTCTTTGTAAATAACGGATGGCTGGCCGAACGCAGCATTCAAGCCATACCGATTGTTCAAAACATGCGTCAGCACCTCGATCTGAATCGGACCCATAACTTTAAGGTGCAGCTCGCGCTGCTCCTGCAGCCATTGCAAATCGAGCAGCGGATCCTCATCGGCCAGCTCATGCAGCGCCGCGACGACGGCCGGGTACTCGGCCTCGCTGCTCCAGAGAACCTGAACCGTCAGGAGCGGCACCGCAAGCCGCGTCTCCCCGGGTACAAAATCGGCGCAGCCGATAATATCGCCAATACGCGCCTGATTCCAGCCGCAAACGGCAGCAATATCGCCAGCCGCCAGCAGTCCGACATCCTCGGCCTTCTGCCCGTCGATTTTACGGATTTGCGTAACCTTCTCCTCAATCTGCTGCGTCTCATTGTGAACGGAATCGCGGTTGCGGATAACGCCGCTGTATAATCGCACATAGGCGATCCGCCCCATCGCCGGATCACGCTCGATGCGGAAGACGACGCCCGACACCGGTCCGTCCGTGACGATGGATGGCGGAGGCAGCAGCGTAACCATCGCTTGCATAAGCTTCTCGATGCCGATTCCTTTATTCGACGCGCCGAATAAGACCGGAAACAGCTCTCCCTCCCGCGTTAGCGAAGGAAGCATTTGTTTCAGCTCCTCCTTCGGCAGCATGCCGCATTCTAAATAGCGAAGCAGCAGCGACTCCTCCTGCATCGCCACCGTTTCCTCCAGCAGCTGCAGATATGCTGTCGCCTCCTCCGAATCGCCGTCCGCGCCCAGTAAGCTCACCGCGCCGCTAAAGCTGTCCTCCGCACCAACCGGAGCCTGCACCGGCGCTGCCTGCGGCGAAAACAAACGCCGGATTTGCTGCAGCGTTCCTAATGGATCGGCACCAATTCGGTCCAGCTTGTTCATGTAAATGAGCGTTGGAATGCTCCGCTCCCGCAGGGCATGCCAAATGACCTCCGTCTGCGCCTGGACGCCCTCGACTGCCGAAATAATGAGCACCGCGCCATCCATCACGCGCAGCGACCGCTCTACCTCCGAAAGAAAATCGACATGTCCCGGCGTATCAACAAGGTTAATCGTCACACCCTGCCATGAAAGCCGCGTCGCCGCCGCACGTACCGAAATTCCTCTGGAGCGTTCAACTTCAAGAAAATCCGTCTGCGCCGTACCTGCATCAACGCTGCCAAGCGACCGGATACGACCGCTGTAGTATAAAATTTGCTCAGTCGTTGTCGTCTTCCCCGCATCAACATGAGCGAAAATTCCGATATTCCGTATATGTTGTGAATCGTTAAGCTCCATTCCGCATGTCTCCCTTACCCGCTGTTCCTTTCCCTATCGTAACTCTGAAAGCGTTTAACGGCAACAAAAAACGGCCCACCGTGACATTTGCCCGGTAAGCCGTTATATATAAACGCTAATCATACCTATTAACCTTGATAGACCGCTTCGATTTCGATCGGGATTTTCACTTCGTCGCCGCTTGCTGCTGTGCGTGGAATCAACCGTCAAAGGCTGCTCTTTATTTAAAAAGGGATGCCCTGGAAGTTAAAACAACTTCTTGGACACCCCTAATGCATTAATGAATGTATTCACTTAATCCTGCAAATATTCTTTAAACCCATGATGCCGATGCCAGACTCCCCGTATTACGTATGCAGAACAGCTGCCTTCTCCTTATGCTCCCGCTTGACCAGCGCATGCTTCTCCCAAGCTCTGCTTCTCCAGCGGAAAAACATAATAAATGCGCGCAGCCATTCATCCGCCGCAATAGCCAGCCAAATGCCTGCCAAGCCTAAATCCAGCTGGAATACAAAGAAGTAACCGAGCGGCAAGCTCATCGCCACCATCGAGCCCATGCCGATCCAGAGCGGGAATTTGGCATCCCCTGACGCCCGCAGCGAGTTAACGAGCACGATGTTGATCGTGCGTCCCGTCTCCAGCACGATGCTCAGCAGCAGGACGTTCACCCCTAGACGGATAATTTCCTCGTCATCTGTAAACATTCCCATAAGCGGCTCCCGGAAAGCGATAACGAGCAAGACCGCGAATAAAGTTACGCCGCTTGCCCAGCGCACGCTTTTCCAAACCCGGTAATAGGCTGACGTTTGCTCGCCCGCTCCGACCAGCCTGCCGACGATAATCGACGTCCCCATGCCGATCGCGAATGCGAATAAGTAAGTGAACATCGAGATGTTGTTCGCATAATTTTTGGCTGCCAAGGAAGCTGCGCCAAGATAAGTCGCATAATACAAAAATACGATTTGGCATGTCTGGTACATGACCTGCTCTAGCGCAGACGGGATGCCGATCTTTAAAATTTTGGCAATGTATTCCTTGGTCATCGAGAAATAGTAGCGAAGCTCTACTCTCACCGACATAATCCGGTACAGCAGCCAGAAGAAAACAACGAGCGCAAGCGCCCTGCTGATGACCGATGAAATTGCCGCGCCTTGGACGCCCATCTCCGGAAAGCCGAATTTCCCGAAAATAAACAGGTAATTACCTATAATATGAACGACATTCATCCCTAGCGACACGTACATCGCTTCCTTCGTGAAGCCGTGTACGCGAATAATGGCGGCAATCGAATTAATAATCGCCTGCAAAAAGATCATTCCGCCTACAATCGATAGATAGCTTTTGGCATGAGCAAGTATCTCGCCCTGCAAATTCAGCGTCTGCAGCAATTGGCCGCCGAACAGCACGAACGACATGCTTATAGTCAGCCCAACGAGTAGATTAAGCGTTACCGCCAGCGCAGATATTTTCGCAGCTTCAATAAACTTCCGGGAGCCGATGTACTGCGCGACAACAATCGATGCCCCGTTGCCGATTACTTCTAATAGCAAAATGGCAATATGCAAATATTGATTGGATGCCCCGACGCCGGATACCGCATTATCCGAAATCGCACTCAACATCAGCGTATCTGCAATTCCCATGAGCATAAACAAAAAGATTTCTAAAAAAATAGGCCAAGTCAGAAAAAATATATTCATACCTTTCTGTTCCTGCTGCCCTTGTCCATTACCGGCCTCTGCCGTTGCCATCATGTCACCTTCTTCTAAATTGGAAAAGTAAAGCACAAGGTATCGTAGCATATTAAGATGCCTATTGCACGTTAGATTCGCTCTTTTACACGAATAAAATTATGGTATCACGAATGAAAACGCATACTTAACCAATACGCCGGAATAGCGTCTCCCTTTGGCGGCAAAAGCTCGTTTTGCGTTGAAAAAATCAGCTGCATATAAGGTGCGTGTTTCTTAATTTCGTTGATCAACCGGCGTCCTTTCTTATCCAATAAAAAAAGACTGCACTCAAGCCGCCGAAACGGCCTCTGCACAGTCTTCATCTTTATAAATGAAAATGATCGATATCATTATTGCTCTTCCGAATCTTCTTCAGCAGCTTCTTCCTCAGCCGCCTCTTCATCCGCGTCCTCTGCAGCCTCTTCCTCTGCAGCCGCAGCCGCTTCTTCAACTTCCTCTTCCAATTCAGCCTCTACAGCTTCTACTGCATCATCTGCTGGAGCCTCTTCCGAGATCAGTTCAGCGGTTTCTTCCGCTCCTTCTTGAACTACATCTTCTTCTTGGCTCATCTTTATCACCTCCTAGCTCTTAGTACCTTAATTGTAGCGCTTTCATAGAACTAAACAAGAGGTGTAAAGTGTCGTTTCCTAACAACTATTCCCGCTTTTTGTAGCGTTCGATCCCATTCGCGGCCGTTCGGCCAAGGGTACTGGACTTTAGTCTAGTTCCTTTTTTTACCTGCAGCAGGAGGACAGCTATTTTCTTTGTATGCTATGCTGAAAGCAGCTAATATTACAAGGATTGGGGTGCTTTAAAACAATGAATTTAAGAACAATTAGCGGACTTGTCCTCCTGCTGCTCGGCGCTTGTTTATTTCTAAATCAAGGCGAGACATTCGGTCCCGGCAAAATATTCGCCTACTTCTGGCCATCGTTATTCGTAATCCCGCTTGGCCTATTTTTCCACTGGCTGTACTTCGCTATGATCGGCAGAAAAGGGATTGGCCTCTTAATTCCCGGAGGCATCTTGTTCACCGCAGGTGTCATTAGTCAGATCGCCATGCTCTTCAACAACTGGGCATACATGTGGCCGGGCTTTATTCTCGCCGTTGCCATTGGCTTGTTCGAATTTTATTGGTTTGGCAACCGCAACAAATGGCTGCTTATACCGATTAATATTTTGACCGTGCTCTCGCTTCTCTTCTTCGCAGTCTTCTCGATTGGCTCCCTCTACAGCAAGTTTGCGCTTAGCCAGCCAATCTTCGCCATCGTATTCATTATCGCCGGCGCCATGGTTCTTCTAATGAAGAAGAAAGACATGTAACAGTTCCTCCTTCTGTATGGTATAATCACAAGCATCGCAAACCTATAGGAGGAAACTAATAACCGATGCTATCCTTTGAACAAAAGCTGGCTATAATTGAAAGCTTTCCTGAATTGCAGCGAAAGGATGTTTCTCTGGGCCGCACAAACTTCCATTACGAAGAGAGTGCGCATGAGAAAAAAACGGTCGTGCACCATCTGCATCCGAACGGAAACGGCTATGTATTCGCCGGCCTGGTGCCCGGCATCGCTACCGATAATAAAGGCCTAGTCAACATTCGGGACTACAGCGAGGAAGAGCTTCGCACACTTATCGGGAAATCGATCAGTTCCCTTGCGACCCCTCCGCCGGAGAAACCGGAAACGGGGAAAAAGAAAAAACGCAAACCTCCGCAGGAGGAGCGCTGGATCGGGCCTAACAATGACGTACTTACGCTGTTGTTCGAAGAAGATCTCTGGTATTTATATGCCGGCCTGAACCTGGAATCCGCCTTCGAAACCTATGAGGAAGCGGAGCAGTACTTGGAAGAAGAGCAGTTTTCGCGGGCATAACAGCATAAAAAAACGCGTTTCCGCTTAACTGTGAACGGATATACGCGTACTGGCGGAGAAGCAGATTCCTGTTTCTCCCTTTTTTATTTAGACGATGACCTGAAGGATTAAAATTATTAAAAGAAGATAAACCTTCCTACAGGAATTTTGTCATCCCGTGTCTAATTGTAGTATGTGCACCTTAGACTCTGGAGGGATATCTGTTGTCCATTAAAGCTAAACTGTCTTTTTCGATTTCAATTATTGTAGCCATTATCTTGGTGCTGAGCTTAACCATTTACTATATTTCGTCCAAAGCCGAGGTACAGGCTAATCTCGAGCAGCAGGTTAACAATATAGCGAAGCAAATCAGCCTTACGATTGAAGCATCAGAGAGTGCAAGACAATCTATGGAGGATACAATGGGCGAGAAGCTGCGAATAGCTGCCATTGCAGCGCAGCAGCAGCTTGATCCGGATATCGATAATGTCAAAAACGAGCAGCTCGTTGAGCTAAGCCGCAAGCTTGGCGTCGATCATATTACGCTCTGGAAAAGGTTCGGCGATGACGTTATCGCTTTAAAATCATCCGATCCGAACGAAATTGATTTGAGCTCCAAAACATGGGATTATTGGCACCGGGCGTTTCTTCAGCTTTTCGAAATGCACAATGTCACCATTCCCCAAGGTCAAAAGCTTGAAAACTTTTGGTCGGGGCCGTTTAATTTCTCCACCTCTGATCCCAAACAAATTAAGAAGTGGGGCGATTATTACGACGGCACGACTAACTATATGATCAATCCCTACGTTGACGCGCAAGTGCTGCTTGATTTCGACTATTCGATCGGGACGGATGCCATTGTCAATAAAATCATCGCAGATCAACAGGATATATTAGAAATTACCGGCTTTGATCCGCAATTTTTCGGAAAACGTCCGATTATTAAGATGAAAAAGGGTATTCCGGTGTACAACTTGGATGTTCGCGATATTCCTTTTGGCCAATACACCTATATCGATCAAGACAATGATTCCGTTTATATCCAAAATGCACTGAAAAGCGGCCTGTCAGTAACCGCAAAAAGCACCCTAAAAGGCAAGCGGGTAATGAAAACGTTCATTCCAATTACAATCGACAAGACGTATGTCATCTGTATCAGCTTTGATCATAATTCTATTATGAGGCCGCTCAAACGCCAGCTTCTCATGCAATCTCTCATCTCACTCGGGCTTGTTCTGGTAACGATGATTGCGAGCTATTTCATTGCAGGCTTTATGATTCGCGGCTTGAATCAAATTTTACACAAAGTAAATGCGATAGCAGCCGGCAATTTCGGTGAAGTCATAACGATTCGCAGCAAGGATGAGCTCGGATTGCTGGCCTCGCGCATCGATTCGATGGGCAGCAATTTGTACAGCTATACAACGCAGCTGAAGGATGCGGCCGAAGAGCTGCGAAGCACGAAGCAGTATTTAGAATCGTTCGTGAACCATACATCCGATGCGATTCATGTCGCAGATTTAACGGGAAATATCATCCAGGTTAACAGAGCCTTCGAGAAAATGTACGGATGGAGCGAGCACGAGGCTTTGGGTCAACCGTTAAACAATGTGCCTAAAGAATATTTAAGCATCCATCACCAGCTTGAGGCTACTGTGCTGGAGGGCGGCTCTGTTACCGATTATGAGACCGTCCGGTTTACGAAGTCAGGCGAGCTCATCGATTTAAGCATTACGATCTCCTCTATCCGCGATGAGCTTGGCGCGATTGTTGCCATTGCTTCAATCTCCCGCAATATTACGTCCCGGAAGCAGTCGGAGGAAATGATCCGAAGGTCGGAGAAGCTGTCGGTAGTCGGTCAGATTGCGGCAGGCGTCGCCCATGAGGTCCGTAATCCGCTTACTACGCTGCGGGGCTTCGTGCAGCTGCAGCAGCAGACCGGCTCGTTGTCTCCCGCTCATCTTGAGGTTATGCTCGGCGAACTCGATCAGATCAATATGATCGTGAGCGAGTTTCTCGTGTTCGCCAAGCCGCAGGCGAACCGCTTCCAGCCTATAGCGATACTGGGTCTCGTCGGCAATATTATAATGCTGCTTGATTCAGAAGCCAAAATGAGCAACGTTCAGCTAAGCTTGCTCGCTGACGACGAGCTTCCTGAGGTCATCGGTGAAGCCAATCAGTTAAAACAGGTTTTCGTGAACATTATGAAAAACGGTATTGAAGCGATGCCTGGCGGAGGAGTTCTCACCATTAAGCTTGAGCGCAATGCTGATAATGCGCTCATTTTGCAGTTTATCGATCAAGGCTGCGGTATTGCCGAGGAAGATCTGCTCCGGCTGGGAGAGCCCTTCTTTACGAAAAAAGCGAACGGCAACGGGCTGGGTCTCATGATCAGCCAGCAAATCATTACCGCCCACAAAGGGACCATTGTCTTCCGCAGCGAGCTCGGCAAAGGAACCTGCGTTGAAATTTCGATACCGACGGACAGCTAAGGGAAATTCCCAAGCTGTCCGTTTTTTTATATTCTTTTGAAGAAGAGAGCGCTCCTATGGTAAAATGTGTCCAAGCCTTCAAGGCTTTGAGCGATTGTTTCGCTAAGAACGATCTACTATTCCGCAACATTGGGAGCCGCTGTCTATGACTATGAATTCTCCAATTTCCCAGTATATTATTATTGTCATTATTTCCGGTGTTCTTAGCGTGCTGCTTGCCATATATGCCTATTACAACAAGACAAAGTTCACAGGCATGAAAGTATTTATGTGGTCGACCATTTTAACCGCCGTGTACACTTTTGCCTTTGCCTTTGAGCTTGCCAGCGAATCGCTGAGCGAAATCCGCTTCTGGTTAAATATCGAGTACATTGGCATGCCTTTCATCGCTCCCTGCAGCCTTCTTCTGGTGATGCACTATGTAGGCTTAGAGAAATTCAACACTCCCAAACAAGCTTGGGGGTTGTTCGTCATTCCTGCCGTCACCCTGCTGATGGTCACAACCAATGACTATCATCACCTATTTTATAAAACTCTTTATTTGCGGCCTCATGTTCCTACGCCAATGGTTGATGTTGTGCCTGGCTTCTGGTATTACGTACACGGCAGCTACACTTCAGGGTCTATGTTTGCCAGCCTGTTTATATTGGCAAGCTATTGGAGGAAGACAAAGTCAACCTACCGCAAACAAATGATAACGATGGCTATCGGCATATCGCTCCCGATGCTGGGAGCGCTCATGTATGTACTCGGGCTCACTCCGCTTGGGATGGACCCCGTTCCCATTCTCATGTGCGTAACATCCGCCCTATATGTCGTGTCGATCTTCTCTACGGCGCTGCTCACCGTGGCCCCGATTGCGCGCGACCATATTTTCGAGAGCATGCGCGACGGGGTGCTTGTGCTCAATCTGGAAAATCAAATTATGGACTTTAATGGAGCGGCTTCGCAAATTATACCGGCACTTGCTCCTGCTGCGATCGGCCAGAAGCTGGAGCACATCTGGAAGCGCGGCGCCGAATCCGGTGCCTTCTCGTTTGGCGTGGACCCCTCCGGCGAGCATGAGCAGGAGCTCAAGTGGATCCGCGGCGGAGAAACGTTCTACTACCGGATAAGAGCATCTGGTTTATTTAAGCCGAATGGCCAGCTTACAGGCAGAACTATCGTCATGATCGATGTAACGGAGCATACACTGCTTCAAAATAAACTGCGCCATCTCGCCGAGATCGATGGGCTCACGTCTATTTATAACCGCACTTTTTTTATGGAAAAAAGCAGACGGCTGCTAACCTCCGCCCACCAAACGAAGCAGCCGCTCTCGTTTATATTGTTCGATATCGATCATTTTAAGCAAATCAATGACCGCTATGGCCACAGCGTGGGTGATTTTGCTCTTCAGCATGTCATAGCGATTTGTCAGCAATGCCTCCCCGATAACGCTCTATTAGGACGCTACGGCGGTGAAGAATTCGCGATTGCCCTGCCGGATACGCCGCTTGCGCAAGCCGGACAAGCTGCCGAGCGGCTCCGCAAGGAAATAGCCGGCAATCCGCTATATAGCGCAGCCAAAACGATCACGATCACAGCCAGCTTCGGGGTTACGCAGGCAAGAACTGCAGAATGGCCGCTGGAAGCGCTGCTCAGCGAGGCGGATATCGCTCTTTACCGCTCCAAGCATAGCGGACGAAACGCCGTCCACCTGTCGAGCCAGGAATTTGTGCAAGTCAATGAAGTAAAATAACGATATTAGCACGATTGAGATAGATGGAGTTGAAACCATGCTTAAATTAGCTGCCCTACGTAAAATATTGCGTTTTCGGCCAAGTCCGCCGCAGGTGATGGTCTTTGGCTTTATTTTAATCATATTGATTGGCGCACAGCTCTTATCGCAACCGGTATCCTTTACGGGTGACAAATCGATTTCTTATCTTGACGCTTTTTTCATGTCTGCCAGCGCCACCTGCGTTACAGGACTTACCGTCCTGAACACCGGCACACATTTTTCCACATTCGGACAAGTCGTAATTATCGTGCTCGCCCAGATCGGCGGATTGGGCTTTATGACGATGGCTACTTTATTTGCTTTGCTGTTCCGCAAACGCATTTCGTTCCGCGAGCGGCTCGTGCTGCAGGAATCAATGAACTATGGCTCTACGGAAGGCATCGTGCGCATGATCCGTAAAGTGCTGCTCTATGCCTTAGTCATCGAATTGTCGGGCGCGGTACTGCTTAGCAGCTATTTCATGCTGGAAATGCCGGTAGGACAGTCGCTTTATTTTGGCATATTTCATAGTATTTCGTTTTTCAATAATGCGGGTTTTGATTTGTTCTCCCAGTTCCCGGAGAGGGCGGGCAGCCTCATCCATTATGTTGAAGACCCGTTCGTCAATATCGTCTCGATGCTGCTCATTTTTTTCGGCGGAATTGGTTTTATCGTCATATCCGAGCTCGTGACCTATCCGAAAAACAGAAAGTTAAGCTTACATAGCAAGGTCGTTTTAACCGTTACAGGCATTCTTACTGTCATTGGAGCCATCGTTATTTTTGCGCTTGAGTTTTCCAATCCGCATACGCTGCAGCCTTTATCGCCCCTCGGCAAATTTCTAGGCGCGTTGTTTCAATCGATTACAGCCCGTTCTGCCGGTCTGAGCACCATCGATCCCAGCATGCTGAGGGAGGTTACGCAATTTTTCCTCATTCTGCTCATGTTTATCGGCGCGGGCCCAGGCTCTACAGGCGGCGGCATCCGGGTAACGACGTTCGCGATCCTGCTTGGGGCGATCGTTACGATGATACGGGGAAGAGACGACGTCGTACTGTTCCGTTACCGCATCGCCAAGCAGCAGATTCATCATGCCATTATGTTTACGATGATTGCGTTCTCGATTATTTGCGGAGCATCGATGATTCTCTCCATCACGGAGAGCGGATCATTCCTCGCTATACTATTCGAAGCGACTTCCGCTTATTGTACGGTAGGCATGTCGGGAGGATTAACAAGCCATTTGAGCGAGCCTGGCAAAATCATCATCATCTTGCTCATGTTTGTCGGACGGATCGGGCCGGTCACGCTGGCATTTGCGCTTAACACGCGCTCGAAGAAGGAGCTTTACCGCTACCCCGAAGGTAAAATCACGATCGGCTAGGGCGCCGTTTGCATCCGCAATCTAGCGAGTGATACGATAGCTATAGGCTAACTGATAGGCATAATAAAGGAGATTACCGGCTCATGACACCCCATCAACATACCGATACTACTCACGCATTTAGCGATGAACGGCATGAAACCAAGAAGCGTGTACTGATCGTAACTGCTGTCGGCGCCGAACGCGATGCGGTGCTTCGCGGCCTGCAAGGAATGAAGGGCGTTGACGTCATCGCAGCGGGAGTAGGCGCAGCCGCAGCGGCCGCACGGACGGCTGCTTCGCTTGCTGCTGCGACGGCATCATACCGCTTAGTCATTAGCGCCGGCATTGGCGGCGGCTTTACCGGAAGAGCTGAGATCGGCTCACTCGTCGTAGCCGATCTTATCGTCGCTGCCGATCTGGGGGCAGAGTCGCCGGATGGCTTTCTCAGCTTAGACGAGCTAGGGTTCGGCTCGGCTCGCATTGCCGTTAGCGCCGAATGGAATAATCGTCTGTTTGACGCGATTCATTCGGCCGGATTACCAGTTAGCTGCGGCCCTATACTTACGGTCACGACGGCAACCGGCACCGCTGAGACAACCGCTGCTCTTGCTGATCGGATTGGCGGCGCAGCGGCCGAAGGCATGGAAGGGCACGGCGTTGCGGTAGCCGCCTCCGGACTTGGCATTCCGGTTACCGAAATACGCGCCATCTCGAATGCGGTCGGGCCGCGTGACCGCGCCGCCTGGCGCATTGGCGAGGCATTAGCCTCTTTAGAAGCAGCAAGTAAAGCCATACGGGAGG
Source organism: Paenibacillus sp. J2L1-98 (assembly GCF_056269405.1). Taxonomy (NCBI): domain Bacteria; kingdom Bacillati; phylum Bacillota; class Bacilli; order Caryophanales; family Paenibacillaceae; genus Paenibacillus; species Paenibacillus sp. J2L1-98. The sequence continues at coordinate 154,231 of NZ_JBWDNW010000005.1, read as the reverse complement.
TATTAATATGAATATCGCATTCTCTCCATGCCCAAACGATACATTCGTCTTCCACGCTTGGACGCACGGGCTTATCCCCGGCGCGCCTGAACTGAATGTGACGTATGCCGATATCGATATTACGAATCATTGGGCTGCAAATTCAGAAGGCCCCGAAGTTATGAAAATTTCTTATGCGGCGCTGCCTTGGGTATTGTCCGACTATAAGCTGCTGCCTTGCGGCGGCGCGCTGGGCAGAGGCTGCGGTCCGCTCGTATTGACGAACAATAACGAGGGAGAAACTAAACCCGCCGCACTCGCCGGCAAGCGGGTAGCCGTTCCCAGCGAGCGTTCGACCGCCTATCTTCTATTCCGGTTGTGGGCTGCCCGCAATGTGCCCGGCGGAATCGGTGAAATTATCGTTATGCCCTTCCACGAAATCATGCCTGCGGTACGCGACGGCCATATCGATGCCGGGCTGGTCATCCATGAAGCCCGCTTCACTTATCCGTCCTACGGGCTCAGCATGCTGATTGATCTTGGCAGCTGGTGGGAGTCCGATACGGGCCTGCCTATCCCGCTCGGGGCAATCATTGCCAAGCGTTCACTTGATACGGCTGCCATTACCGGTTGGATTCGCGCATCCGTCGACTACGCTTGGACTCACCCGGAGGCATCCCAGTCGTATATTATGACGCATGCCCAAGAGCTGTCGCCGGATGTCGCCAAGGCGCACATCGATCTTTACGTCAATGAATTTACTGCCGGCCTAGGCGAGGATGGCTACGCCGCGATAACCGCTCTGCTTGGCCGCGCAGCCGAGGAAGGACTCGTGCCCGGCTTCGACCTTGCACTGCTTCGTTAATGAAAACAGCGAACAGCCCCAATTCTAATGAATTGGGGTTGTTCGTTTAATGATTAAAAGGCTTCAGCTTGAAAATGACCTTCCCTGATGCTGCGTCGTAATGTCCGTTACGAACGGTTTGAAGCCTGCCTTTGTCATCTACATAATAAATAACGGCTTTTTTCGGATTTTCTCCAGCTTTGAGCGTGTATGGCACTTCAACCGTAATGTCATTTTCACCTGAAAACTTCTTGATATCCTTTCCATCGATGGTTAAATCAAAATCGTATAACATGTTTCCGCCAACCTGCTGCCGCACGTCAGCTGGTAACGCTGCCGTGTCCGCCTTTGCAACAGCAAACTGTAATTTGCTTTTACCTTCTTTGATAAGACTGGTAGAAAGATTGACTGCTGCAAAGTTTGCATCGATCCGAAGCCTGCGAATTTTATTCGCTGCGATTCCTTTAAACGGTTCAACAGGAACGTCAACTTGTATTTTTTTGGAACCCGCGCCCGGCTTAACTTCAATTACGACCGAACGATCGGTGGACTGCTGTATAGCCTTCCGTAAATCACCTGCCGTTACGGCTGCGACTGCTGTTCCATTCGTATTCACTGCTGCCGTAACGGTAATCGTATTTTTCACTACCGAATCAGGCGCAACATCGCCTGTCACGATTCCAAGCCCGTTGGTGCCAACGTAGACACGGCCGTATACTCGCGGGTCGCCTGTAATCGTCCGGTTAGCAGAACCAAACTGGTGCTCGTCATCGTTAATTCGAATCCATGTCGCAGCTTCGTCGTCCGAACGGTAAATGCCGTACTTGCCATTTACTTTCGCATAAGAGTACAATGCCATGTACTCTTCGCCCGGCTTCGCTTTACCGAAACCGATGGCAGCCGCCTCGTCCACATTGCTTACATTCGTGAAGGTTTGGCCGGAATCCGTCGAGCGGAACAAACCAAATGAATTCTCGATGTCGCTGTTGTCTTTTGCAGCACCTAACCAAATATCGCCTTCAATGCCCGGAACGGCTTTGAACTTGCTCGTAAGCGCTTTTGGCAGTCCGGCTGCTGCAGACTCCGTGAACGTTGCGCCGCCATCCGTACTGTAGTAAAACTTACCGTTTGAAAAGCCATAAAACTTATTCGTATTTACACGGTCTGAAGATACCATAGCCTCTGCCGGTATGCCCTGGGAAGCGGTCCATGTTGCACCATGATCTGTTGAATAACTGACTGGTTCGCCACCCGGACTCCATACTATGGTTCCTCCGTCAGCTCCAACCGCTGCATAACCGCCTCCCGTTGGATTCCCTACATTTGCAGCCGGACTCCAGGTTACTCCATTATCCGTTGAAACGCCCATTCTCGGGTTCGAACCGTCCGCATTTCCGACACGAACGACGATATTAGGATTCAATTCCGCATAGTCAAGGTCCGTGCTTGAACCGATATACGGATTCGTAATCATCTCCGGCGCTTTGTTCAAATCCTCATGACGGAAACCTCCGATGTCTCCCATAGAGCTTAATAGAGGCGCTCCTGAAGGAGGGCTGATCAAGCCAAGTATGGCCGTTTCTTCAATACCGTCGGCAAATACGGAAATATTTACATTTTGGTCATTATCAAATGCAGTCAAATTGTTAGAACCATATAAAGTAGCACCGGTTCCATACATCATCCGATCGGAATTAAACGGATCAATTTCCAGATCGCCCATCATCCAGCCTAGTTTCGGATTCTGCTCCGGTAAATTTTTCACTTCACCCCAGTCCAGCCATGGAGAAAGCGAGTAATCGATCGTATACTTATTCTCCCGGTTCGGCCAAGCCGGAATCGACCAGAATGTTTTCCATGTAGCGCCGCCATCTGTACTGCGGTAAATATTATCGTCCGGCCACCATTTATTCATCGTCGCGACCATAATCGTATCCGGATGCTGCGCATCGACCGCTAAGCCGCCATAAGGATTGGCCGTATCATTAGTCGGACTGATAGACTTCCACTCGCCTGTCTTCGTATTCAGCTTATGCACGGAGCCTTGGCCGCCGTTATAAGGACCAAGCTCCTTCGCATAAGTGACGTACAGCATACCGGTTGAGGAGAGCGCGCCGTGGTTCGGCAGGAAACCTTCGGCAGGCTGACCCGGCACCGCTTCCCATGTCGTCCCCCCATCCACGCTTCGGAAAATGCTATTTCCGGTATCCGCAACGCCGACATAAATCGTCTGCGTGGCATGTCCTGCCGCACCTGTCGATTTGTCGAAAACGATCCAAGCAACGCCAACTTTATCGTTGTAGTAATCGACAACATTGCCTGTAGCCGTGAAGCTGTCCACCTTGCTCCACGTCTCGCCGTAATCGGCGCTTCGCCATAAGCCGTTGCCGCTGCGAGCTCCGAAATAAAGGATGCGATTATCGTTCGGATCAATGGCAAGACGCTCTCCCATGTTGCGGCCCGGCATGTTGCCGCCCATTTTGAACGGCATTTCCGTTCTCTCCCACGTATCTCCGCGGTCGGTTGATCGCAGCATGACGCCGTTCATGTCCGTCCAATCATTCGTATAGGTGCCGGATGCGATATAGACGCGATCGGGGTCGATAGGGTCCGTCGCTAAGCTCTCGACACCGAGCATATTCCATTCGTCAAAGCTTACGAAATCCATTAGCTGTATCCATTTGCCCGTATCAGGATTCCAACGGTAAGCCGCCCATGTCGGTACGCGCATAGATTAAATCCTTCTCTCTTTCGTTATAAATAATGCCGGGTACATATCCGCCGCCTACGACCTTCTGCCCCATTCATAGGCTTGATTAAGCGGGGCTTGCGCGCCGTTTTCCGCTGACACGGTCGCGCTCGTACCCGCTGCAGGCAGCATTATAGCAATCGCAAGAACCAAACTGCATAGCTTTTTTCTCATTCTTCAAGCTCCTTTTATCGTATTGGGTAACATTCAATCCGGCAGCCGCTATCCCCTTTCAATCAACCATTTTTGAGTAATCCGACAAATATGTAACCGCTGTCATTTACAATGTAAGCGATTCTGTGTTTGTAAACCACCTCCATTATCCATCCTAAAATCACCCTATTTTTTGACTTTCGAGCGTTCCCAAAGTACGGGCGCACAAGAAAAAGCCTCAAATGAGACTTTTGAGGCTTTCTTCAAGCTAGCCGCTTATTCACCTTGTTCCCGCTCTGCCACCGTAAGCGGACCGAAAGCATCCGCAGCAGCGGCATCATCATCAGCTTCGACGAAACGTTTCAGCGCGGACAATTTATTTTCCCAATAACGCTCGTAATAGGCCAGCCACCGCTTCAGCTCAAGGAGCGGCTCGGGGTCCAGCCGGTAGCGCGTTTCCCGTCCGACCTTCCGGTCCTTCACAAGCCCGGCATCCGCTAATACGCGCAAATGCTTCGAAACCGCCGTACGGCTCATCGTAAAATGGCCGCTAATAACGGTGACCGGCAGTTCCTCATCGCCAAGCAAATGAAGCAGTTTGCGGCGCGTTGGATCGGCAATCGCCTGAAACACATCATGCTTCGGTGCGGACTCAGCCATCTTAGGCCTCTACATACTTGCTCAAATTTGCCACAAGACCAATCCAACCGCCCGACATTCTGTCACGAACCTCTTCATGCGGCTGACCGAATTCGGTAATTTTGTCCGCATCCCAGCCTGAATGAACAAGCGTAAATTCCGTTTTGTCTTCCAGATCGACTAGCTCAAAGGTCAAGGTCCAGTCCTTGCCCCATTCGAAAGAAAGGCGGTTAGGCGGATCAAGCACCGTTACCTTGCAAGGGGATTTGCCGAAGGGCCCTGCTTCCAAATGAAACTCATAGCCCAGCTCGGCCCGAAAATCATTCGGCATAAACCATGCTGCTATGCCCTCCGATGTAGCAACCGCATCCCATACTTTCTGAATCGGCGCATTAAGTACGAGCGTTTGCCGAATATCCGGTAAAGCGCCCTGTTTATCTTTATTTCCCATTTGATGACCTCCGTTTTTCTTACCATTACTTCTCCAATATGAAACCTTTTGGTTTCACGTCGTCATTATATGACAGCATTTGGTTTTATGTCAAATGGAATAACAGATGCATCATCTAATTATTCACCATTTGATGAAGAATAGGATGTTCTGGGCAGTCTGAGAAAATCCTAATGAACAGAAGATTGGTCCATATATTCCCAGTAAATGATTCTTCCGCTTGCAGGTTTACGGAACTCGAATAAGCTGGGGAAAGAGCTTTCATTTCTAAGCAGAGAGGACCATAAAGAAGCGCAAATGATATAAGCGATTGTAGAGACGGCAAGGAATATTTTCTTGAATATATTTACAGCAGATTTCGCTCCTTCCATTATTTGTACACTGAAACTGGGCTCCATACTGGCTACAATATTGACCAAAGGAGTTGAAAAAATGAAAAAAATAATTTCGGTGATTGTAGCAGCAGTGTTGATGTTAGGTTCCTTGGCTTCGGTTTCAGCAGCAAGCGGGCAGTACGTGGCGACGAATAATGGCTGGGTTACGGTCTACAAAGAACCTAGTACTTCACAAGGAAGCATTGGTCGTCTGCAGCTTGGTCAGAAAGCAAAGTTGATCTCTAAGTACAACAAGTATTGGTACAAGGTTAGTTTTAATGGAAAGACAGGATACATAACTACCAATAGCAAGTACACAAAACTAGTTGGTGCGTCAGTTCAAACTACATCTACTACATCTACACCTAAACCTGCCTCATCATCTTCTGTAGAAGCCAAAAGAAACAAGGTAGTCCAAACGGCACTTTCTTTGAAAAATAAGGTCGATTATGTTCACTGGACAAAAAGACAAGAAACCCGCGCACCATATAAAACGGACTGTTCAGGCTTCACTTACCTTGCATATAGACTTGCAAAAGTCGGTGTCCTTCTAGTCAATAAAGACGATGACGATCAAGCTAAAGTAGGAAAAAAAGTCGCATGGGGTAACTTTAAAAAAGGCGACTTGATTTTCACTTGGACAAATGCCAAAGATAAAAGCAATGTTGGCCATGTAGGAATCTATATTGGCGGAGGAAAAATGATTCACAACGCCGGCTCCAAAAACGATGTTATCATTTCCAATATCAACAGCAGCTACTATAAAGAAAGATTTATTACAGCAAGACGAGTTATCAACTAACAATAGCTGCCGTTACACAAAAAAATAATCAAAGAAAAACGAGCCTTTAGAATCACTAGGGCTCGTTTTTCATTTAGGAAGACGATCTGACCCCCCTATATTTTTGCGTTTTCCTAATAACTGTTTTAAAGCAGTCTCCCGGGGGGACTGCTTTTTTTACGCATCGAAGAACGATGTAAAAGCTGCACCTGCCTCGTTAACTCCGGCCGCTTCCGCCCATTTGCCCCCTACCAGCTTGCCTCCGGAGAAGACCGCTTCGCGAACCGGAGCAGACGCAATCGCGTGCTGCGCGTTCATGGCGGCAATGAGCATGAAGCTGGCAGGATCGCCCTCCTTCGGCGTAAGCGGGCCGGCCGAAATAAGCGGATACGTTTGCAGCAGCGCATCGTCAAGTATCCAGCCGAATTTCTCCGCAAGCTTCGAGCCTCTTGCGAGCAAATCTCCATTGCCGAACGGGCTCCACGCATCAAGAATATTGTCCGAGCCGACATGTACTCGCACTCCCTCTGCCACAAGCTGGTCGACGCGCGGCATCGGTCTGTCGAGCGGAACACTCGTGATGATCGCAACATCATTCGCTTTCAGATACTGTGCCAGCTCCCTCGACTCGGCTTCGGATACCTGCCCCATGCAATACGCATGGCTGACTGCCGTTCTGCCGCCTTTGCCCGCTTGTGACGTTAACTCAGCGAAGCGGCTGATCGTGTACAAGCCCAAATGGCCCGGATCATGCAAATGGAGATCCACCCCCGCATTAAATTCGGCGCTGAGCTCGAAAGTAGCCTCCAGACTCCGGTCGACCGCATGATCCAGCCCCGCCGGATCGACGCCGCCGACATACTCGGCACCGGCGCGCAGCGCATCCTTCATGACATGCAGCGAATCGGACCGCAGCAGCCCCTGCTGCGGGAAAGCGACTATTTCTATTTCCATCACACCTCGGTATTCCTCCCGAACCTGCAGCACATGCTCCAAATGCGATATCCCGATTTGCGGATCAACATCCACATGCGTCCGAATCTTGGTCGTACCGCGGCTAAGCAGCAGGTCAATAAGGCGGCGCGCGCGTTCGGCTGCCGTCGTCGGCAGCGAAGCAAGCATCGACTTTTCAAACGCTAATTGCCCGGGCAATGATATAAACGGCTGCAGCGGTCTCCATGGCTCGCCCAAAAAATGTTTGTCCAGATGAATATGCATATCGGTCGTAGCCGGCAAATAAAGCAAGCCCTCGGCATCCTTAACGCCAGCTGCCTTCACGCCCGCAGAATGGCTGTCGCTTGGCGTTATACTTGAAATAATGCCCTTCTCCAAATCCAGTGCGATATCGAATAAGCTTTCATGAATACGAATACGGTTTATTTTCGTGATGCACATGCTCGTCACCCTCTACTTCGTCATTTCGTTAATGTGCGCCCAGATAGGCTTTGATCATGCGGTCGTCATTCAGCAATGCAGAGGACGATCCATGCAAAGCTACGTTTCCATTATCAACAACGTAGCCTCGCTTCGCAATCGACAGTGCCTTATGCGCCATCTGCTCGACGAGCAGGATCGAAGTTCCGTCATTGGCTAAAGCTTTTATAGTGGCAAAAATTTCGTTTACGATAATCGGCGCAAGCCCAAGCGACGGCTCGTCGAGCAGCAGCAGCTTCGGCTTACTGATCATCGCCCGCGATAAGACTAGCATCTGCTGCTCACCACCGCTCAGCGTGTAAGCAAGCTGATTCCGCCGCTCATGCAGACGGGGAAACCGTTCAAAAACAAGCTCCAGCTCCCTCTCAAACAGCGGTTTCGATACGGAGCCGATCTTCCTCTTCAGCCCCATCCGCAAATTTTCGACAACCGACAGCGTTCCGAATACTTCGCGTCCTTCCGGGACAAGCGATACACCAAGATTCGACGTTTTGTTCGCAGACAGATGGGTAATCGGTTTGCCATCCAGTTCGATTACGCCCGCGTTCGGACGGACGAGGCCAAGCACCGCTTGCAGCAGCGTCGTCTTGCCTGCGCCATTGGAGCCGATGACCGCAACAATTTCGCCGTCCTTCAGCTCCATATCGATTCCCTTCAGCGCATGGACCGCGCCGTAGCTGACGTCTAACCCTTTAACGCTCAGCACTGGCGGCCACCTCCTCTCCGCCCAGATAAGCCTGAATAACACGCGGATCGTTCAGCATTTGCTCCGGGCTGCCGGTTCCGATGATTTTGCCAAAATCGAGCACCGTAACCGTATCGGATACGCGCTGCACAAAATCCATATGATGCTCAATTAAGATGATCGTCATGCCATGCTTAACCAACTTGCGCAGCAGCTGCTCCAGCTGCTCAATCTCAGCAGCTGTCATCCCTGCCGCCGGCTCATCGAGCAGGAGCAGGCATGGCACCGCTGCCAGCGCGCGGGCAATCTCCACCATACGCTGATGCCCGTATGGCAGCTGGCTCGCCGGCATATGCCGGTCGCCTTCGTAGCCGATTAAATCAAGCAGCGCATGCGAGCGCGCCTCCTTAAGCCGCTCCGTCCGCAGCTGCTTTGGCGTTCTCAGCAGCGACGACGCGAAACCGCTGCGCTCGCGCTTCGTCATGCCGGTCATAATATTTTCGAGCACGGACAGCTCCTTGAACAACCGGGAATGCTGGAACGTCCGGGAAATGCCAAGCTCAGCCGCCGCAGACAGCGAATGCGGTGCGAACTTCTGCCCCTGCAGCGCAAACGTCCCTCGATCAGAGCCATATAGGCCGGAAATGACATTAAGCAGCGTGGTTTTACCTGCGCCGTTCGGACCTACCAGCGAGTGAATCGTACCGGAGACAACCGTGAGGCTGACATCCTTTAGAGCATGCAGTCCGCCAAAATGCTTATGGATTCCTTCAAGCACAAGCATCCGCTTCTCCCCCGTCCGCAGCGGCGCGGCGAACAGCTCTTTTTCCAGGCCGTGGCCGGCCATCCCTAATGCCCGCCGATCATCCTTGCCTGCAAACCGGCTCAGCCGGGGGGCGAACCAGCCAGCCGCCGTACCGGCAATCCCCTTCGGCAGGAAGAATAATACCGCGAACATAATGCCGCCGTACAAAGCCATCCGCAGCCTTTCCATGTCGAGCACCTCAGGTAAAAACACGATAATGACTGCCCCGATAACCGGTCCCAGCACTCTGCCCGCCCCGCCCAAAATAACGATAAGCACCAGCTGAACAGAGATTTGAAAGCTGTACGTATCCGGACTAATAAAGCTGTTGGTATGCGCGTAAATTGCGCCGGATAAACCCGCAAGCACCGAGCTGACGGCAAACCCCGCATACTGAACGGTAAACTTGCGGATGCCAAGCGACGCTGCGGCAATTTCATTTTCCTTAGTCGCAATCATCGCTCTTCCCCATGAGGAGCGGCGCAAATTACGGGCAAACAGCAGCACAATAACGGCTAGGGCTAAGACGAATAAATACATGCCTTTGAGGTCAAAGGTATAGGCGGCGACTTGCGGCTTCGCGATACCCGATATGCCCAGCGGTCCGCCCGAGAAGGCATCCCACCGGATAAGCGCTTCATGGATGACGACGCCGAAGGCGATTGTAATCATCGATAAGTAAACGCCTCCCGCCCTAATGGTCGGGATGGCAATCAAGCTGCCGATTATAAACGATACGAGCATGCCTGCAAGAGCGGCTGTCCAGAAGGATATGCCGTACTTGGTGCTGAGGAAGGAAGACATATAAGCCCCGATAGCCATCAATCCCGCGTGGCCGATCGAAACGATGCCGCAATAACCGATTAAAATATTCATGCCGGTGCATGTAATAACGAAAATTCCGATCATAAACAATAAGTTCAAATAATACGTATCGACCATCCACGGCCCTGCGGCAAGCAGCCCTACAGCCGCAAGAACGGCAATCCGCCCTGCAGCAGACCGGAAGCCCAAGCTTTGACTGACAAGTTGATTCATAGCGCACCCCCTGACGATCCGAAATTACACTTTTACGATAGTTTTGCGGGCATTAAACAAGCCCGTCGGCTTCCAGTACAAAACGAGAATGACTAATCCGTAAACAAACATCTCCCGGAATGCTGTCGAAATATACTGCCCGATGAACGCCTCAGAAATGCCTAAAATGAGCCCGGCGGCAACGATACCCTTGGGATTGTTAACGCCAGCGAGAATCGCCACAGATATTGCCTTAAGCCCGAGCGGCAGGCCGATATCGACAGAAACCGCATAATTGGTAGACATCAAGGCGCCGCCGATTCCTGCAAGCAGCCCGCTCAACACATAAGCAACCGCAACGATTTTGTTACTGCTTACGCCCATGATTTCAACCGCTGTCCGATTATCCGCCGTTGCCCGGAGCCATAATCCCCAATGCGATTTTTTGTAAAATAAAATCAACAGCAGCAGCAATGCACCTACGACCGGCAAAAATATAAACTCCTTCCAATAGATGCCCGCCCCGAAAAAACGAAGCATCCCGTCGCCCGCCGGAGAAGGCGTTACCCCTTCATCCGGACCGTTAACGTAAAGGGAGACATCTTGAATAACAATGCCGACCGCTATCGTGCTGAGCACCCATTCGATCGAATTTGCGCCTTTGTCGAACTTGCGGATCGCGAGCCTCTCTATACCCAGGTTTAGCAGCCCTACCAGAAGCGCCGCAAGTGCGAATGAAACAAGAAAGGGCAGGTGCAGAGGTCCGGCGAAGCCGAACATAAGCACCCCGCCAAGCATGACCAGCTGTCCTTGCGACATATTGAGTGTCCCGTTCACCACAAACGTCAAGCTGTACCCGAGCGCGATCAAGGCATATAGGCATCCGACCGCGAGACCGCTAATGATGAGCTGGAGGATAAGCGACATGTCCATCCCTCTTTCCTTATTGTGACTTACTGCTTGTCAGAAATGACCAGCTTGCCGTCCTTCCATGTGCTCATGAGGTACGAATTGACATCAACCGCATCGTGATTTTCAGGCGTAAACGCCTGCTCCCAATCCTTAATGACCCCGCTGTACGTGCCAAGGTTCGTCTCCAGCGTGTTTTTGACCGCTTCGCGATCCTTTGCCAAATCGCCGGTTAAGCCTGTTTTCCCGATCGCTTGGAACAGCATCATCGCGGCGTCATAGCCTTGTGCCGCAGATGCGAAGGTTGTTGGGATATGACCGAATTTCGCCGTAAAGTCTGCCAAAAACACTTTGGCTGTCTCGCGCGTTTGATCCACATTGAAGTTTGCCGTTTGAATGGCGTACGTACCTTCCGCCAGCTCCTTGCCTACCTCCTGAGCGCCCTTATTTGCCATGCCGTTCTCGCCGACGACCGGCACCTTCCAGCCGAGTTTATCCATTGCTTGCAGCACATACCCGTTAGCCGCGCCTTGCCCGAACAAGTAGATAACCTCAGCTCCCGCTTCCTTAGCGCGGTTAACCTGTGCCGTCATGTCTTTATCCTTCGCATTGTCGAATGACTCGATTGCTGCAGGCTTTAGTCCTTCCGCCTTCAAAACCTTCGTCATCGCCGCAGCGGCGCCTTTGCCGTAACCGCCATTCTCATGCAGTACCGCGATATTTGTCGTATGGAAATGCTCTTTGATGAACTTAAGCGCATATTGTGCCGTAATGTTCGCATTCATTCGTACGCCGAACGTCCATGGCATACCGGATTCCACGGATGCGGGAACGTTTGAGGTCGCTACCATGAACGGGAACTTCTCCTCCATAATGATCGGTGATTGTGCCAGCATAACGGTGCTGTGAAAACCTCCGATTGCGGCAAGCACCTTTTCCTTTTGGCTAAAATCGCGAATTATGCTTATGCCGCGTGTCGGATTTTGCTCCGTATCGCGTACGACAAGTTCGACAAGACGCCCGTCGATGCCGCCTTTCGCATTTACCTGATCGACCGCCACCTGTACGCCCTGATACAGATTGACCGAATTCATCGCATTATCGCCAGTCGCTTCCGTTGACATCCCGATCAGAATCGGCTCTTTGCTTCCCGTTACCTCACTCGCAGCAGGCGCGTTCGCCGCCGCCGATTCCTTACCGTTACCGCCGCCGCATGCAGCCAGCACCCACATCATGACAACAACCAGCAAACCTAACGTCCATTTTGTATTCGAAAGCTTTTTCATTCGCAAACCCTCTCCTCTATATGGTTTTTTATTAAAGCCCCTGTAAGCTGCTCGCGACCTGCGTCTCCGCTACTTTGACGCCGCGCTTCCATACCGTTCTGCGCTCCGGCTTATCCAGCAGAATGTCCCGCTCGGACGGCACCGGGAACAGCACCATATCCGCTTGAGCCCCTATTCGCAGTCCATACCTCTCTATGCCAAGCGCCCTTGCCGCCCCTTCCGTCAACATTCGAATCAATTGACACGCATCGGCATCACCGCCCATATAAGCGGTAACCGCCAGCAGCCAAGCGGTCTCCAGCGGGTCGGCTTTCCCAAACGGCGTAAACGGGTTGCGCACATTGTTGACTCCGACTACGACGTTCACCCCTTTCTCAAGCAGCAGCTTGACAGGCGTAAGCCCTCGCCGCTGCTTCTCCTGATCGCCCCTGCCGTTAATAAACAAATCGGTAGCCGGCAGGCTCATAATATGAAGGTCAGCCTCCTTAATCTGCTCGGCTACTGACTCCGCACGCGAGCGCGCAAGCGACCCTAATGAGGTCACATGTCCCGCAGATACGAGCCCTTGCATTCCTGCCGCGATCGTTCGGCGCGCTATGTCTGCAATAGCAAGCTGCTCGGGATTGTCAGAGAAATCAGCGTGCAAATCGATAGGCTTCCCGTATTTGCCGGCCATCTCGAACACGAACTGCAAATGCTCGTTCAGGTCCGAATCCTGGTATGTAATGCCGCCCACCACATCGCCGCCAAGCCGCATCGCTTCCTCCATGAGCTCAGCCGTACCGGGGCTTTTGAAAATGCCCTCCTGCGGAAAAACGACAATTTGCAAATCGAGCATATGCTTCACGCGCTCCTTAAGCTCAAGTGCAGCCTCGAAGGCGGAGAGGCCCAAAATCGGATCGACCTCTGCGTGGCAGCGCATATGGGTGACGCCGCTGCGAACCGCTGCGCGAATGACTTCCAGCGAACGAGCCTCCATATCCTCCATCGTAAAACCGCGCTTCATATCGGCGGTCATGCGAATAGCATCGTGCAAAGAGGCCGCCTCCTGCTCCATCCGCGATAGCAGATAAGCCTTCTCAAGATGAATATGCGGCTCCACAAAGCCTGGCAGCAGCATCCCGCCAGCGCCGTGCTCTATTTGAAGCGCATCCGGGACATGATCACCGCCGCTCGGTGCCAGGTACGCAATCGCACCCTGACGTATCCCGAGATCCATGAGCCTTTTTTCATTCTGCAGATGCACCTGAGTCAGCAGTAAATCCAGCAACACTCTCACCTCTGTTCAAACTATTGATGTGGACGGAGAGTCGAAGGATACAATTCGGCTCTCCCGCCTCCTTTATGTGATGTTATTTAACATTGAATCTCCTGAAAAAAGCATAACTTCTCAATCGCTTGCTGTCATTGTTCGATTAGTCTAAAAGTTCCCATATCAATTGGATCATTCATCCAACTTCCACTTTACAACATCGCGGTTTGATGTTAGTTTTTATATCATCATAAATAATGAGAGGATGGACAACCATGCTGCTCGAGCAATTGCTTTCCAACGCCATATTTGCCAAATCGCAAGTTATTGCAGGCCGCAGCGGCTTATCGCGCAGCGTTCAAACCGTTAATATCATGGATGCGCCCGACATCATTCATTTCTTAAGACCCGGCGAGCTGCTGCTCACGAACGGCTACTTCATGAAGGAAAAGCCCGGGATGCTTCTTGAGCTCATGACAAAAATGGATCAATTGAAATGCTCCGGTCTGGCGGTCAAAACAAAGCGTTTTGCGCTTGATATTCCGCAGGAGGTGATGGACGAGGCGAACCGGATCCATTTCCCGATTATCGAAATCTCTTCGGTGGAGCATTCGCTCGGGGAAATTTTGCAGCGCTCAACCAGCGTTATTTTGGACAATAAAAATGATGAATTGCAGTACTCCTTAACGATCCACAAGCAGTTTGCCGCGATGATTATGAAAGGGAACGGCATTCCCGAGATTATTACCGCGTTAACGATGCTACTGTCCTCACCGGTGCTTCTGCTTAGCAGCAAGCTGCAGGTTACCGCACACTCCCACCATTTCAAGCAGCCGGGCATGCAATCGCTTATTTCCGCCGCCGAGGCGGTGTTGAGCGGCATTCCCGCCATACAAACCGCGGCGCGGCTTTGCCTTCTCGATCCCGCGCTGCGCAAATATCGCCATATCGAGCTTTATCCAATATTCACCTACCGGCACGAAGGATATCTCATCGCTTTCCAGCCCAAGCAGGCTGCATCTAACCAATACGGCTTAACGCTCGAGCAGGCCTCCAACGTCATTGGGATGGAGATGTCGAAGCGTCAGGCGGTAAAGGAGCGTTCACGCCGGTACAAAAACGAATTTTTCTCGGATTTGATCGACGGCTTTATCGGCTCCGAGCAAGAGGCGCTCCACCGCGGCAAAAAGTACCGCCTGCAGCAGCAGGGTACATGGCTGCTCTTAGCCGCGCGAAACGACGGGCAAACCGGCATTCTTCCGGGTATGACAAAAAACACTGCGTCCTTATCCGACGAACGTCTAATTTCCGAGCGCGACGTGCAATATGAGCTGATTAAGCGACATTTTTCACTGCTTGAAGCGGACTTTGTCATGTTTACGAAAAATGATTTGTTCGGCATGCTTTTGTTCATTCGGGAATCGGAGTGGGAGGAGACCGCGTTTCTGAAGCGGCTGGCTGCCATGACCGAGCAGCTGTACGAACAATCCCAGCTCAGCATCTCGATCGGCGTCGGCAATCCGGTTACGAATGCACTCGACATCGGACTCTCCTACAACGAGGCTGTCAAAGCGCTGCAAATCGGCTATCAATTGAAAAAAACGAGGTTTGTTCAATCGTATCAATCGAAGGATATCAGCTATCTTTTCCGGATGATTCCTTATGATGAGCTAAAGCAATTTTACGAGGAGACGTTCCAAAGCTTCTCTGCCGCCGAAGAGAATGAGCAAAAAGAACTGATGCGTACGCTGAATATTTATTTCGACACACAGTGCCAGCTCGTTGAGACGTCGAAACAGCTTTTTGTTCACCGCAATACGGTTATTTACCGACTGGACAAATGCGAGAAGCTGCTCGGCATCAAGCTCAAGGATCCCGTGGAGAGCCTCCGCTTCCGCATCGCCTTCGCAATCGAGCCGCTCTTGCGTGCAGGAAAAAACGAATCGAGCTTTCGCGAGTCCGGCTTTCCCGGGCGGTAACTTGCAGCTTGCGAGGAGCTATGAGCGTCAACAAAGAAAAGGGACGATCCCCAGGGGGCAATGCTGCCCTCAAAGAAAGTCCCTTCAACATTTAAATAGGTTCGATTATTCCAAATTTGCATGATTGCCGTACATCGCCTTACCGCTTAGCTCCTTCTTCTCCATCAGCCGCAAAATAACGGCATCGCATGCCAGCAAAAGCATTTGCTCAAACAGCGAGCCCATCGGCTGAATCGTAGAAGCTTCATCATCCGCTTGGTCCTTCGGCGCTCCCGGCAGCATCACCAAGATATCCGCTAGTTTACCGATCGTCGATGCCGGGGAGAGCGTCAATGCGCCTACCTCTGCTTCCAGGCTTCGAGCCTTTTCCGCCATCGGTATAAGCGATTTCGTCTCACCTGAACCTGATCCAATCAGGAGCAGATCACCCTTGCCCAAACTTCGGGTTACTGTTTCGCCAACAACATACACGTCGAACCCAAGATGCATGAGCCGCATCGCGAACGCCCGCATCATCAGGCCGGAGCGGCCTGCTCCGGCTACAAATATGCGTCCGGAAGCGCGGACAGCATCGGCCAATTGCTCCAATTGCTCCCCAGCAAGCTGATCCGCCGCCAAATTCAGCTCATTCAATACCGCAGCCAGTTTGTGATGGTTTCGCATCTTCCCGCTTAGCCCTGTGTAATCAATTGCCGCATCTCGGAAGCTGTGGCTTTGATGTCTTCTTGACCGGTAATACCGCCGCCTACGATAATCAGATCAGGCCCCGCCGCAATAACCTCGGGCAGTGTGCTGAGCTTGATTCCGCCGGCTACGGCAACCTTCGCATTTTTGACGACGGCTTTGATTGTACGAAGGTCCTCGAAGGAGTTTTGTCCCTCTGCTTGAAGATCATAACCCGTGTGAACGCAGATGTAGTCCACGCCGAACGAGTCGACCTGTGCGGCGCGCGCCGCAAGGTTTTTCACGGCAATCATATCGACCAAAATTTGTTTCCCTTGTTTTTTGGCTTCTTCAACCGCGCCCTTGATGCTTGCATCCTCCGCTACGGCAAGAATCGTCACGATATCCGCGCCGGCCTCGGAAGCCTTCATAACCTCATAGCCGCCTGCATCCATGATTTTTAAATCCGCCAGGACCGACAAGCCCGGGAAAGCTTCTTTTAGCGCTTTTACCGCGTGCAGACCTTCGTTAATAACGATCGGCGTACCAATTTCAACAATATCAACAAAAGGCTCCACTTGCTTAACGACTTCAATTGCTCCAGGAATATCGACAAGGTCTAATGCTAATTGCAATTTCATTTATCATTCACTCCTCTAGGTTTTGTTTGGCTGACAACCCCTATTCTAGACGCCCATAGTCCAAAAAAACAGTACGCACTTTGATGTAACGTAGTACCCATTTGGGAACCATGAGGAGCGGTTTCATTCATTTTTCATGCAGGCTAGCATATCTTTCCTGGTGCTGCTCGCCCCACTGCGACATGACATTAAGCAGCTCCTTTACGGTTAATCCGTACTCCGTCAACGAGTACTCTACCTTAGGCGGCACCTGCACATAAATCTTCCGTTCGATGATCTCATCTTCCTCTAATTCGCGCAGCTGCTGCGTAAGCATTTTTTGCGTAATGGCCGGCATTTCCCGCTTCAGCTCACCAAACCGGTGCGTGCCCTCGGTTAGATGACAAAGGATTACCGGCTTCCATTTGCCGCCTATTACCTTTAAGGTTAGTTCTACCGTTTCTTTAAAATGCTGATCTCCCAAAGTAAACGACTCCTTTTGCATAAAAATAATACTATTCTACTAAAAAGTTGGTTCTTGCTTTAAGTTTGATGTAACCTAATAATGGAACATAACGTATTTGATTCCCTGGTAAAAGGATATCATATCCGTGTCGCTACATACGAATCGAGAAAACGGAAACAAGCAGAGGAGAGATCAGCATGGAATTAAAAAATAAATCAGCTATCATTACCGGAGCCGGCAAAGGGATCGGCAAAGCGATCGCAGCCGCACTTGCCGCAGAGGGCGTAAACCTCGGCTTAGTCGCCCGGACAAGCTCCGATCTGGAAGCTTTGCAAACAGAGCTTGCAAACGAATATGGCGTAAAAGTTGTCATTGCTGCAGCTGATGTATCTGTAAAATCGGATGTCGATCAAGCTGTTGCAGCTCTCAAGGAAAGCCTCGGCTCCATTGATATTCTGATTAACAATGCGGGTATCGGCACGTTCGGTACGCTGCTGGATATGGACCCCGAGCAATGGGAGCGGATCATACAAACGAATGTGATGGGAACCTACTATGTCACCCGCGCCGCGCTTCCAACCATGCTGGAGCAAAGCAGCGGAAGCATCATTAATATCGCTTCTACAGCAGGCGAGCGCGGTTTTGCAACCGGCTCGGCTTACTGCGCATCCAAGTTCGCCGTCATCGGCATGACCGAGGCGCTAATGCAGGAGGTTCGCAAATCGAACATTCGCGTCACAGCCCTTACGCCAAGCACCGTCAACACGGAGCTGGCATCGAATGCGGGTCTAAAAATCGGCGACGAGGATCGCATGATGCAGGCCCGGGATGTAGCGGAGCTGGTCATAGCAGCCTTAAAGCTGCCGGATCGCGTATTTATCAGAACGGCCGGCATTTGGACGACAAATCCGCAATAATAAGCTTTTACAAACAAGAGGCAGCCGCTCAAGGGAAAATACCTAAGCCGCTGCCTTTTTCTATGTACGCGAATCCGTGGTGTAGAATTTAGCTGATTAAGCTATACTAAGACAAGCATTTTTGAGGCGAGAAGAACGACAAAATATTTGCCATTTACGCCAAAGATATCCGCTGCTTTAACCGCTTTTACGACAAAATGCTGGAAAAAGCGACGAAATACGAGTTAATTCATGAAATGATCATTTGACTCGCTCCGCCTTTCTATGAATAATATAAGTAAATAGATAGATAAATAGATAGTACATTGGCTAGGAGGAAATCAAATGTCCATTGTTCCACGTCTATTGGAGTTTAATAAGCAGTTTGTTGAAGAGAAGCAGTACGAGAGCTATTTGACTGACAAATTTCCTGATAAAAAAGCGGCAATCCTTACGTGTATGGATACACGGCTCGTGGAGCTGCTGCCTAAAGCATTAAATCTAAAAAATGGTGACGCCAAATTCATTAAAAATGCCGGCGCGGTTCTGACCCAGCCGTTCGGCAGCGCGATGCGCAGCATTCTTGTCGCCGTCTACGAGCTTGGCGCGCGCGAGGTGCTAGTCATCGGCCATCATGGCTGCGGTATGACAAACCTGAATACCGAGGGTATGGTTAACAAGTTTATAGACCATGGCATCGATCCGCTTGCCATTGAGACTCTCGAAAATTCAGGCATTCGTATGGAGAAGTTTTTACGGGGCTTCTCAAGCCCTGCGGAAGGCGTCATGCAGAGCGTCAAATTAATTCGTAAGCACCCGCTCTTCCCTAAGGACATCCCGGTTCACGGCTTTATTATCGATCCGAATACGGGAGCGCTGGAGGTTCTCGTTCAGGATTTCCGCGAAGAATAGCTGCCGAACGCACTTCAACTATAGTTGGAGTGCTTTTTTTTAGCGCGCATCTACCTAAACCGGATCTCGGCAACCTGTCCGCTCTCTAAGAAACCTACATTTTTATATACTTTGTTGGAGGCCTGGTTTTTGGTATCTGCATACAGCATCGGTTCTCTATTCTCTTCCTCCAAAATCGAGCAAAGCCCCGCTACGATTGCGCTCGCATATCCATTCTTCCGTAAAACCGGCGGCGTATAAACGGCATTAATCCGACCGTGCCTTCGGGAACGGTGAGCGATATTAGCCATCGCCACCGGCAGCTCATCTACCGCCCAAAAATACAAACTCCCCCTCATGATCATCCCTTCTGCCGCAGGGAGCTGGCTGGCAGGTATGACCGATGCTCCGAAAGCATCCTCAGAGAAGCCCGCCAAAAATTCGGCGACAAGCTCTACGTGTTGACGCGAGGCTTGGATCATTTTCCCCTTAACCTTGGCTGGCTTATTCACCTTGGGGCACGAGTACGACTCCATCAGCATGCAGGATTGATATTGCAGCTGCTTGGCCTCCGAATAAAGCTTAGCGAACAGCTCTGCCGTAGACGGGGTTCCGCAAATGCCGGGTAAATCCGTTCCTTTATAACAGGCTATAAGCTCCTGTATCAGCGTCAACCTGCGTGCATCGGTCACATCATCCGACAGCCATAGCCAAGCATTATGCCCCGGCGACCCGGCAAATACCATCCGGCCGTCGGTTGATTTCAGACTAGTCGCCCCCTCGATTGCGGAAATCAGATGAATCAGATTATATTGCAGCTCATCCCGCATAAACGGAAACTGGTGCAAAACATGGTCATCCGGATGCAGCTTCTCCAGCATATGATTCCTCCCCCTGCCAATGGTTCATCCTCTACCAAGTTGTAGAGAAGCTTAATTATAGTAGTCCATAACTTACTATACCCTTAAAATGAGCGGATGTAACAATCCCGTTCTATGCACCGCTCTCCATCTAGAACTCGAAATCCTGAACCGACAAATCGGTATTGACGCCAATCGCGGCCTTGCTGCCCTCTCCGGCGGCAATGATTAGCTGCGCGGGGGCAATAATCGAAGAGTCACCGGCAGCATACACGCCTCTAACGCTCGTTCTGCCATAATCGTCTGTAATGAGGCCGCCTGCTTGCGTCATCGCGCAGCCGAGCGCTTCGCCGAAGGGGACCGCATGATCCCAGGACGGAGTAATGAAGCCGCCTGCGCGCTTTACCGCTGCGTTATTTGCAAAAACGACGCGGCTTAGCTGTCCATTCTCCCCGTACAGCGCTTTAATCCGGTGCAGATTTATTTGAATGCCCTTCTGCCTCAGCTGCCCCATTTGCTCCACGCTCAAACTGTTCGCTCCATTCGTGCATACGAGCATATCCTTGCTCCAATTGTAGACGATTTTCGCCAGTTGGAATATGTTCGAGCCCTCTGAAATGACGACCAGCGGTTTATCCCGCAGCTCCCAGCCGTCGCAATAGGGACAGCTGAACAAGCTTTTGCCGTAATAGTCATGAATGCCGGGCACTGACGGCAATGCTTCCTTCAGCCCGGCAGCCAAAATAATGGTGCGGGCCTGATACATGACGCCATTGCCCGTTGTCAGCTGAAAGCCTTCTCCCTTCGGCTCCACCTCCGTGACCTTGTCCGGTTTAATCGTCACCGAAGGGTATTGGGCAATATCCTCATGGGCAAGCCTGCGGAATTCGCGCGGCGGAGTGCCGTCTCGCGTGATGAAGCCGTGCGACTCATGCGTCACCGCGTTTCTAGGCTTGTTATTATCGAATAAAATAACGTCTCTCCGCGATCTTCCAAGCACCAGCGCAGCATTTAAGCCCGCCGGCCCGCCCCCGATTATGGCACAATCCAGCCTCAAATCTATCACTCCTTACTCTATATAATAAATGTCTAGCATATCTGTAATATTTAAAAAAAATTGATTGCTTATCTTTATTCATTTATCCGGGGAAGGATGCATCCAATGCTTTCAGATGATCGAATAACCCTTTTCTTATTACAAGAGAAGGGTTGTTTTTATTTTCTTATATTCGGCCATGGTTTCTTACCTGAGCCGGGTGCGGAAGGCTCGGCCACGGCTGCCGTCAATGCAAGATTAATCGAGTGAGGCTGTTACCGTTTCTTTCTAACTATTGCGATTCCCAGAAGCAACAAGGGGAGCAGAAGTCCGAACGTTAGGGCGTAAAACGGCCGTACGCTTGTATCGAACGATATGACGTAGGATCTATTAGGAATGATTATATAACACACTGCGTAAAGGATCATGCCTAGAGGCAGCGTTAGCGGCCGATGATCATTAAGGTTCAACGTCTGGGAAAGGCTTAAAACCGTTATATGAAAACAAAGGATCAGCTTAAAGAAGATGGTTATAAACCAGACTGCAGTGATGATGACCTCAACCCTTTGAATAAATTCGCCGATTTCTATTATTTTGGCTAATTCAAAACTGGAATAGAGTTCGCTGGCCGTATTTCCCGCCCCCATCACTAAAATATTCATTAGCGTGATCCCGAACAAGACCGCCCCCCCTATCAGCGTTCCCGATAAAAAGGCTTTCTTTGCTTGTTTGGGCTGTTTAACATTCGGAAAAATCATCAACAATAAAACAAGCTCCAGAAAAGGAAAGCCGATATACGGTAATGCGGCACTGAGTGCGGGCTTTATTCCTTTCCCCAGCACCGGTTCAACATGCTTGAATTCAAAATCAGGAACAAGCAATAGGACGAATAAGCATAATAACGCAATAACGAACGGAAAAAAGATGTCCGCAGTACGCGCTATATTGGAAACGCCATAGTAAACTCCAACTGCCACTATGGTAAGATAGACGAAGTGTATCGCATTAATTGGCGTTTCTACCAGCATGGATGAGGTGAGAAAGTCACCCAGGTTTCGCAAGACGAGTGACGATAAGATAAAGACGTATCCAAACCATAGAAAAGAAACGAAAGTACCCAGCCATCTGCCGCAAATTTCCTTGCTGATCTCCACCAAAGTTTTGCCGGGGAAACGGCTGGCTAATGCGCTGTACAGCCATACGAGCAACAGAGCGGCGATCACACCGACAATAGCTGAAATCCATGCATCTTGTTTGGCTTCTGAAGCAAGTACTCCCGGAAGCAAAATGATGGATGGGCCAATGATGAAAAGGGATACCAATTTTCTAAATTGATTCGCCTGGATATTGTCATTTGCCGACACCGGGGTCACGCTCCCTTTCACTTGCCTAATATCGTTTTACTTATCGGTTCGTAAACTAATCTTATCCATTCGAGCGGACTTGATACTTTAACCCCCACATTTACGGCTATGCAAAGTACGATCCCGGCAAGCAGCAGGACAGAAAAAAACCAAAGCTCCTTCCACTTGCTCTTATTAATGAGGGTTGGACCTTCAATTGCAAATATGAGGAAACCGACTGCCAAAATTGCTGCCACTCGCCACATTTGAAGCTTACTCCTCCATTCTTTCGGTTAATGATTTTGTCGTTTTAAACATTTTTCTAATTTTGGCTTCCACCCGAACGTTCACCTTCATAGTTGAAAATACCTGATCCCAATCGCTTTTTGCCGATTCCCAGTAACGGGGATTCGCTCGTTCGACTTCCTCGCCGAATCCGAATATGTCCGTCTTGTATTTGGTTTGCATTGTTTGTATAACGGAAAGAATGGTATTGTTAATTTCGCTTTCGGTTATTTGCTCCAATTCAGATATTGTTGCCGCTTTTGTAAAGTCCAACTCGCACTGCGCATCGGTCAAGATGCCCTCTGTTTTTATTTGGAGATCGATAACAGGCTTACCATCCTCTATGCTCACCTTTTTTTTACTTTTAGTGCCAAGCAGCTCAACCACAATCTTCTTGTTATTATCTTTAGGACAAGATGCAAGTACGGCTGTGCTCTTTATCTTTCCTTGCGTATAATTGTAGCCCTTGCTTTCCTTCTCGTTTAACCAGCCCAGCAGCTTATCTTTCTTGAAAACAGCTAAACCGGTGTATTTCAATTGGGCAGGGGAGAAAATTTTTTCTACATTTTTTTTATCATTGCCAATTTGCTTATCTCCGCTTACAACAATACCCGTTAACACCGCCGATTTCCCTTTACTGACGAGGGTGGAAATCAACTCGTTAATTTTTACCGCTGCGGTTGCTCCCCATACCCTTGACGAGGTTTCAAGGGAAGCATTCATTTTGGAAGCAGGTGTTTTTTCTAAAGGCGAGTACACTTGGAGAATATCCTGCGCTTCGGCCCCCCGGGCGATCACGACATAAAAATCTTTACGGTACTCATGATCTCTTGAAATGTGGTCCAGCACCTTACTCATACCTTTTCTCGCAAATTCCTCCCCAAAAACAAGCATCTGCATTTGACCGACATATATTTTTCTGGTGCTGAGCGCTGTCATCCTCCGGGCGGCCTCCTGAAACCCGCGCCCGGTTTCTTGAAACATGGTGACTGGAGCAAAGGATGATCCTCCTGCGGCGCCCGAAATGGCTCCCGGATTAAGAATTTGATTGGACAGCAATATTTTATTTGCTCTTTGATCCACGCCAATGGCTACGGAAACGGCCAGATCATTCAACTCGCGCCGATTCCAGCAGCCGGCGACAAATGCCATGCAAATGACGGAAATAATTGTGAAGCACCATGCTCTCTTCATACTAATCCCTCCTCTTGGGCTCAGGATTTTGAGGCTGCGGACTGTTCTCCCGAATCAGATTTTGCCTGCTTATGCTTCGGGGGCGTGAAATCATATTCCGCCAATGAACGCGTATGGCCGCATCTTTTTTATCATCCGCGATGACGGGGGCGTAGGGGGACATGTAATAAACGCCGAAAGAACGCAAATGACACAGGTGCTGAACAATCAATATAATTCCGGCGATAATGCCGAACAATCCGAAGGAAGCAGCCAGCCCCATCATCCCGAACCTTAATATTCGAATGGGGATGCCCATATTGTAGGCCGGAATGATGAAGCTGGAGATCGCCGTGATCGAAACGACAATAACCATCGCCGCTGATACGAAGCCCGCTTGGACGGCCGCCTGACCGATAACGAGCGCCCCTACGATCGAGATCGACTGTCCGACTGCTCTCGGCAAGCGAACGCCCGCCTCGCGTAACAGCTCAAAGGTTACTTCCATTAAAAACGCTTCGACGAAAGCGGGAAACGGTATGCCTTCCCGCTGAGCGATTAAACTGATCAACAATCCCGGAGGCAGCAAGTCTTGATGATAAGTCGTAATGGCAATGTACATGGATGGAGCTAATAGCGCTATAATCAAAGCCGCATAACGAAGCAAGCGTATAAGCGTGGAAATGTCCGAGCGCTGGTAATAATCTTCTGCCGATTGGATAAACTGCGTGAATAATGCCGGTACCAAGAGAGTAAACGGCGTTCCATCGATAAGAATAGCGATTCGCCCTTCCAACAGTCCCGCAGCAATCACATCAGGCCTTTCGGTATTAGCAATCGTAGGGAAAATCGTAAATCCTTTATCCTGAATAAGTTCTTCGATATACCCGCTTTCCAATATCCCGTCAATTTGAATGCCTTCAATGCGCTCACGAACCTCTTTGATCACATTTTCCATTGCAATACCGTTAATGTACATGATCGAGACGTTTGTTTTCGTTACCCGGCCTACATGGAAATGCTCGAGCCACAGATTAGGATCTTTGATTTTTCGCCGTATGAGCGCAATATTGGTTGCAATATTTTCGGCGAATCCTTCCTTTGGGCCCCGAATAACGGTCTGGGAGGTCGGCTCTTGCACGCCGCGCTCCTCCCAGCCTTTCGATGCGATCAACAAACCGCGGTCGTTGCCCTGGCACAGAATAGCGGTGTCCCCGGATAAAATACCGTTTAGAAGCGTATCAGCGCTCGCTTCATCTTGAATCTCACCGACAGACAGCAGCTTGTTTTTGAAAAAATCCAACGGATTTGCCAGCGGGAACCTCTCTGCTTTTAAATGCCCTTCATCCTGATTGGACAAGAGGGGTTCCATTATAAACTGGTTAATGAATTTAACGTCCGCCAGGCCCGAGGCGTAAATAACAACCGCTTCGAGTATGTTTTCTCCCTCGAAACGCCATTCTCTTATAATAATATCCGGGCTGTTTCCGGTCGCTTCTTTGATCATTTCTATATTTTCACGTAAATTTGTTGTAAAGACGCGGGTGGCTTGCGAGCTTCTATTTGCCGATCCGTGTAAGGATTTGTTGAATGCCATGTGCGTAAACACTCCCTTGCATGCCCCTGCTTACCAGTATCCCTCGCGGAAATGATTTCATTCAGATCCAATAGCTGCTCTTTGTTCCTGTTTAAAAAACTGAAGCACCTCGCCCCACTTCCACTGCTCATAGTAGTTGGAGGCCGGTTCGATATGTCTAATCCATTCCACAGCATGACGGCCTTTAGCATCTGCAACGATGACATTCGCCGTCCTGTGGTCGTAGCGAATCCACGCCAGCTTGGAAACAAGAGAAATCGGATTATAGTCCCCGTTAGCGCCGGGCGGCTTTGTCAGTTTCGTTTGCTTCCCGCTGCTCAGCTCCACATCCGCCAAAAAGGGCTTCTGTTGCGAAGCCTGTTCGCTGCCCTGCTCTGATTCCGTCACTCTAGATACCGCAATATGCTCAAGCCCTTGCCAAGCAAAGCTTTGATCGGCATAACCTTTAGGGGTATAAGATGTGGATTTTTCAGTGGCTGCGGTTATCACCTTGAGCTGCTTATTGCGGCCCGCCTCGCGCCCAATGCCTGCAATGTACGCAAGCCTGTCGCCGGCATCCGCCCATTCGAACCATTGATCATTGTTGACCATTTCATCAATGGTTCTAAATACAACGCCATCTGTCGTAATAAGGCAAAGTGTATTGCTATCGGCAGATAATGAAGCGGTTGGCGTAGCCAGGAAAGCGATCCAACGCCCGTCGGCAGACCACTTGAATAGACTTGTGCCTACTGCGAAGAAATCGTCAGACGGTTTCGGCAGCACATGCACGGTGACGTATTTGCTTGGATCGTCTAACGCTTCGAGCGGGATTTGATATAGGCTTACCGGTGTCCAGCCGTCCGGCAGCATCTCCGATTGCGAGGAAGCAAAGAATCCCTTCCCATTCGGAAGCCATGAATAATTGCCGATTCCTTCGGCAGCGCCGAGCGGCTTGTCCGGCCTTTTCATCTCCACATATTGCAGCAGCTCAGCCGTTTGATAAGCCAGCATCTCTGCATTAGGCGCCCATTGAAAATTTCTCCCCCCTTGTGCGGATACGAGGCTGCTTTGGCCCGTGCGTACATTCAGCGCCCATAGCTCCTGCTCCACTTCGCCCTTCGTATACGCGATCCACTTTCCATCGAATGACCACTTAGGATTGCGAACAAACGGCCCGACAGCCAGCTTTTTCTCTTGCTCTCCGGTCTTTATCCAGAGGTCGCCGTTTCGCACAAAAGCGGCCGTGAGCGCGCTGTTCTCCTTCATAGACGCTGCGGGAGCTGCTCCGCACATCATTCCGACAAGAGCAAAAATGAAGACGATACACGTTTGTAAAACTTTCATAAGTTAGCCTCCTCCAAGGTTTCGCTATCATCTTGCTTATGATAGGCCAAACGGGCGAATACGATTCCTTTCTTGATCGCTCTGCTCATCATCGCTACCGCTAGAGCAATAGCGGCGCTGGCGCATCCCGCCCGCAAGCAGGCTCGCCCGTATAAACGGCAGCAAGGTGCTTACGTGGTTGGGTCGGTCGGTCGGTCGGTCGGTGGGTGGGCGTCCGTTCCTACGATATTTAATTGGATCATTAACCGATTACGTGCTAACCACACCTCATGCGATGCAGCAGTCTGGATAAATCCGGCGCTTTGGTGGACTCTCTATAATCCCATCCTGCATATAGAAGGAATTTCTCCAGTTGTATCACTTGCCGCTGCTTAAAACTTACATGGAAAATATCCCGTTAAAATAGCGCTCGATGGGGAAAATGAGGAGAATTGCTTTAATTAACATGAGTTTTTCCCGTTATGTTCAGCAGTAGCTGCCCAAACGGATAATTAGCTGGAGTTTTTCCTGTTATTGATAGAAAGCTCACAAGAAGCCCCCTGTCACCAGTGCCGCGGCAGAAATTGGACATAGCTAGAATAGACGAAATGGTCCGGCGGTCAACATACAGGAGCGCTTACAGCGACTTTATAGGAAAGGAGCAGTCAAAAACGACATTTTCTCGTTTTTAAATGCTCCTTATTGCTGCCGGTATGTTGCTCCGCTCTTCATGCAACAACCGTATTTATCTATCACGGCTTCGTAAAGGGTATTCCCCAGGAAATTGACGAGAGCGCGACGATTGACGGCGCTTCCGGCTTTAAGCTGTTCTTTCTCGTTATCTTCCCGCTGCTATAGTCAGTTAAGACGACGAAAATCATCATTTTTAGGTCGATGACCCTGGACAGCTCTTTCTTCGCTTATATCCATACATATTTTCCCACAAAAAAAGCATAATAAGAGAGGTATTTACAAACTGAATGAGGATCATAGGAGGATAAATCAATGGGTATTGACGTGATTTGCACGATCGGGCCAGCCAGCTCTTCCCCTGAGGTTGTACGGGAGTTGTTTCTTGGCGGCATGACGGTCGCCAGATTGAATCTGTCTCACGGCACTCATGAAAGTCATAGAGAAATCATACGCCATTTAAGGGAAGCCAGTAGTGAAATCGACATGCCGATCCGTATAATGGGCGATCTGCAGGGGCCAAAAATCCGGTTGGGCGAGGTTGAAGGAGATGGTGTTTTGCTCGAGGAGGGACAGCCGTTTGAACTATTGGTTACTCCCGTTACCGGCAACGGTCACAGAGCGAATATCGACTACCCTGACATTACGGGAGACATCGTTTCGGGGGCATTCATTCTTATCAATGATGGCGCAGTCAAGCTTGAGGTCACAGAGGTCAATTCCGAGCGGATAATAACCAAAGTGACAGTCGGCGGTCACATAAGCAGCAACAAAAGCGTCAATTTCCCCGGAACCAAGCTGAATATTCCCGCACTGACGAAAAAAGATCAAGAGGATCTCGCGTTCCTGCTCGAAGAAGGAATCGAGCTAATTGCTTGTTCATTCATCCGCCAAGCTGCCCATTTGGACCAAGTACGGGCCGTTTGCCGGTCTTTGTCCGAAACCATTCCCAAACTCGTGGCTAAAATCGAAACAGTGGAAGGCGTCAAAAATTTCCGTGATATTGCAGCCCTGTCTGACGGCATCATGATTGCAAGGGGCGATCTCGGGGTCGAGCTGCCGTTCGAGCAAATCCCTTTGATTCAAAAAGCGCTCCTCAAAGAATGCAGAGAATACGGCATCTACGTCATTACGGCTACTCAAATGCTTCAATCCATGATTAACGAGCCCGTGCCCACAAGAGCTGAAGTGACTGATATCTTCCAGGCGGTACAAGACGGTACGAGTGCGGTCATGCTGTCGGCCGAGAGCTCGGTGGGTAAGTATCCGATTCAGTCTGTTAAGGTACTGAAGTGCGTTTCCTTGTATGCCGAGGAGATCGCTCGCGGGCACTCCTATACCCTTGAAGACGTATACGCTCGCTTTCCTTTTAAAGAAATGTGACAAAAAAAGAAGCACTGTCATGAAGACATTTGCTTCTTTTTCTCCTCTTTATCTTTAACAGTTACTGTGTCTTTTTTCACTTCTTCAGGCTGATCAAATGGCACTCGATCTTCATCGTAGTATGGTATAATGTCCACCTCCCTTTCGCATCATTATATAAGAGGTTTTTTATCCCAGTGTTAATGCAATGTAATCCAAAAGTGAAATGTCACAAAGGCCTTCCCTTTACATAGATTGGAAGCTGAGCTTTACCTATGGAAAACGATCCCTCTGCTACTCGTTTCGATCTCCCAGTTAAGAATGTAATGCGTGGTAACACCTAGTATGACCAATTTAATGCCATTTTGCAGATTTGCAGGTGCTTCCCGGATTCCTCTCCTATACGCAGTTCTCGAATAGGCCATAAAAAACAGCCCGCAGCGGTGAGCGATCACCGTGTACGGGCTGTTCGGATGTGCATATTCAGCCAGCCTTCCTTTTTACCGAGATGCGGGCTCTATGTAAGCAGCACGACTATCATGCTCCATACAGCCATCGATTCCCCTCGCCTTCATTAAATGGGCCGTTCAATCGAAAACTGCTCCCCCAGCTTCGCGTAATCGCTGCCGGCCAGGCGGCTAACCGGCTTCAGTGTCTCGGCGCTAATGCGCCCGTTCTCGTACAACGCTTCATCCACGTGGAAGCGCACAACCCGGCCAATTAACAGGTCGCAGGCCGGCGACGCTTCTGAGCCGCCAAGCGGGAGCGCTTGCTCCAGCACGCATTCCATCCGAATTCTTGCCTCGGCTATGCCGGGCACGCTTACGAGATCACTCGCAACAGCTGTTAGCCCAGCCAGCTCCACCTCGCTCTCCTCAGGTGGCAAATTGGCCGCCGTCACATTAATCGCCTCGATGTAGCTCTCGTCCGAGATATGGACAACAAACTCGCCTGCGGCGGCGGCATTCCGGGCAGTGTCCTTCTGGACACCGCCCGGCTTGCGCTGCACCGATACCGCAACCATCGGCGGATTAGCAGTCACGATATTGAAGAAGCTGAAGGGCGCCGCGTTCAGCACCCCTTCGCTTGATTGCGTCGTAACGAAGGCGATTGGCCTTGGCACAATGCTGCCGATAAGCAGCTTATAATTGTCCTTCACGCTTTGACTGGCCGGATCAATGGATAGCATAGCGGGCACCTCTTTCACAGATATGTTTGCTTCAATTAGGCGTTGAAGGTTTCGTTATACCAAGCTGCTGCCGCAGCCACCTCTGAGCTTGTCAGCTGATGGCCAAACCGCTCCCAATGAACCTTAACGGACGCGCCTGCCGCTTGCAGCAGCTGTTCAAGCTCCTCGGTTTCCTGCGGCGTACAAAGCGGATCGTTCGAGCCTGCGCCGATGAAGCAAGGGACATCCGTAAGATCAGGAAGCTCTACGCCGCGGATCGGAACCATCGGGTGATGCAATATCGCGCCCCGCAGTGTGCCCTGATAATGGAACAGAAGGCTTCCCGCAATATTCGCTCCGTTGGAATAGCCGATTGCGACAAGATTGCCGCGGTCGAAGCCGTACTCGGCTGCGGCGCTATCGAGAAAGTCATTCAGCTCCTTCGTACGGAACACCAAATCCTCGAGGTCGAATATGCCCTCGGCCAGCCGCCGGAAATAACGCGGCATGCCGTTCTCCAGCACATTTCCTCTAACGCTGAGTACGGACGAGGCTGGCGATATCAGGTCGGCAAGCGGGAGTAAATCCCGCTCGGTGCCTCCCGTTCCATGCAAGAGCAGCAGTACTGGCGCATCTTGATCCGTTCCTTGTTTGAAAATATGCTTCATCATATGTCCTCCTCCAATACCCTTACATCAAATGGCGATAATAATTGCTCGATTTGCGTGCGATGGGCCTCATACCATTCAGGAAGCATCAGCTTCTCGCCAAGACGTTCCGGCTCTTCATCGCGTGCAAAGCCCGGTGGATCGGTCGCAATCTCGAACAGTATGCCGCCTGTTTCACGGAAGTAGATCGCGTTAAAATATTGTCTGTCTACGATCGGCGTAGGCTGGAAGCCATTGCTCTCGACATGGCTTCTCCACAGCGCATGCTCCGCGTCGTCTTTCGCCCGCCATGCAATATGGTGAACGGTACCGGAGCCGCCATGACCCGGTTCCATGCTGTCAACATTGACGTCAATCAGGTTGCCCAAATCCCCCGTCGCTTGAAAACGAGCGTAGGCGCCTTCCTGGCCGACTTTCTCCAGCCCCATCACATTCACGAGAAGCTCCGCGGTTTGGGCAGGGGCTGTGCTGTATAGAATCGCGCCCCCGAATCCTTTGATCGCTTTGCTCGCCGGAACTCCGCCGAACGCCCATTTGCTTTCCGCTCCCTGCTCACGTGCTACGATTTCGAGCAGCAAGCCGTCCGGATCTGCGAATTGCAGGTACTGCTCGCCAAACCTCGACGTTTGCGTGAAAGCCACATTTAGCTTAGCCAGCCGCTCTCTCCAGAAATCGAATGCATCAGCGGGAACAACATAGGTCGTGTAGCCGACCTGCCCTCCGCCAACTTTGCCTTTGCGCGAATTTTCCCATGGGAAGAACGTAATGATCGTTCCCGGGCTTCCGATTTCGTTGCCGAAGTACAGATGGTACACCTCAGGGGCGTCAAAGTTAATCGTCTTTTTAATTAAGCGCAGGCCAAGCACGCCTGCATAAAAATCTGCCGTAATCTGTGGATTTCTAACGAAAGCAGTAATATGATGAATCCCAGCCGTTTGTGTTGTCATTTGGAATACACTCCCTATTTTATATTAGTTTCGAAAGTCATGTAACTGACAATATCATATATTAACGGATCAACGCATCAATCGAAAATTGTCCGGCACCTGTTAAAGCGATACCTATAGCAATGGCCGCAAGGACGAGATTATATTCATAACCGTTAGCAGTCGCCCACAATCCGTTTTGACCGTGCACCTTCATGATAGCAACCAGCATCGTCATCACGATCAAAGCTGCGGCAAGCGGAGTAAGCAGCCCTGCTGCGAATAATAACCCTCCAACAAACTCCATCAATCCGGCAACGATGGCCATTGCTACCCCCGGCTTAACGCCGATCGACTCCAACCAGCCGCCCGTTCCTTTTGGACCATATCCACCAAACCAACCGAACAGTTTCTGTGCGCCATGCCCTACGAACAACAAACCTACAACCAGACGAACGACCAACAATCCCAATGCGATACTCATTTTAAATTCCTCCATTTTTGTTTTTAGTTTTTTATTATAAATTCAAGAATCTTTAATTTAAGATATAAGGCAAACGTAAACGGCAAATGCCATCCTATTGAAAGCTAAATCCCGTTTTGCTGTAAAAGACATGCAGCTGCTTCTTATCAGGTGCAACCCGGCTACTTGTAGTGCTCCTGCGCAAACTTTCCCAGCTTCTTGAGCAGCTTGCTCGCCAGCTGCTTTTCTTCCAGCGAAAGACCGCTCACCGCATGCTCTATTGTTTCCTGATGGGCTGGAAACACTTCCTCCACGAACTGTTTGCCTTGATCGGTCAGCTCGGCGTAGATAAGACGTCTATCCTCAGTCGAGGCTCTGCGGCGTACCGCTTGCTTCTTCTCCAGCTTATCTACTACATACGTAATGTTCCCGCTGCTCATCAGCACCTTCTCGCCAATTTGCTGCAAGGGCTGCGGTCCTCTATGGTACAACAGCTCAAGCACCCCAAATTCCGTCCGGTTCAAGCCATTGTTACGAATATCGCGATCCGCGTGGGCGTTCACCCATTGGCTCGCTCTGTTCAGCGCGATGAAAAGATCTAATGAATCATTTGATTTACGGTTTATCATGATTATCACTCCCTTCTGCGCTGCATTTATCTTTAATTTAATTATCTTGAATTAAAGATAATATATTTTGAAGCAGCTGTCAATACTTTTTCAAAAAATGATTTTGCATAAGTGATCGCTGCTGCCAAATTGCAATTCCGGCTCCAACCAGGTTCCTATATGATAGACCGTACTTACATGCCGATTCCTTCGTTTCATTACTTTATTATGGCCCTCTTCTGTAACAACTATTTACTTCATTGCTGCTTATACATTCGCCAAGATACTTCCATCGATCAGAACAGCAGCACATCTGGTTGCAAAAGAGCCCGCTTTCCGCCAAAATCATCCTATAAAGGAGAAGGAGGGAGGCGTGACGATGCTGCACATTGTAAACGGAGATTCGGTTGGAACGAAGCTGAAGAAGAACGGTACTCCAGGGGACGTTCTCGTTTGGAGAGAAATTTATACGGTGGGCCCCGTATTTACACAGCCGGAGCTGCCTGCAAACCGGACAGCAAGAGGACAATATTTGGAGCAGGCACTAGGCATACCGCAGCAGGAATGGCGCAATTCCTCGGAGGCGCAGGAAAACCGGCTGGCGGGCTTTCGGCAATATGACGATATCG
This sequence comes from Paenibacillus sp. J2L1-98, assembly GCF_056269405.1. NCBI lineage: Bacteria > Bacillati > Bacillota > Bacilli > Caryophanales > Paenibacillaceae > Paenibacillus > Paenibacillus sp. J2L1-98. The sequence continues at coordinate 121,245 of NZ_JBWDNW010000005.1, read as the reverse complement.
TGCTTTGGTTCGAGCATGATCTGTTCGACCAAACGATGCTGTGCTGCTTGCTGCATTGGTTTGCAGGGCGTGCACTTGGCAGCACTAAGCTGCATCTGTTAAGCCTCAACCAATATCCCGGCATTCCGATATTTCATGGCCTCGGTCAGCTGACCGCGGAGCAGCTGTTTGGCCTGACCGGCACATGGCAAGAAATAACGGCCGAACAGCTCCTTTTAGGCAAAAAAGCATGGGAAGCATTTACGTCCAAGACTCCCGAAGCGATCGCTGAGCTGCTTCAAGAGGATACTTCCGCGCTTCCTTTCCTGCATGATGCATTCCAGCTCCACTTGGAACGGTTTCCATCCGTTCAGAACGGCCTTGGCATTGTAGAGCAAACAACGGTCGAGCTGCTCTTGAGCGGCGCCGATACCCCCTTGCGGCTCTTTCAGCAGGCGGGCGACCGCCTGCATGGGCTCGGCATGGGCGACATCCAGTATTGGTTATGTCTGCGTCGTCTCTCGGAAGGCCCGCATCCGCTCCTTTCAATTGAGGGCAGCGTTAAGATTCCAGGATTGAATGACTCGCCCGAAGCTTTCTTGCAAGTAAAAGTAAGTCTGACAGAGCTTGGTGAAAAAGTTGCGGGCAATCATGCCGATTGGACAACGCTCAGCGGCAGCGATGCATGGTATGGCGGCGTACGGCTCGAAGGCAGCAGCCCGCCGTGGCGCTGGGATGCCAGCCGCTCAGCAATCGTCCGCTTCTAAGCATCATACAAGAACAGCCTGCCGATTACCTCTGGCAGGCTGTTCCCGTAATGCCTATTGCCTACCTCCACCATACTGAGGCAGGATACGCGGCTGCTCGAATGAAGACAGTCTCGCCTATTTTCGGAGTGGAGATCATGGCGTTCCGTTCCTTGGCGGCCTTCACGGCGCGCTCCACCGGATCCGTCCAATCATGCAGCGCCAGCGTAAATGTGCCCCAGTGTATCGGAATCATGACCTTCCCCCGTACGTCCAAATGGGCTTGTACCGTTTCTTCAGGCATCATATGAATCGCGGCCCAGCGCTCATCGTATTGACCGCATTCCATTAATGTAAGATCAAACGGACCGTATTTGTCGCCGATTTCTTTAAAGTGAGGGCCATACCCGCTGTCGCCGCTAAAAAAGATTTTTGCTGCCCGCCCGTGTATGACCCAAGAGCACCATAGCGTAGCATCGCGGTCCGTAAGGCTTCTTCCGGAAAAATGTCTCGCAGGCGTGCATGCCAGCTGCAGCCCCTGATAGGAAAACTCCTCCCACCAATCATGCTCTTCGATTTTTGCCGGATCAATTCCCCATTTCACCAAATGAGGCGCAACGCCCAGCGGTACGAAAAACTGTTTCACCTTGTCCTTCAGCTTCACGATCGAACCGTAATCCAGATGATCGTAATGATCATGGGAAATGAGCACGGCATCGACCGCCGGTAGCTGCTCGATCTCGATCGGAAGCTTGTCGCTGAACCGTTTTCCGCCGATGAGCGGAAATGGAGATGGCGCCCTGCCGAACATCGGATCGAGCAGCAAGGTTTTTCCGTCCAGCTGAAGCATTGCAGCGGAATGGCCAAACCATGTGAGCTTGGGCTGCTGCTCCTGTCCAAAATAAACCTTGCTCAGCGGCTCGATCACCACTGGCTTACCCGGTCTCCCCTGCGGGTTGCCTTTCATGAACTGGACGAGCAGCTTAAGCTTCTCGCCTGTCGTTGTTTCCATAACCGTAGGTATCAGGTTAACAAACTTGCTTTTGGCATAATGCCTCGACCGGCTTAACTGCTCCCGTCTTTCCTTAGACGGGCTAGCACCAAAGGCAGGGTAATATTGCAGCACCAAATACACGGCGATAACGATGGCAGCGATGACACTAATGAATATAAGCATTCCCTCTAACCTCTTCCCTTGTAGCTTTGGTATATAAAAAAACCGCTATTGAAGTATACGTTACTACTTCAACAGCGGTTGTATCAAATTTACGTAAGGCAAGACTAAGCTCGTCTTACTCCGCGCATAATTGCGCTTAACAGCAGCACTACCACGATAGCTCCAACAATCGCTGGAATAAGGGCAAACCCGCCCATTGAAGGCCCCCACGAGCCAAGAATGAGCGTACCCAGCCATGCCCCGATGAAGCCGGCTATAATGTTGCCGATAATACCGCCCGGCACGTCGCGTCCTGCAATCAAGCCGCCTAACCATCCAATTATCCCGCCAACGATCAATGTCCATAAGAGACCCAAAGTTATCTACCCCTTTCCATAGTTCGATATAGCTAGGATTAACCTCTTCTGCACACTTTGAAACAAAGCAGTAAGGTGTAATTTGTGGAAAAGAAACTTGAGTCTTCGTACAGACCTTAATGCTTGGCAAGGCGATGGCGATTAATCAGCCGGTAGTATCACCTCGAACGTCGAACCGCCATGCAGCTTGCTGTCTACCCGAATTTCGCCGCGATGAAGCTCGACAATTTTCTTCACAATCGACAGGCCAAGCCCGCTTCCATCGGCCGTCCGCGTACGCTGCTTGTCGCCCTTGTAGAAGCGCTCGAACATCCGCAGCTGGTCCTCCTGCGAAATGCCGATGCCGGTATCCGAGACGAGCACCTTGATTTCATGTTCTGCGCGATGGAGCACGACCTTCACGCTGCCATAGGCAGGCGTAAATTTGATTGCATTATGAATGAGGTTTACCCAAACCTGGCTTAGCATCTCTTCATTGGCCACGATCTCCGTTTCCGCAAGCGCAAGTTCGAGCTCCAGCTCCTTCTCCAGCCACTGCGGCTCGCAGGCCAGCACAATGCTCTCCAGCTGCGTATCAAGGCGGTAACGCTTCGGATCAAGCTGCTGCTGCTCGGATTCAAGCGTTGTCAGCTTGAGCAGATTGTCGCTGATTTTGGACAGCCGCGTCGTTTCCTTCTCAATAATCGATAAATAATGCTTCTGCTCATCAGGGCTAAGATCCTCGCGCTGCAGCGTGCTCGCAAATCCGCGAATCGAGGTCAGCGGAGATTGAATTTCATGCGATACGTTAGAAATAAACTCCTGGCGCAGCAGCTCTACCTGCTTCAGCTCGTGGGCCATATCATTAATCGATTGGATGAATTCTCCGATTTGGCCGTGATACTTCTTGTCGCGGTCGACCATCACATTAAAGTCGCCTTTCGCCATCCGCTTTAGCGCATCCATCATTTCGATCCAAACCGCCTTCTGCTTCGGACGAGTAAGCAAATTTACGACAGCAACCATAATAAATAGAAATAAAATGCCCAGTCCCCAGTTGACCAGCTGCACAGCGAAATCAGGCCATTGTACCTCATGCCTCGCATAAAACCATTTCGACAGCCAATACGCCAGTGAGAAGGTCCCGCCGCTAAACGCGAACAGCATTGCCGTTGCTCCTGCGACGCGCAGCGCAACCTCTATTTTCGACAGACGGCGCTTCACCTTGCCGCCTCCAGCCGATAGCCAAGCCCGCGAATCGTACTGATCTTGATTGAAACATTCCAGGCGACGAAGCGCTCCCGCAACCGGTTAATATGCACGTCGAGCGTCCGTTCGTTGCCGTCAAAATCATAGCCCCAAATCGCTTCGATCAGCTGATTCCGCGTCAGCGTGCGTCCAAGGCGGCTGACCAGCATGAACAGCAGCTCAAACTCCTTCGGGGGAAGCGTGGTGTAATCTGCATGGACCTTCACTTCATACGTTTGGCGATCCAGCATCAGCTCCGCTACGGACACTTGCTGGGACACCGCGATCCGATACCGTTTCAGCAGCGCCTTGACCCGGACGGTCAGCTCCGCAGGATCAAACGGCTTCACTAGGTAATCGTCCGTTCCAAGGTTGAAGCCGCGTACCTTATCGCCCATTTCCCCTTTGGCGGTCAGCATGAGCAGCGGGATATCATACTGCTTCCGCAGCTCGCGGCACAGCTCCCAGCCGTCCATGTTCGGCATCATAATGTCCAAAATAACCATGTCCGCCGGCAAGGCTTCCATCTGAGCAAGCGCCGATTGCCCGTCCGGAGCCTCCTGTACGCTAAGCCCCTCCTTTTGCAAAATAACGCGGATTAGCTCCCGAATATGCGGATCATCATCCACTACCAGCATATAGCCCATCTCTACACCCTCTTCTCCCGCTTACGAAGCCGTTTTGTTCATGCGAAGCTGCCCATTTGCGAATTCGCGGTACATCGCATGACTGGCATACAGCTGCTCATGCGTTCCGACGCCCGTAATGACGCCCTTCTCCAAAAATACGATCGAATCGGCATCCACGACCGTCGACAACCGGTGCGCAATCACGACCGTTGTCCGGCCGACCATCAAATTTTTCAGCGCGTCCTGCACGACCTCCTCCGACTTGCTGTCCAGGTTGGACGTCGCTTCATCGAGCATCAGAATATGCGGGTCACGCAGCAGCGCCCTCGCAATGGCAATCCGCTGCCGCTGACCGCCGGAGAGCTTAATGCCGCGTTCTCCAACCTCCGTTGCATAGCCGTCCGGCAAAGCCTCGATAAACCCATCTGCATAAGCCATTCGTGCAGCCTGCTCGATTTCCTGCTGCGTAACTTCGCGGTTCAGGCCGTAGCACAAATTATCTTTAATCGTTCCCGCTATAATCGGGCTTTCCTGAGAAACATAGCCGATCTGACTCCTCCATGAGCGCAGCGAAGCATCCCGGATGTCCGTGCCTCCAAGCCGGATGGCGCCGGAAGTCGGGTCATAGAACCGCTCCAGCAGCGAGAAAAGCGTCGTTTTGCCGCTGCCGCTCGGGCCGACAAGCGCCGTTACTTTTCCGGCTTCGATCGTAAGGCTCACATCCCGCAGGATCGGCTCTTCCGGCTTATAAGCGAAGGATACATGCTCCACCTTAAGCGTTTGATTCATTTCGGTAACCGCTTTGCCGGAAACCTGGTCTTCCTCTTCCGCTTCCAGAATGCCAATGATGCTTTCGGTCGCTCCCATTGCCTTCTGAAATTGCGTGAAAAACTGCGAAATTTGCGTAATAGGCAGCATAATCTGGAACAAATACATGATGAATGCGACTAATTCGCCTGCGGTCATGGCACCTGAAGATACCTGCACACCGCCAAAGCCGATCAGGCAAACGAGCAGCAATAAAATAATAAACGAGACGATCGGTGATATTAGCGCCTGCATGCGGGCTTCCTTCAAGCCGAAGCCAAACAAATTTTGAATGCCGGTACGTCCCTGTTCGAATTCGACGGGCTCGGAGCCCGAGGCCTTCACCAAACGAATTTCAGATACAACGCGGTTGATGACTGAAGTAAAACGGGCGTTTTCCTCCTGCGTTGACTTGGAGATGCTGTACATTTTGCGGCCGATCGGCACCATAATTAACGCGGCAACCGGGAATACAGTAAGCATGATCAGCGTCATTTGCCAGTTCATATAGAACAAGATCGACAATGCGCCGATTATGGATAAAATACCTGTGAAAAAACCGGTCACATGCTCGGTAATGAGACCTTTCAGCAGCGCCGTGTCGTTCGTCAGACGGCTAATCGTATCGCCGGACGATTTGTTGTCATAATACGGAACCGGCAGGCGCAGCAGCTTGCTCCACAGCCGCTCGCGAATGGACGATACGATTTTATTGCCGCTGTAATGCAGCAAGTAGACCGAGACGCCGCCTGACACAACTTGAGCAATAAAAGCAGCCGCCATCCCAGCGATTTGAGCCGTGCTTAATGAGCCGAGCGAAAATCCGTTAACCATATTTTTCGTAAATAACGGGATCGTAAGTCCAACCAGCGTCGTAATAACGCTCAGAATAACCGCCACGGAAAGCAGCGCCTTCGGAGGGTTCGTCTCCATAATGAGTCCTACAAACCGCTTCACCTTACTTTTTTTATCGTTCATCGGTCTTCACTCCTGCCTCTCTATTCTCTCCACCGCGCTTCCTACTTTACATTGCCTGTTTAAACGGAATTTAAACGATGATGCCGTAATGGAGAAGATTAGTCTCTTCTTGCTATACGCAGATAAATGAAGCGCGGCTCAAGAAAGAAAGGAGCTGTTTCCACCCTCGGGCGGCACAGCTCCTTTTGCTTGGAAAATTGAAAAAAGCCCTCCATGTCGAAGGGCCTCCTCTCTATACTCGTTTTGTTGCATATAACCGATCCTATATCTTTTTAACAAATTCAGATTTTAATTTCATAGCTCCAAAGCTGTCAATTTTGCAATCAATATCATGGTCTCCGTCAACCAAACGTATATTTTTTACTTTTGTTCCAATTTTGATGACCGATGAGCTTCCCTTTACTTTCAAGTCTTTGATTACTGTTACAGAATCACCATCATTTAAAACATTTCCGTTTGCATCTTTAATAATCTTTTTGTCTTCGCTATTTCCGGAATCTGATTCTAAATTCCATTCATGAGCGCACTCCGGGCAGACAAAAAGGCTTCCATCTTCGTAAGTGTATTCGGAATTGCACGATGGGCAATTTGGTAAATTAGACATGTTTCATGCCCTCCATTCGTTATTTTGGCTTTATGATGTTTTTACTTTTGAACACACCAGGTTGTCATGCAGCGCTTGCCCGCTACGATGACGGTTTTGAGCGGCTCGAATAATTGGCCCTTCAGCCGCGCAGTCATACTCAAAAGACGCTCATCATTCACGAGAAAACGTCTGCTTCCATCAGGAAGCAGATATCGCTCATTGCCAAGCGGCTGGATACTGGACTCCATTCCAGTGGAAGACGCCAATCGTGCGAATAGCCGCCCGCCGGGCTTCAGCACGCGCCAAAGCTCATCAACCATTTGGTCAAAATGCTCCTCGTGTTCCGCGAAATGCAGCACCGCGCTGCTGATGATAAAGTCAAAGCTTTTATCCGCAAAGCTCAATTGCTCGACAGCCTCTACGCGCGCCCGGGTGGCAGACCAGACAGGCGCAATGGTTGAAGCAAGCTTCTGCACCTCCTGAATGGCTGCGTCTGAGCGGTCGACCGCATATACCTCATAGCCGCTGCGAAGCAAATAGGTTATATTCCGCCCTGAGCCGCAGCCTGCGTCAAGGATGCGCATCTCCTTTGTGACCCGTCCTTTCAGCAGCTGGTCAAATAAATAAATATCGATGTCGCCAAATTGCTCCCTCAGTTCATTTATCAACAAGCCGCTCTCCTTTCCGCAAAATCATACTTTATTGCCGCATCGCCCCGGACAGAGATAACACACAACCATATCCACACCCCAGTTGGAATATGTGTATAAACCACCCCTAATACCCGATACTTTGGCATCATTTTTGAGCTTTGCGGCGAAAAAAGATATCCACATGGGGATAACTAATTTTCTTTGCCGAATAGCCGTCAGCCGGAGTCCGGTTCCGCCTTGACGCTTCAGCCCGGCAGCTGTTTCATCGGATCGGCTGCCTGCTTAAGACTTCTTCCCTCTGCGGACTTTAAGCTGCTTGCCCTTAACCGTCGTATTTTTCATAATCTCCAGCACGAGCGGCCCTTTACCGTTCAAAATTTCCACATCTGTAACGTGATCCAGTATGGTAATGATGCCGATATCATCCGCGGATACACCTTCTATTTTGGCGATCGTTCCTACAAAATCGACCGCTCTCAGCTTCTTCTTCTTGCCGCCGTTGAAATTAAGCTTCATGATCTGCTTATTTAACTGCTCGCGCTTATCTTTTTTGAGTACGGGCCCGACATTAATTTTCTGCTCAAAATCCTCCCGGCGAAGATCAACCGCTTCTTCCGAGGGAGCTGCCGCTTTAGGAATGCCGAAGCCGATGTATTCCTCAATTTCGGCTAACCGTCTGTTGTCCTTCGGAGCTGCAAACGTGATCGCTTTTCCTGTATGGCCTGCTCGTCCCGTTCTGCCCGTGCGATGGACGTAGCTTTCCTTATCGAGCGGAATATCGAAGTTGATGACATGCGTAATATTCGTAATATCGATACCTCTCGCCGCTACATCCGTCGCAATCAAGTAGCGGAACTGCCCACGGCGGAACGCGTTCATCACTTCAAACCGCTCAGCCTGCTCCATCCCGCCGTGAATGCGGTCGCATGGATATTCGAGTTCTGCCATCTGGCGGAACACCTCATCCACGTTCTCCTGCGTCCGGCAAAATATAATGCAGCTATCGGGGCTTTCGACGATCATCACGTCTTGAAGCAGAGCAAACTTATCCGCTTCCTTCACTTCTATAACCGAGTGCTCGATCGTAGCCGTCGTTAACCCCGCAGCCTTAATCTCAACATGAACGGGTTCGTTCATATACTGACGCGACAGCTTTGCCACATCCTCAGGGAACGTAGCCGAGAACAGCATCGTCACTCTGCCTTTCGGAAGCTGCTGAATGATCGCCGTCACTTGTTCGATAAAACCCATATTCAGCATTTCATCGGCTTCATCGATCACCAAATATTTCATTCGCTCCAAAGCGAGCGTTCCCCGTTCAATATGGTCGTGAACGCGTCCGGGAGTCCCGACAACGATATGCGTTCTTTGCTTCAGCTCAGCCTTCTGGATATGGAATGGGGCTTTCCCATATACAGCCATCGCTTTGATCCGCTTGAACCGTCCAATATTGGTGATGTCCTCGTTTACTTGAAGCGCGAGCTCCCTTGTCGGCGTTAAAACGAGCACCTGCGGCTTATTTTCATTCCAATCGACCAGTTCGCATAACGGAATGCCGTAGGCTGCCGTCTTGCCGCTGCCGGTTTGTGATTTAACGACAAGATCCTTCTGCTGAAGCGCCACTGGGATAACCTCGCGCTGAACCTCGGTTGGTGTTTCGTACGACAAGCTTTCCAATGCCCGAACGATTTCAGTACTTAAAGAAAAATCCGCAAACTTTATTTCACTCATCTATTTACCTCTTCTGCATGTTATTCGTTCTTTCATTCGTATCCTTAAGAATAGCATATTAACTTATCTTTGCATGCATAAACCTTGAATGCTTAGCTTGTTGAGCTCGTTGCGGTACTACAAAAAGTGAGTACTAGTTGGCATTGGAATAGGTCATTATAATAAAGATATACCAACAAGAAAGGCATGTGAGTGCAATGCTTAGGTTAAACGTAACGCGTGTCGGCTTCCTAATGGGCGTATCCCTGCTGCTTGCTTCCATCATCTACTTCTTCGCTGCCAATTGGGGCGGCCTCGGCCGCGCCGACAAAATTCTCGCCTCTGCAGGCATCATGGTTCTGTTCTATGGCGCAGCTTTTATTTTCTCCAAAGCGAAAATCATGCTCGGCCATCACTCCTTTCTGTCTGCAATCTTTCTGGTCGGGGGCTGCATTTCGTTCGGTGCGGCCGTTGCGCTGCTGAACCAGATCTATAACTCGCATGCCGACACTTATGAGCTATTCCTCGTATGGTCGATTCCGGCGCTGCTGCTGGCTTTTATTACCCGCTTTAATCCGTTCTACTTACTTACTTATGCGCTCGTTCATTTGACCTTATGGCAGTATTTTTTCCCTTCTTCCCTTTATATCGTTCACAGCGACAGCGAAATTTTGTTGATCGGCTGCTTGTTTGCCCTAATCAATCTCATCCTGTTCGTGCTGATCGAGACAAAGCGGCTCACATCGACTCCGCTGAAGCTCGTTAGCTTTATAATTTTTCATATTTCCCTGCTCGTCTTAACGAATTCCACCCAGTACGAACTGTATGGCGCGTGGATGAACATTCCCTGCGCAGCTGCTATTGCGTTTGGCTTCTACTACTTCAGCCGAGTGCGTCTGGATAAAACGATGCTTACGCTTAACGCGCTTGCCGCGTCCGCCTTCGCCGTATTCAAATTTTTGGAGCTGATGTCCGAGCATGCTTCCACCACATTTTTTATTTTCGGACTCGTCTTTGTCGCTTTATTGTTGACCGGAAACGTCTTTTTCTTCCGTTACCTGAACAAGCTCGGCCATCCGGCCGCAGATGCCGGGGAGCAGGCTGCCGAGGCGCAAGCAGAAGCCCATAAGAGCGCCCTTGCAGGCAAAATCGTCTCCACTATCGTAACCGTCATCGGTGTCCTGATTGGCAGCATCTCGTTGGTAGGCTTGGTGTCCATGGCATCCGATGCGATAGAGCCGCAGTACACGCTGTTTGTCGTCTCCCTGCTGTTCATTCTTCCCGTTCTATGGCTGCGCCGCATCAATGCCGTTATTCGTTATACGGTGCTTACGATCGGATACGCGGCTGGAATGATCGCTATCGGATGGATAGACATGGCCAGCTTATCCTTGCTTTTCTTGGCCGTGACGATTGCCGGCTGGTTCAGCTTCCATGGACGGATACAGCATCTCTTCATTTATTCGCTGATCAATATCAATATCGCGATTATTCTGTTCCAGCTGTTCGAATCAGTCCAGCATGCCCCTTCCTTCATCGTGTTTATTCTAACGATGCTGAATGCGCTCATTTATGCAAGCCACCATCTGCTGCGCGAAGGTGCAATCAGGCAGCATGTGCGGGAATGCGGTCTGTTCTATACACTGCTCTTTCTGTTCTGGCTCACATTCATGGATGATATTTTCCCGTATTCGTACGAGCTGTTCAATGTTGTGAATTTCATTGTCGTGACTGTCTTAACCTTCCTGTTTGTTCGACGCAACCAAGTGCTGGAGACCTCTGTGAGCTTTGTGTTCTGGTTCCTGTTTCTGGCGTACAAATATTACGATTTGTTCTGGACGCTGCTGCACAAGTCGATTACGCTCGCTCTGCTCGGCGTTATCGCGATAGCGTTTACTTATATTTTCGCCTACCGGACGCGTGCCAGCGTGCCCGAAGACACGGATGCGTACAGCCGGTTGCTGCACAAAAGCCCGGTCTTGATCATCATCGTCATTATTCTGCAGCTTGGCTATGTCGGCTACCATGCCGCAGCCAGCGAATCCTTGCTCTCGAAAGGCACTCAGGTTAAGCTTGCGATCGAGCCGCTTGATCCCAGATCTCTTCTGCAGGGCGATTATGTGAGAATCAATTACAGCATCTCGACGCCTCCAGCTAGCGTGGCCAAGGAATTAGAGTCGCGCCGCAGCCTCAGCCGGATCAAGATCGTGCTTCGCCAGGGAGATGACGGAGTTTATGTATTTGACCGCTTGTATAAAAGCGGGGAAGCGCTAAAGGAGAAGGAGATCATCATTAATGGTTCATTAAGCGGTTGGCAAAGCATCTACTACGGCATTGAAACGTATTTTGTTCCCGAGGGTACCGGTACCGAAACCGAACAAAATGCCCGCTTTGCCTATGTGAAGGTGGGTGCGACAGGCGATGCGCTGCTTGAGAAATTAAGCAAGGAGTAGCGCTGAGCCCCATGGCCGGTTTGAGAAAAAAAATAGCAGGACGTATGCCGCAAACCATGCTGCATACGTCCTGCTATTTATTAATTCGCCAGCTTGATAAGCTCAGGAAATTCCTCCAAGTAACCGTTTCGCTCCAGCTCCCTCAATGCCTTGCGAATGCTTTGCTCGTCTTCACCGGACTGATCAGAGAGCATCAGCAGCTCGGACAGCGTAATCTCCCGATGCTCCTTGCAATAGGTGAGCAGCCCCTTCGCCGCCCATGATAAGCGGTCATCCTGGAACTCTCCGATCATTTTGCGGAACAATTTATGTGGGATTAGCTGTTCGTAAACTAATGCTTGCATCGCTTTAATCGCATGCTTGGTTGACATGCGGCCTTTCTTGGCAACCTCGTCTATCGTGAGTGATGCGGAATCTGCAGTGCTTGAGCTAAGCACGATATAAATCATTTGTGAATAAATATCCAAGTTTGGGTTAAAGAAAATCTCTGTGGAAACCGTAAAGTTGCGTACGCTGCTAGGCGTAAGTTCAGTTGTCATATTGTTGCACTCCCTTCCGACTGGTCTCTACCATGTCACTATCATAATAAAGGTTCGGATAAAGGGTTTCAATTTAGGCTTTATTAGAAAAAGTTAATGAAGCCGGACTACGCTGCCCGCAAAGCAAAATATATGCCGAACTATTTGTTATTATCGGCATAAACAGCCATCGCGTCACGCATGAACAAGGCTAAGCCTTCACCAAATTTATCGATATTTTTCGTAAAGCGCACGTCATCGACATACATTTGGCCCAGCCCCTTGAACGCTTCAAGCGAGTAGCTGCCCATTTGGTTCAGAAGGATAAACCATTCCTTAATGGCTGCTTGCGATTGCTCTGACTCCGGCGAATCATTCCTAAGCGCTGCAAGCTTAGTGTAGATCGCGTTCATGCTGCCTGCCAGTTCCTCCTGCTCCTGCTTCGTCATTTTGCCCAGTCTGGCATTCGATTTGTCTACTGCCTCATCTCCCCAGCGTTCACGCGCCTCCTGCTCATAGGGGTTGCTGCTGAAGTCAAAGCCTTCGAACTTCTGTTCATTTGTCATTTCGATTTCTCCTCTCGCGTGCTGAATCGTCCGATCAATCGTAATAATCATTTGCTCCAGCTGGCGCCGTTTATCCTGCAGCATCCTGCGGTGCAGCTCCAGCGCCTCCACCCGGTTAAAGGAAGGACTGCTGACGATTTCTTTAATTTTTTTCAAGGGAAAGCCCAGCTCGCGAAAAAACAAAATTTGCTGCAGCATCTCTAAATTGCGATCAGAGTAGAGACGATAGCCGGATTCTGTTATTTTCTCCGGTTTAAGCAGTCCGATCTCATCGTAATGATGCAGCGTGCGCACACTGATCCCGACCAAACCGGCAACCTCTTTTACCTTCATCGCTGTCAAACCTCCCTTAATAAAACTATAAAGGATCACGCAACGTGAGAGTCAATATGCAAAATACATTTCTTACAGTCTTTCCCGAAATGCTACATTTCCGGCCCGCCCTCCGTCTTTCTTTCGAATACTAGCGTAAACAGCAAAGAAAGGATGTTGTCCAGATTGATCTCTATACAAAATTTATCACATCAATTCCGTATCGGGAAAAAAGGCAGCGAAAGGATCGTTCCCGTATTAAGCAGCGTGAGCCTCGAGGTTGCAAAAGGCGAGATCGTGTCCGTGCTCGGACGAAGCGGCTCGGGCAAATCGACGCTGCTTAATCTCGCAGCCGGCTACATGAAACCGGCAAGCGGGAGCATTCGTATAGGCGGGATCAACGTAACCGGCTATAACGAGTCGCAGTGGTCGAAATTCCGTTTAGCCCATATGGGCTTTATTTTTCAAAGCTTTCAGCTCATGCCCGGCTTGACTGCCTTCCATAACATCGAGCTGCCGCTTACTTTGAAGGGAATTGACGAGAAGGAGCGCGGGAAGCTGGTGAAGGAAACGATGGAAATGGTCGGCATGAGCGAATATGAGCACTACTATCCAAGCGAGCTGTCCGGCGGACAGCAGCAGCGGATCGGCATTGCCCGGGCAATGGTGCTGCGGCCGTCCATTATTTTGGCCGATGAGCCTACAGGCAGCCTGGACAGTGAGACCGAGCAGACGGTGCTTGATTTTATCCGCCGTTTGAACAGGGACTTAGGCACAACGTTTCTCATGATTACGCATGACGCCGAGGTCGCTTCCATCGCGCACCGGTCGGTTACCATTCATAACGGACAATTGGTTATATAGGAGCGGGGGATTCGAATGAGATGGAAAGATAAGTTTCGTTTTGTGAAGCAAAATATGAAAAAAAATAAATCGCGGCTGTTCATGACGATTTTGGCGACGGCGATGGGCTGCTGCTTCCTCGTGGTGCTCGCTTCAATCGGTTTCGGCTTTCAGAAGAGTATCACCGAGCAGATTACGTCCTATGGCAAAATAACCGAAATCTCGATTTACGGGAAAACAAAGCCGGCAGACGGGACAGATTACGCCTCTTCGCTATATACGATGGAGCAGGTGGAATTTTTTGAAAGCATCCCTCATGTCGCATCCGTTGTACGTCAAAATATGGTTAGCCTCACCTCCAAGTACGCCATTGGCGATTATTCCGCCGAAACCGGCCACTCGCCGGTATTTACCTATATGGAGGCGGAGAAGAATGGAAAATTAGAATTGGCAGAGGGAAGACTCCCGGTAAACGAGCATGAAATTATCGTTGGCTATAACTTTGCGGAGACGCTTCGTCATCCTTCAAAGCCAGAGCAGACTTACAAGGGAAGTTTGTTGAACGAGCAAATAACCATTACTCTGCTGCAGCCCATTGACGCTAATAGAAAGACAAAGCAGCAATCGCTGGAGCTCCATGCAACCATTGTAGGCGTGCTAAAGCAGCCGCCCAAAGAATGGCTGCAGGACAGCAGTGTATTTATGGACGAACAAGCGCTCAAAGCTGCTGCCGCCATATTGTCCGCTGATGACCGGCTGCTGCTAGACCGCTTCAAAAACGTCAGCGTATACGCAGAGGATATGCAGGATGTGAGCGGTATCGCCAAAATCATTAAAGACGGCGGCTACAATGTCTATTCGGTCGTAAATGAGCTTAATAAAGTGGACTCCATCTTCTTGTTCGTCAAGCTTGGACTTTTATTCGTGGGGGCGATCGCCGTCTTAATTGCGGCCATCGGGATCTACAACACGATGACGATGGCCGTGACCGAGCGAACGCAGGATATCGGCATTATGAAAGCGATCGGCGCGTCTCCTGCCTCGATTCGAAGCATTTTTCTCATGGAAAGCAGCTTTATCGGAGTCGTCGGCACGCTCATCGGCACATTAGCCGCCTTTCTCGTCAGCCTTGCAGCCAACAAGATCATTCCCCTCATCCTCAACAGTCAAAATAAGGATAGCGGCCCGGCGGACTTCTTATTCAGCTATATTCCATTTACGCTAATCTGGGTATCGGCAGCCATCAGTATCGGCATCGCCATTCTGTCGGGCATGCGGCCCGCCCGCCGCGCGACCGAAATTGACGTTCTTCAAGCGCTGCGCAGAGATATTTAACAACAGCGGCAGTCTAAAACATGATCCTCATGTTCTAAGCTGCCTCTGTTTTTTGCTCTGGTTAGTCTAATACTTATTTTATGGAGCTTATCCTTCTTCAGCCCTTACGGCGTTATAGCGATATTTATCCAAATCGACCCTTCCGTCCCTGCTCGTTGCCACGCCCTCCCCGTTTAAGTAAAGAATCTGCATATAGCGGGCTTCCTCGTCCCGAATCGCAATTTCACCTTGCGCATTAACTACCCTGTGCCAGGGAAGATTATGAATACCGCTTAGCGAGTGAAGGATCCGTACGACCTGCCGGGCTCCTCTGCGGCTTCCCGCCTGCTCCGCGATTTGACCGTATGTCATGACGAAGCCTGCGGGGATCGATTTTATAATTTCAATGACTCTTTGCGTAAAAGGCTGCATGCGGATCGCTCGCTCTCGGTTATAACGTTTGTTTTACACGGAATTTCTATTTGGCAGTTCATAGACGTTGTGAACCCTTTTTCAAATCATTATATAGTCTTATTAGAGTTTTAAAAGCTGTCCGTCATCAAAGTCATGTCCCTATTTCCCAGTAAGACCCCCTTAATATCTACAAAATGCATCCATTTTCTCGTCTATAACGACAAAACGCAACATTTTTTAAGAAAAGTTATAAATTTCTTTTTATCTTTTGACCAAAACGTTGTAGAATAGAAGCAAAGGGTTTAAATCCGATTACGTCATACTCGCTATAACATTTATCCTTGCCGAGGCAAGGATCAGGCTGTGAAATTGTGCACAAACATTTTTTGAAGAACTATGTGAAAAGTGTAACAATCTTTCAGGGGTACATCGGTACCGTTAGCGGCTGACTCAATTGAGACTACAACTCACTTTCAACTTTACGTAAAGGAGGACATTCTATTATGTCACAACTATCTGCTGGACAAGAGGTCGCAGCAACACTCGTTGAAGAAAAACAATCGTTGGATGTACTCGATCAGTTAATGAAGCCGGAGGTTCAACAGTCGCTGACTGTGCTCGTGGATAACCTTCCGAAGTTAGCCGAAATGGTTACGCTAATGACCCAAGCTTATGATTTCGCACAGAACATCGCTACAGACAAAGTGTTGATCAACGATTTCGCTCAAGGTATCGGTGAATTCGTCAAACCGGTTCAAGAGAAAGCAAAAGGTATCGCAGCAGCGGCTATTGAAGCTGGCGAGCGCTCGCAAGAAGCTGCAGGTTCCACTGTTGGCCTATTCGCGATGTTAAAAATGCTGAAGGATCCGGAAGTTCAAAAAACGTTGCGCTTTGCGCAAGCTTTCCTAAGCGTACTGTCTGAACGGAAAAACGAAAAAGCATAAAACACTGATTACGCATAGAACGAATGGAGGATGAACATGTCGAAGCAAATTTTAATCCTTGGTGGCGGTTATGGCGGTCTTCTTACTGCTCTAACAGCACGCAAGCACTTGTCAGCAGCAGAAGCAAGCATCACAATCGTTAACCGTTTCCCAACTCATCAAATCATTACCGAGCTACACAGACTTGCAGGGGACACGATCGCTGAGCAAGCCGTTGCTCTTCCGCTTAGCAAGCTTCTAGGTGACAAGCAAGTAAATATTATCGTTGATTCGGTAAAAGAAATTAAACCAAATGAAAAGAAAGTCGTTCTTGAAAGCGGGCAAGTACAGAAGTACGACACGCTTGTCGTTGCTCTTGGCAGCGAAACGAACTACTTCGGCATTCCAGGCCTGGAAGAGAACAGCCTTGTGCTTAAATCCGTTGCTGATGCTAACCGCATCCGCCAGCATGTTGAGGCTCGCCTCGATGCTTACAAAAAATCAGGCAAAAAAGCTGACGCAACAATCGTTGTGGGCGGCGGCGGCTTGACTGGCGTTGAGCTAGTCGGCGAATTCGCTGACAGACTGCCTGAGATTTGCCGCAGCAAAGGAATCGACTTCAAGGACATTTCGCTATATTGTGTAGAAGCCGGCCCTGCCGTTCTGCCAATCTTCCCGAAAGTATTGATCGAACGTGCCGTAACAAGCCTTGAGAAACGCGGCGTCAACTTCATTACGAACGTTGCGATTACCGAAGCAACAAAAAGCTCCGTATCGCTTAAAGACGGACGCACGATCGAATCCAGCACAATCATCTGGACCGGCGGCGTGAAAGGCAATCCGGTTGTTGGCAGCAGCGGCCTTGCAGAGGATCGCGGCCGTTCTACCGTTACGCCAACGCTTCAGTCGACTTCGCATTCCGACGTGTTCCTTGCTGGCGACTGTGCGGTAGTATTCCCGGAGGGCGGCGAGCGTCCTTACCCGCCAACAGCTCAGCTTGCATGGCAAATGGGTGAAACGGTAGGCTACAACCTGGCAGCTCAAATTAAGGGCGGTGCTATGGAGAAGTTTGTACCGGTGTTCTCCGGAACGCTTGGAAGCCTTGGCCGCAAAGACGGCGTAGGCACAATCGGCGGCAACTCGACACAGCTGAAAGGCTTGCCTGCGTCGTTGATGAAGGAAGCAAGTAACGTTCGTTACCTGTCGCATATCCACGGTCTATTCGCACTTGCGTACTAATAAGTATCAATTAAATATCAATAAAAAAAAGGAGGGCAGGCTGCCCTCCTTTTTTTATTAGTCAACACTTCGAATGTAATGCCGCATCTACTTGTGCGTACGATCGCGCCGGCGCCTCGATCCTGAATACTATCCCCACTGAAACAACTTTTTAATGAATAAACCGTTCGTGGTAATACAAAGAACCACAAAGAGTTACTTCGTAATTCCGTGTATTGTTTTATACCACCGAGTATCATCAGGGATTACTAGGTATTACCTAGCGTGACGGCAATGGCATCATGCGCAAATAAATCCGCATTAGCTCCAAGCTTCAATGTCATCATCATCAATATCTTCCTCAATAACCGGCTCGAAAGCTGGAGCCGCAGGCGCTTCTTCCGCGACCTTGGCCACATCTGTCACCTTCACGACCTTCGCGTCCTCCACCGCTGCAGCCATCTGCTCCATTCCCGTTGCGTGGGGACGAATTTCGCTTGGCTGCTGCAAGGCCGGGGAGCCCTGAAGCATATTCCTCTCCATCGGGACAAAAGCCTGCAAATTTCGCACGCCGTTTAACATAATTTCATTCTCCACCAAGTAACGAAGAGAATCCATCAGATTGGTTTGCATATTCAGCCATTGCATCACCAAAGGATCCTCTGTTTTTTTCGTTTTTAAGCTAATATTGTCACCGGGCAGCTTAGTTTTTTTCATTCGAGTCACCTACCAGAATCCGTTAGATTATGCCCAAGCTTGCGTTAGGCAGCTTATGCAGGCTGAACCGCTTTGTTTTTGAGCGCTTCATAAATTTTGCCCCGCACAAAAGCGTCGAGTCCCATCGCATTTAGCAGGACGGCATAGTCGGCCGGAATATACAGCAGCTGCATTTCCCGTTCAGCGCACAATTCTTTAAGATGCGGATATAAGACCGAACGCATGAGGATGCTTCCGCCCCCGTATACGCAAATGAGGTCAATTTCATTCCGCGCCTTCGTGAGCTGCTTTTTGACATGCTGCACGATTTGTCTGACTTGGCTTTCGAGCGGCCTTCTCAACGTTTTGAGCGCTCGCGCGTGATATTTATGATTCGGATTTTTGATGACATCACTGAAAAATTGCCTTGGGCTATCCGGCAAATGAATTAGCCGGTTGAACTCTTGCAGCGCTTCCTCAATGGCATATCCAGCGCCGTGGTGGCTGCCATGAACGAATTGACGCAAAAATTTATTGCCTTCGGTAATCGGATATTCCGTGGAGCCGTCTCCGATATCGACATGAAGAATCCGTTTATCTTTAAAATAGCTGCCGTTGAATTTTTTCTCGATTTCATACGATTGGATGAAGTCGTCAAAAATTTCGCCTTCTCTCCAGCCCCCGGCAGCATCCTTTTGCAGTGTGAAAATAACCGGCGTCGCTTCCGGAACGACCTTAGTAAACGGGAATACGATTTTTACAGCTACGCGTTCGATGCCCAGATGTACGGTCACATGATGCGAGCCCGTAGTAAAACGTTTCTCGAACTTGGCCGAGGTCTCATCCGTATGCTGCGTGACAGGCAGAGCCGTAGCCATGTCGACTTCCACGTCAATATGCTCAGGAATCCGTTTCTCTTCTTCAAATGCCTTCTGAACTGCCGTCGCCGCAATTTGAGCCAGCGTATTGATGATCGGCAAATCCATATCGCTTTTCAAATCGATTCCGATCTGGAGATTGTCCAAAATTTCGCCGCTTTCTAGAGCAAACTTCCCGACATAGTACATTCCCGGCCTTGCCGCAGGCGAATCGATCGTTACGACCAGCTGATCCTGCAGATTTTTTATAAAGCTTTCGGGCGACTGCTCTTCGCTCCATGGAAGCTCGTCCACCGTGCAATTCACATTAGGCTGCTGAATCAATTTGCCGTCGATAATCAGATCATGCTCGCTGTTTCCGTTATCGTTACCTACAAAGAAATGAAAATTCATGATCGCTTTCCTCCTAGAAAAGGTTTTGGGAAACAAAATAAAAGGTTTCCAAAATAAGTGCTTATGCAAAATATATTCCTTAGTATTACTTTGCCATACAAAGTGTTAGTTTGCATCAATCTTGAGTCCCAGAGCTCATTAATCTTTTCTCATCTATTTTTGTCGGAATATGATTTTATGAATCAGTTATGCAGCGATGCTGTCGGCACCGCCTATTTTCGTCAAAAAAAGCTAACCCGTCATCAAACGGATTAGCTTCTTGATTTTCGCTTTAAACTAGTTGAACCGCTGCGGGAATTGCTTGATTATACCCTCCGAGAGAACGTCTGCGAGCATAATGATATGATCTACACCCTTATCGAAGGCGGCCACATCGGCTTTCCAATCCTTTTGCAGTCTAGCCGATATATCGCTTGCGAGCAGCTGCAAATGCGTATATAGCAGCTCTTTGAGCTGATTATTCGTCCAATTTGGATTGGCGCTGCTAAGAAATGCTGCAATATCATCCGCATTTTTGTACCATTCTTTATTGAATTTTTCTGCATCCGCCTGATTCCCGCTCTTTAACGCACCGACTAATTTGCCTGCAATCGCGATATGATCCCGCAGGAGCGCAGCCAGCTTATCGCCTGCCGCTTCGCCGTAATAAGGCTTAATCGCATTTCCGATATCCTGCTGGTTTCTAAGCAGCCTCTCCAGCACGATGGCCTGATCCTCAAGTCCAGCTAATGCACTCACTATGTAGCTTCTCGTCCATACCACATGGTCAATCCACAGCCTTCTCATATCTTCCTTTAGCTTTACAGCGGCTGGACTTACGTAACCCTGATGTCCTTGCCGGTGATCCATGGCGCTAGCTTCTGCTCTGAGCGGTGCAGCGCTAAAAGCCATAAATACACACATGACCGTGACGATAAGCAGTTTGCTCTTCATAGGTACCCTTCTCCTTTTTTGTCGTGAATGGAATAGCCGCTTATAGTGTTGACTATTCCATTCATTTCATTCATGGAGAGAGCCTAGGGTCTATGAACGAATTTGCAGGGAATAAATATCCGTCCGGCGGTCCCGGAACGTTAATACCTCTTTCGACTTGCGGTGACGCTGCAAAATTTCCAAATCGACCTCAGCCATAATGACCGCTTCCGTATTCTCGCTGCACTCGCCTGCTATACCGTCACGCGGGAAAGAGAAATCTGTCGGCGTGTAGACGCCGGACTGCGCGTATTGAATATCGACATTGTCGACATGCGTCAGATTGCCGACTGTGCCCGATGTGACTGTAAATACCTGATTCTCTATAGCGCGCGCCTGCGCGCAATATTTCACGCGGAGAAAAGTTTGCCGGTCCTCCGCACAGAACGGAACGAAAATAATCTGCGCCCCCTCCTCCGCGACGATACGCGAGATTTCCGGATATTCAATATCGCTGCTTAGCTGTATTGATATTTTCCCGCAATCGGTATCGAATACCTCGAGCTTCGAGCCGCCGTTAATTCCCCACCACTTGCGCTCATTTGGCGAAATATGCAGCTTATATTGCTGTTCAATCGTGCCATCGCGGCGGAATAAATGGCCTACGTTATAAATCCGGTTATTTTGTTCAATAAAATGAGAGCCGCCAACAATGTTGACATTATATTTAACCGCCAATTCCGTAAACAGCTCAACATATTGCTCCGTAAATGTGCTCAGCTTTCTTACCGCCAAGCTTGGCGAGCGCTCCTCCAGATAAGACAGCAGCTGCATCGTAAAATTTTCCGGAAATATAACAAAGTCCGACTTATAATCGGCCGCGACGTCGACATAATGCTCGCATTGCATAGCGAACTCCTCGAAGGAACCGATCTTTTTCATCATATATTGAACCACGCAGATGCGAACGGGGAAGGAACGCTTATAATGTGTTTTGCTGTTGCTCAGCTTATACTCGATATTGTTCCATTCCAGCAAAGCCGCATAATGCATAGAATCGTTGTCATCCGGCAAATAATTCGTAATAATTCGCTTCAGCGTGAACCCGTTCATCATCTGGAAAGTAAGCACGGGGTCGTAAATGTTTTGCTGCAATACTTCCTCCGCGTACTCTCTTGGAGACATCTTATCGCTATACTTGTGGTAGCCGGGAATACGTCCGCCGACAATGATGCTCTTCAGATTCATCTTCTCCGCGAGCTGCTTGCGCGCTTCGTACAGCCGTCTGCCGATTTTCATCCGGCGATAATCGGGATGCACCATAACCTCCATCCCGTACAGGCTCTCGCCACGCGGGTTATGATTGCGAATAAAGCCCTTATCCGTAATTTCGGAATACGTGTGCTGCTCCAAATAATCGTCAAAGTTGACGATCAGGCTTGAACAGGAGCCTATAATCGCACCATCCAGCTCCACGCATATTTGCCCTTCCGGGAAAATACGAATGTGGCTCTCCATTTGGCTCTTCTTCCAAGGAGTCATGTTAGGAAAGCACACCAGCTGCAATTCAATAATCTTCTCAATATCCGTGGCCTCAATATTGCGGATGATCATCTTTTTCTCGAATTGCGAAATTTGATCTGATGTCATATAGGCTCCTCTTTTACATGTTTTTCTCCACTATACACTTCGAACTTTTCACGAGTATTAGAGCAAAGTAAATGGTTTGTAAAATTTACACAGGCGGTATGCGAAGCTTTCGGATTTCGGCTGCCTGCTCGGTAAAAAAATAACCGATGAAGCTGAGTCTTATTCTACTCAGTCTCATCGGTCCGTATGCGGTACGAATGATTAATTTGCCTTTATTTCAAGCAGCTCATATTTTATAACGCCCATCGGCGCGTTAACGTTAATGATGCTGCCTACTCCTTTGCCTAGAAGCTCCTTGCCAAGCGGACTCTCATAAGAAATTTTATTTTCGGCGACGTCCGCCTCTTCCGTACCTACGATTTTATACTCAATCTTCTCGGAAAACTCAATGTCATTTAGAATGACGGTCAAACCAATGTTAGCCTTGGATAGATCTAAGTTATCCGCTTCGATCACGCGAGCCTTCTTCAGCATCTTCTCCAAAATAAGAATTCTTGTTTCCATAAACGATTGATCGTTTTTGGCGGAATGATACTCGCTGTTTTCCTTCAAATCACCGTAACTAATGGCTAATTTAATCCGGGCGGCTAATTCCTTCCGCTTTACGTATTTAAGATCATCCAGTTCGTCCTGCAATTGGGCTAAGCCCTCTTTGGTCAAAATTACTTCGTCGCTCGACATTTAAACAACTCCCATTTGCTTTCTTGCTTTAATTCTACCCTATATCCCGGAAATATGCGAAGAACGATGTACTTGCTCCAGCGGCGCCGCATTTCCAAATACGGGAGTCGCGCCATGAGGAGATGCCGCCCAGCAAACCGCATTAGCGATGACACGTAAGATGTCCTTATTATAATAAGTAGGATGCGTTTCATGGCCAGGCTGGAAATAAAATATTTTTCCTTGTCTGCGGTAAAACGCACATCCGCTTCGGAATACCTCTCCGCCTTGAAACCAGCCGACAAAGATCAGCTCATCCGGTGCCGGAATATCGAAAAATTCGCCATACGTTTCTTCATTCTGCAGCTCTATATACTGGCCTATTCCTGATGTGATCGGATGCGCGGGATCGACTACCCAGAGGCGCTCCCTTTCCTCTGCCTCCCGCCACTTAAGGTTGCAGGTTGTTCCCATCAGCTTCTTAAACAGCTTGGAGAAATGCCCGGAATGCAGCACAATTAGCCCCATCCCGTCCAGCACCCTCTCATAAACGCGCTCCACAACCTCATCGCTAACTTGATCATGAGCCAAATGCCCCCACCAAATCAACACATCGGTATGGTCTAAAATATCTGAAGTTAAGCCATGCTCCGGCTGCTCTAATGTAGCCGTTTGAATCTGAAAGCCAAAGGGCGCTAAGCCTGCTGCAAGAGCTTGATGAATGCCGTTTGGGTACACAGCTGCTACCTCCGGATTATCCTTCTCGGCTACATATTCATTCCAGATCGTCACTCGAGTGGAACTTTTCTCGCAATACGTCCTACCGCCGATCACCGCTTTGATCATTCGCTATTCTCCTTGCTGCAATCCGTGTTTCTTCCATACTATGTGCCCGGCCTTAAAGGGTGATTGCCTATATGAAGGCCTCTGCTCCGATAGCCATTCGAACGGTCGAACACATCGTCCAAAGCATGGATTGAGCTGCCGCAGCAAAGAAAAGCGTACCCGAAAGAAAGGGTACGCTTTTCTCGTAAATAAAGCCTTAAACATAAGCTAGCCGCTGAGCTCCAGAGCTTTTCTATCCCTGTATGAGCTCTTTGGATTTTTTGATTTGTTTGCTTCGCAGCTGCCCGCAGGCGGCGTCAATATCCGTACCGTGCTCGAGGCGAACGCTGCAGCTGATGCCTTGTTTCTTCAGCGTATCATAGAACGCCCGTACCGTTTCCCGATCGGTTCTTTGGTACTGGCTATGCTCATCGACAGGGTTGTACGGAATGAGATTAACGTTAGCCAGATTCCGCCGGTCGCCAAGCAGCTTTGCAAGCTCAAGCGCATGCTCTCTCTGGTCGTTTACATCCCTCAGCAAAATATACTCAATCGTAATTCTCCGGTTTGTTTTCTCCAAATAGTAATCGATGGACTTCATTAATTTTTCGATAGGAATGGCACGGTTAATTTTCATAATCCGTGTTCGCAGCTCATTATTTGGCGCATGCAAAGAGACCGCAAGGTTAACCTGCAAATCCGAATCGGCAAATTCCACGATTTTATCCGCAAGACCGCTGGTCGATACCGTAATATGTCTGGCTGCGATCGCCAGCCCCTTTTGGCTTTTGATAACCCCGATAAAATCCGAAAGGTTCTTAAAGTTGTCGAACGGCTCGCCAATGCCCATGACTACAACATGGCTCACCCGCTCATCCTGCTGCGCCTGATCCAGATGAAGCTGAACCTTCATAATTTGCTCGACAATTTCTCCGCTGGATAGATCGCGGCTTTTGGCCAGCAAACCGCTCGCGCAAAAGCTGCAGCCAATGTTACAGCCGACTTGGGTAGTGACGCAAACCGATAACCCGAATTTATGTCTCATTAATACCGTCTCAATTAAATTGCCATCCTTCAGCTTGAACAAAAACTTATTCGTTCCGTCCGCTGATTGCTGCCGCGTGTGCTCGCTAAGTGTTTGAATAACAAAATGCTCGGACAATAATCGGATGCACTCTTCTTTCACATCGGTCATTTCAGCGAAATCCGTCACCCGCTTCCGGTAAAGCCAATCCCACACCTGCGAAGCCCGAAACTTTGTATAGCCGCGTTCTATCAGCCATTCCGTCAATTGATCAAACGTCAATCCATAAATGGACTCTTTATTCATGTGTTATCCTCTTTTCAAAACTTCAAAATACAAACCTATTCTACCTAACCCGCCGAAACAAACAATCTGCTTATTATTGTCCCAAAATTGCTTCATTAAAACAAGTGGAGATAGACTGTTTATTTCAGTATTCCGAAGCTCTCCGTCCGATATCTTTCTATCTAATCGTAAGTACTACGACTGACATTGGGGGCAGAACAGCTGTGAAACTTTGGCCAGTCAAGGTTACACCGAAGAAAGGAGCCGGTTTTATCGCATCCGGTTGCCCAAAGGTATTATGCGCATGCATATCGCTGCTCGTTAAAATGGTTCCATAGACGATACCTTTCCTTCTTTCTTTCCCGCTCAATTGCACTTCCAATTTGGCTTCTGCCGTAGGGCTAATGTTGCACAAACTGACATGAACGTTTCCAGTAGCATCTTTTGACGCCGATACACTCACCTGAGGCAATTGTTCCCCATTGTAATCGTACATACCGCTTTGAAACTGAATAGCTAACCTCTCCGCATTCTGATGTACTTTATACATTTCAAACACATAATAACTCGGGGTGACAATCATCTTCTCCCCTTGGGTTAAGATCATCGCCTGCAGAACATTGACCGTTTGGGCAATATTCGCCATCTGTACCCGATCGCTATGATCGTTAAAAATATTCAAGGTAATCCCGGCCACCAATGCATCGCGAAGCGTGTTTTGCTGATATAAAAACGAGGGATTCGTTCCGGGCTCCACATTATGCCAGGTTCCCCACTCATCTACGATGAGCGCCACCCGTTTTTCCGGATCGTATTTATCCATAACCGCCGCATGCCCTGTAATGATTTCATCCATAAACAGAGCCTTTTTCATCGTGATAAACCATTCATCCTCTGTGAACACCGTTGCCGAGCCTTTGTCCTCCCATGTACCGGGAACTGTATAATAATGCAGGCTCAATCCATCTAAGAAGCGCGCCGCTTCACGCATCATGACCTCGGTCCAGTTGTAATTTGTATCCGAGGCTCCGCTGGCAATTTTAAATATTGTATTGTCCCCGTAATTATAGACGAAGGTCTGATATTTCCGATAAAGATCCGCGTAATATTCGGGCCTCATATTGCCGCCGCAGCCCCAGTTTTCATTGCCGATTCCAAAATATTTCAGGCGCCACGGCAGCTTCCTGCCATTTGCCTGCCGCCAAAGCGCCATCGAGGATTCCCCCGGATACGTCATATACTCGATCCATTCCGACATTTCCTTCACTGTGCCGCTTCCTACATTGCCGCAAACATACGGCTCGCATTGAAGCATGTCGCATAGGAGCATAAATTCATGTGTGCCAAAATGGTTGGTCTCCACGACCTCCCCCCATGAAGAGTTCACCGTTCGTTTGCGGTATTGCCGCGGACCGACGCCGTCCATCCAGTGGTAATACTCCGCAAAGCATCCGCCCGGCCAGCGCAGCACAGGAACCTGGATCCTTCTCAGCGCATTCAGCACATCGTTTCGAATGCCGTAAGTATTAGGAATCGGCGAATGCTCTCCCACCCAAATGCCTTCGTAAATGCATCTGCCGAGATGCTCCGCAAAATGGCCGTAAATATTTTTATTAATGGTGCTTGTTACAATATCGGTGTATATGATCAGTGTATTGTCCGCTAGTCTCCTCTGAGGAATGTTCACTTGTCTTCACCAGCCATATAGATTCTTATCATATATCTCACCCGTTCTTCGTTAGGATATATCTATACAATGATATGGCTGAACAGCGTACATTATCATGCTTTTTTAAAATCGCAGATCAAATCCCCGCGCTACTTGACATCCAAATCTACAGCATTTATGATCAAATAAACTGTTATTATTTTTCCCACAGTTACTACATACATCACAGCCGCTTAACTTGCATCGGATTGGGCTGAATTGCAATATTACTGCAGCTTCATACTAAACAAAAACGATAATTGGAGGAAACCAGAATGAGTCAACAAACTGTACAATCGGAAGTTTTGAAAGTTCTTGCAGAACGCCACTCGGTCAAAGAATATCAAGCCGGGCATAAAATGCCTAAGGAGCATCTGGAACAATTGCTCCAATCAACTGCACAAGCGCCATCCTCTTGGAATTTGCAGCATTGGAAATTCATCGTTATCGAGGATCAGGCTTATAAAGAAAAGCTGCACCCGATCGCATACGGTCAAAAACAAATTATTGATAGTTCCGTCGTTATCGCGGTTTTAGGCGATCTGGAAGCGAACAAAAATGTGGAGCCTGTGTTTGGCCCTCTTGTTGATGCAGGCCATATGCCTAAAGAGCTTAAAGATACCCTTGCCGGTCAAATCGAAGGCGCATATCAGCATCCCCAAGTTGCCCGCGATGAGGCTATCCGCAATGCTTCTCTAGCATCCATGCAGCTGATGATCGCTGCGAAGGCGCTTGGTTATGATACTTGCCCGATGGGCGGATACGACGCCGCTCGTTTCGTTAAAGAATTTAACGTACCTGAGCGTTACGTGCCTGTTATGCTGATCAGCGTAGGCTTGGCAGCCACACCAGCTAGACCGTCCGCAAGACTCTCATTGGATCAGATCACAGTGTCCAACACTTTCTAACAATTTCTCAAATCTAAACATTAAAAAGGCATGAGACTCCTGTTCAAAGGTGTCTCATGCCTTTTATATTTTTCCGGCTTTTTCAGATGATGAGGGAATGGTTTTAGAATACGGAAGTGACTGTGTCTTCAACCTGCTTCAGGATATCTTTAAGCGCTGCTTCGCCTGCACTAGGAACACTTCCAAAGAGCAAATGCGCTACAGGTTCGATTCCCGTGAACTCAAAGATTCCAGTATCGGACGTGATTTTGAGCCCGGCCGTCATTCCGATTTGATCGTAAATTTCTTTAGGCGTGCCGTGCGTGTTAATGATAAGACCTTTCTTGCCTGCCAGCAGCTTGTCGATTCCATCTGCACCGTAAGCATAAGCAAAACCATATGAGAATACTCGATCTACGTAACCTTTAAGAATAGCGGGCAACCCCGTCCACCAGATCGGATAAATAAAGGTAATCGCTTCCGCCTGTTCGATAAATTGCTGCTCTGTTTTAATATCTGCTGGCGTTTGTCCGGCTTTCATAGCTGCGGTATCTTGCGGTTTCAGAACAGGCTGAAAGTCGATGTCATACAAATCACGCACGGTAACCTCGTGGCCTTTTTTCTTTAATGCATGAATGGTAGTTTCCAATATGGCATGGTTAAAGCTTTCAGGGTGTGGATGGGCATAGACAATAAGATGTTTCATTTCAAATAACCTCCGTTTATTTTCATAAAAATGCTGCCATCATTCTTCCCAACTGCATAGATATCTATTCATTCTCCAAAAAAATAGGTTCTTCCAGCAAAATTAGAACCTGTTATGAACGTGATCCAATAACCATTCAAGCTGTTCTCTCTGTGCACTCGATAAAAAAATGATATCCAAAATTTATTTGTGTATGGTAAAATATTTTGCATCAGGGAAACTTTTTTTAATTAAGTTCTTTCAGCTATATTGAACTTTTACAAAGGAAGAGATTCTCATTCAAATATGGGGGCGTAGAGAATGCTGCAAAACAAAAAATTAGTAGAGATTATTTTACCCGTCATTTTTATCGCAATGCGGGTACTTTTCGGGTTTGGCTGGCTGTTAGCGGGCGTTACGAAAATTACAGATAAAGCTTGGTTTAGTAAGCCGGGGGACTTTTTAACGGATTATTTGCTCCATGCGCTGAACAAAGAAAATGTTCCTATGTTTCATAAGCATTTTATTGAAAATATAGCTTTAGAGCATGTTATGTTTTTTAATTATGTTATCCCTATTGCACAAATAGCAGTAGGAGTTGTGATACTAGTAGGATTAATGACAATTCCCTCTATACTTATTTGCCTTTATATGCATATTAATTTTATTCTATCCGGAAATATAAATTTAATTAGTCTCGTTTTATATACGAGTGCCTTTACTTTGCTGCTTGGACGAAAGTATATTTACCACCTAAGCTTGGACCGATATTGGGGGACGGAAAAGTTGTTTAACCTTAATCGCGCTAAAGCGGTGAGCCCTATTCAGGCAGATTGACTATCGGGACACTCCCTCTTTAAATGAATAGCCTTGGCACAATAGCCGCCTGCCCGGATGATCGCGGGCAAGCGGCTCTTTATTCTTGTTACAGATATTGCCGCTAGATCAAATTCCCCTTTAACACCTCCTGCTTAATATAATCAGCCTGCCAGTAAGCAAGCGCACCAATCGTCTCCGTCGGATTAAAGGCAGACATCGTCGGAAATAAGGAATTTCCGGCAACGAACAAGTTACGGACGCCATGAACTTTGCCGTACCTGTCGGTCACCGATACCCTTTCGTCTTCACCCATTCTCGTTCCGCCGCTCGGATGCGACAGTTCCCATGGCTGCTGATAGTCGTGACCTCCCCATATCTTTTGCGCTCTGGCTGCTTGCAGAATTTCGACGATCTTCGAATAAAAAAAACGATGCATCTCATTCTTCTGCTCGCTCCAACTAAAGGTAAGTCTCGGGAGAGGGAGTCCGAGCCCGTTTTTCGCTTTGGGATCAAGATCGATGAAGTTCGTAAGCAAGGGGGGATCGGTCATCAGCGAAAAAATAGTATAATAACGACTGAAGGTTTTTGTGACAAACTCTTTAAATGATGGCCCCCAGGCTGGTACGCCTTCGGGCAGAGGAACATTCTTCACGAATTCAATTGGCTGACCCGCTGCTCCAAATACTTTAGCTCCGAATATAAAACCGCCCATAATGAACCCAAGCCCCGAATGGTCAAAATGGTCTTCCGTATAATTCGTAATGGCCATAAGCGGCTCGGAAGGCCCGATATGGACATTCATCCGTTCATCAAACAAACCGGCCACTCCAGTAAACGGATGATGATGAAAATATTTGCCTACTTGACCGAACTGATTACCAATGCCGTCCGGGGCGTATTGATTTCTTGACAGAAGCAGCAGCCAGACATTATACAGTGTATTGGCCGCAATAATGACAATGCTTGCTGTGAGCTCATAGACCGTTCCGCCCGAATCCATACAGATCACTCCGTCAGCTTGCTGCGAAGAGCTCATCGTAATTTGGTATACATAACGGTCCGTAAGCATCGTGAAATTCGGATTTTTCAGCGCTTCCTTGAGTTCCGTCACTCTTGTGCTTGATTTTGCATCCACCGTACATTCATAACCCATACAGAAGCCGCAGTATCCCGTTCGCTTCCTCCCCTGATAATCGCGGGAGTTAATGGCCGCCGGCATGGGGAACGGCTGGTAGCCCAGCTCCCTGCCCGCCTGCGCAAAGTGATTGGTTGCAAATCCTTGCTCCAGCGGGGGCATTGGATACGGCTTCGATCTTGGGGGCCCGTACAACATGCGGGAGGCATCTCCGGAGACGCCCAGCCTATATTCAAACTTGGTGTAATAAGGCTCCAAATCTTCATAAGAAAGCGGCCAATTGGCAATGGCCCCGTCCGGGACTTGGCCCCATACATCCAGCGCTTTGAAGACGGACGGCTCGAAGCGAAAGCTTACTCCTCCCCAGTGATTCGTACTGCCGCCGGGGCCCCATCCGTCAAGCAGTGAAGTAATACGGGGGAAAATTTTTTGCGTTTCCGCGCGCGCATGCGGGCGCCACGTCATGCCCCCGGTCTTCGGCGTCGCCCACAGAAGATTCTGGCGAACCGGAAAACGAAGCTCATCCATCGATGCGTCTTTTGTTTCCAGCATCGGGCCCCGTTCCAGCACGCAAACGGATAATCCCGAATCGCTCAGCTCCCTGCCGAGAATGCCGCCAGCCGCGCCCGCTCCGACAATGATCACGTCATAATCAGGCTTCTTCTTCATACGCGATCCCTTCTAGCGAATAGTACACCGTCGGAAGCTTGACTTCATTAAGGGTTTCCGGAGGATGAAATTTCGGTCCCGCATAACCCAGCATGCGCCATCCTAACGCCTCGTAATTTCCGCCGTAAATCGGATCGCTGAACATTCCCTCCAGCGTATGATCCCTTAATATTTGAAAAAATTCACTGTCTTCATACATGGACAGCAGGTCGGTCAGTTGATCCCCGTTAAGCTGAATCAAATTCGTTCGATATATGTGTTCGGCTCCTTCGTTCAACTGGTACAGCCCTTTATGATAAATTTCAACAAAAAAAGGATTGCTCTTCATATCCCTCAAAATAAACTCATACACCCTTGCCTCACAAGCACCGGGAAAAATAGTTTCCGTCAACATCTGGATCATTTGTATTTCTTCATTGGAAATCAGTGTGCTTTCCCCCTTATCCACAGCCTCAATTATTTAAATTATATTTTAGGTTTCGTCATATCATGTATCGAGGTGATAATAATGTACAAAAATCCTTTTACGGAAGCTGCCGCTTACGCGAGAATCTATGCTCCTTTCGAATTGAATATACTCATTGCCCCAATCGAGCGATTGCCGGAAATCGGTATGGACATAGCGGCATTATCGAAATATCCCGTTTTGTATGTTACCCGAACCGGATATATCCCTTTTGATACAAAATCGGAGATAATGAGGCGCTGTACAGCGAATTTATTTTTGCTCGGCGGTGAAGAAAGCATTTCGGAATGGGTGGCATACGCATTATCCACTTTAACGAAAGGGAGAGTATATCGAATATTAGAATGCCCCCTAACGAATGAAAATCGGTAGAAACACTTCAAAGATAAAGAAAAAGCCGATATAATATAGTCATAGACATAATTCGACACTGGCGTCAGCATAGATATTGCAAACTTGGAGGATTTTCTTTTGATCGATATTACGCAAGAAAAACGTCTTCATCATCTGCTTAAAAGCTGCGGTCATACTTCACACACGCATTTATACTATCTTGGCGATAAGGAATGGTTCTGGGATACTGAACACGAAGCGTTAATCGTATATCGCTCGGTCGGTAAGAGAAGAATCGTGCTTGGCGACCCCATTGGAAAATCCCCCGAGTCTACTAGACGAGTCGTCGAGCAGTTTATCGCAGATTGCCATGAAAATAAGCGGATACCTGTCTTCTACCAGGCAAAAGCTGCATTTCTTCCGCTGTATGAGAAACTGGGGCTGCAATTCGTCAAAATTGGAGAAGAAGCTCAAGTAGACTTGTCCAGCTTTCATTTGAACGGCAAGCACTGGCTTAAGCTGCGAAACCGCATAAATAAATTTCTGCGCAATGGTTATTCCTTTCAAGTCATGCTCCCGCCTTATTCAGATCCATTCCTGAATCGTCTTCAAGCTATATCGGATGAGTGGCTCAGTGACCGAAAGGAGAAAAGCTTCTCTGTCGGATCTTTTTCACCGGATTATGTGAGCCGTTTTCCCGTTGCCGTACT
This sequence comes from Paenibacillus sp. J2L1-98, assembly GCF_056269405.1. NCBI lineage: Bacteria > Bacillati > Bacillota > Bacilli > Caryophanales > Paenibacillaceae > Paenibacillus > Paenibacillus sp. J2L1-98. Next base: position 89,101 of record NZ_JBWDNW010000005.1, on the reverse strand, counting down.
CGTTGGCCCTGATGGAAATTACGAGGCGTTCGTTTCGATCGCAGGCGACCATTACCCGCTCCAAGCCGCTCAGGAAGAGGCGCCGGTATGCCGGAAATTAACGGTAGACTTGATGCGCTATACGAAAGCATGCCCGCATGGAACAATGGATGTTCTGTTTATTTCATTATTCAAGTGGGCCCAAGAAAATAAGTATGACTTCTGCAGCTTAGGCATGGCCCCTTTGGCAAACGCGGGCGATTTGCTTATCGTTAAACTGCTCTACAAGTATGGGAACAAGCTGTATAACTTTAAAGGTTTGTATGATTATAAAAATAAATTCGCGCCCAAGTGGGAGGATGTCTACTTAGTCTATCAACCTGCTGCCATATCTATTACGGCTTTGCTGCTTGCCTTTATCATTCATAGACCTTGCACCAAGCAGCTTTCGCAAGACAAACTCGCCTCCAAGCCTTTAATGAACAGTAGCTCTATTGCAAGGAAACGGGCCTAACCGCCGAATTAAAAAAACCTCTCAGCCTCAAAAAGAAGGCCGGGAGGTTTTTTTTAATGCAGCCGAATTTCATCCACATGCTTCTTCAATAAAACAGGAACTATCACCGAAATTTTATTTGGGCATATTTTATAGGGTATTTCACTTCAAGACACTATACCCAGAGGAAGAATGCTGATGAATAATCATTCAATAGTTATTAATATAAGATCGCGGCCATCCCGAAATGATTTTGGCAAGCAAAAAAAGGCGTTAATCATACAAGGCGGCTATCCGCCGCATAAACCTAAAGAAATTGCGGAAATTCTTGCAGGATTGCTGCGCCAGGCAAACTTTGAGGTCGAAATTTCAGATACATTGGACATTTTGCTTGACCAGGAAAAATTACGGCAGACGGATTTGATCGTTCCCGATTGGACGGCTGGAACGATAACGAAAGAGCAGCTGGCTTCCTTGCTTGACGCTGTCAGCAATGGAGGAACCGGCTTAGCCGGGATGCACGGCGGTATGGGGGATGCGTTTCGTTGTGAAATCGAATACCAGCTCATGGTAGGCGGACAATTTGTCGCTCATCCCGGAGGGGCGGGAATCACCTATGAGGTCCGCGTTTGCAATCGGAATCACCCTATAATGGCCGGAATTCAGGATTTTTCCGTTACCAGCGAGCAATATTACATGCTTGTTGACCCGGCCAACGAGGTGCTTGCAACCTCCTGCTTCAATCAGGCGCGTCCCCCGGAGGTTTGGAGAGAAGTAGTCATGCCGGTCGTATGGACAAAAAAATACGGAAAGGGCCGCGTTTTTTATAATTCTTTAGGACACTCCTTGGATGTTGTAACAAAACCTGAAGTCCTGACTATGATGCAGCGGGGAATGGTTTGGGCTGCCCGGTGAATAATCCTATCCATTAAGAATGGAGCTAAACCGACTGGACCTCTATGCCTTAACATTTTGGATGCCACCCTCATTTGTATTATACTTTGCTATATGACAAATTGAACTGGAGTGGTGAAATGACAATGAAAACCGATATAATGTCCAGATTTATCTCTTATGCACAAGTTGAAACACAGTCCGATGAGTCAAGCAGCACTTGCCCCTCCACACCGGGACAACTGACGCTAGCCCGTATGCTCGTGGAGGAATTGAAAACCATCGGCATGCAGGAGATTACGATGGATTCGAACGGCTATGTCATGGCGACTCTTCCGGCCAATTCCGACAAAGAGATCCCGACAATCGGTTTCCTTGCCCATATGGATACGGCCACCGATTTCACAGGCGCCGGCGTAAAGCCCCAAATTATAGAGAAATATGACGGACAGGACATCGTCTTGAATGAAGCACTGAATATCGTTCTGTCGCCGCGCGACTTTCCGGAACTTACCGGCTATAAAGGCCAAACGCTGATTATAACAGACGGTACCACCCTGCTTGGCGCCGACGATAAAGCCGGCATTGCCGAGATTATGACAGCAATGGCCTATCTGATTCAACATCCCGAGCTGAAGCACGGCAGAGTAAGAGTCGCCTTCACCCCGGATGAAGAAATCGGCAGAGGTCCGCATAAGTTTGATGTGGCCGCCTTTGACGCTGTCTATGCCTATACGATGGACGGCGGTCCGCTCGGCGAGCTTCAGTACGAGAGCTTTAATGCGGCGGCTGCGCTTATTACATGCAAGGGCAAGAACGTTCACCCCGGAACAGCTAAAGGTAAAATGGTTAACGCCGCCAAAATCGCGATGGAGCTTCATGCAAAGCTGCCTGAGGATGAAACGCCTGAGCGGACTGAGGGGCATGAAGGCTTCTACCATCTAACCTCCATACAGGGTGACGTCGAGCAAACGCAGCTGCGTTATTTGATACGCGATCACGACCGTAATCGGTTTAACGAGAGAAAATTGGAGCTTGCTCGCATTGTCGAAGAGCTGAAAGCAAAATACGGGGAAGAGCGCATAACGACTGAAATCAGAGACCAATACTTCAACATGAAGGAGAAAATCGAGCCTGTCAAAGAAGTCGTGGATATCGCGGAACAAGCCATGAACAATCTCGGCATTCAGCCGATCATTCAACCGATTCGTGGCGGTACGGACGGCTCTCAGCTATCCTACATGGGATTGCCGACACCGAATATATTTACAGGCGGAGAAAATTATCATGGCCGATTTGAGTATGTGTCGGCTGACACGATGGAGCAGGCTGTACATACGATAATCGAAATCGTTAAGCTGTACGAACAAAGAGCTTAGAAGCATATGCGGCACCTTTCGTGCCGTTAACGTACAGGCTGCCGGCATTAGTTTTGCCGGCAGCCTGTTTGTAATTAGTTTGCGCTTATAGCAGCATCTGCTCAGACCGTCTCAATCAACCTTCGATGTGAATCTTATTGGATGCGAATGTAAAATATACGAAAAATACACTGCACACCATTCCAATAAAACCGTACCCGCCAAACACATCATATTTGGACGAAAAAAATCCGAAGCCTAATCCTGTAACAATGAGTATCGCATTCTCGCCTAAAGACTGAAACGAACCCATTGTCGCTCTCATGGAGGAATCAATCCGGTGATGCAAATAACCGGCTGCAAGCGGCTCGATCATCCCGGCGAACAAGCAGATGATGAATATAACTGCCAATCCGCTGTAGTCTTTTATGATCGAGATATAAATGAAGCACAGAGCTAATACCGCGGTTACGCCAGATAACAATAAACGGTAGCTGAACCGGCTCTTCAATTTATAAGCCATCATATTGCCCGGTAGTCTAATCAGGAATAGCGATGCCGAGAACAAGCCGAAATAAATGACCGGGACTCCTAATCGGTCCAAGTAAGTTTGCCAAAACTCGTCAATGAAGTTTATAGCTGCGCCCGTCACCATTCCTGAGAGTACCACGAGAAGCACACCTTTATTTTCTCTGAAAAGGCGCAGAGAAGCTGTAATATACACTCGAACCGGAATCTGCCGGTCATTCTCCTCATTTCTGCTCCCGGCAGGCTCAACCAGCATCAGAGTTAAGCACAGGGAAACCAGCATGCTTACGAAGGAAACCCAATAATTGAATGCATATCCAAAACGGCCCGCCAGTACACTTCCGCACAAAGCAGCAAGCATAATGGAAGAAATGTCGAGCGCATTCAAGCGGCCAACGTATTTCTCGAAAAACGGCTCCTCTTGAGCGGACAATAACGAATCGTAGAGCAGAGCATCTTCCGCACCGCTGCTTGCGGAACTGCCAATAGCCGCCAGAAATACAACGAGCGCAAAGTGCCAAAACTCCGCTGCATACACCAGAATTAGAAATTCACAGCAGCCTAACAAGGCGGATAATACGATCATATGCTTCCGGCCCCACTTATCGGCAATGATTCCTGTGGGAACTTCAAGCAATACGACCGTTATCGCAAAAATAATTTCCGCGTAGACGACCATTTGGATGGTCATGCCTCTCTCTTCCCAGAACAATCTCTCGATGACATAAGCAGGGATCAGATTGTAGAAGAAACGGATCGCGTACAGTTTCCAAACATTTGACCTGTAACTCATGGTATAGCTGCCCCTCTCCTTTATGATTGAATGATTCTCAACCATAATGCGGAGGAGCCCGTGAGCGATTGGGTGTTAAAGATTAGCTGGGAGCTCGTGCATTGGCCTGTGTCATAGCACCCTCTCCTTTGACCGTTCAGTATTAACAATATTATATAATAATTCGCTGCCTCTACCTATTATGATACAAACAGCCCCGGCTTCGCCTTAGAAGCTGGGGCTGCTTGCTTATGATTTCGATTTACATTTGCATATATTTGCTTTGTCATCTCCCATAACATACAAATAAGTGCTCATGGCATGATAGCATGGAATCGAGTGCTTAACCTGGAATAATGCGGAGTTAATTTCAATGCCGGGCTCGATATGACGGTAACCGGCTATTTCCACAGGCACATTAGGAACAATATCGGGATGGTTAAAAATACGGGTATTTTTAATATCCATCTGCTGAAAAGCCTCGACAAATTCACGATTCCCCACCCGAGGCGACGCAAAAGTAATCAATTCGACATCAAGCTGCTTGCTGCCTGCTACAAAAGCGTGTAAGGTTGCTAACGAGCTGCCCAGGCTATGACCCGTTACAACGAGCTTTGTTCCAGCCGGCAGCCGGTCCAGCTGAGCGGTCAGCGATTCGTTCGGTATGCTCGGGTCTTCGTATTCAACCGTCATGCTCCTGTAAAGATTGGAGAACCCGATTTCGGTTTTGCCTCCATTCGGAACTTCAGGGAAATCTTTTAATTCAAACTCGAAGTCAGCCAACCAGTCAAGTCCGCTTTCCGTACCGCGGATGACGACAATCTGCTGTAACGGGTTCTCCACCGGGCTGGCAATATAACCGGCAAACTCTCTTTTCTTGATAGACTCTAAATAAGGCATCATCGTTAAGTTCGCAACCCGCTCCCAGCCGGATGGAAAATCGGAAGGCAGCGAAGGTGCGAGCGAATTTTGCGCATACATTTCATAGGCAGCTTCCACGAGCTTGCCATAAAAAATGTATGATTCCATGCTGTTTGCTTGATCGTTCATCGAATAGATCCCCTTTTGTGTGTAGTGCCCATAGTGAGCAGATCATGGTTTACACTACGACTTTCTACAAAAAAAGGAAAAATCCTTCACTTAAACGATACGTAAGGGAATATATTTCCTAGCTCACGCTGCTTAACCTGTAAACTTTGGCTTCGTATGGCCGTAACGAAACTTTCCGGATATTGTCTTCAGGAACAACCGGGTAGTTTGAAATTAACAGCTCTGAAGAAGTGAATTTTACCGTTTTGGGCAAATTGCACGTTGTTCCTTGAGGGAATAAATTTATTATAATTAGCAGCTTTTCTTCGCCGAGCGTCTTCGTATAAGCGTAAATCTCCTTATGATTTGGCAGAATGAGATCATAAGTTCCGTATACGGCAACCGGCTCCGTTTTCCGCAATTGGATTAGTTTTTTGTAATAATGATAGATGGAATCGGTATCTTGCAAAGCCTGTTGAACATTGATTTCTTTATAATTCGGATTAACCGCAAGCCAAGGTGCCCCTGTTGTGAATCCGGCATAAAGCTGATCATTCCACTGCATCGGTGTTCTAGAATTATCCCGGCCATTTTTCCAAATGATCTGCATAATGTCATCGTGGCTTTTTCCGTTTTCGATCTCGATCCGATACATATTTTTCGCCGAGACATCGTTATATTGTTCAATCGATTCAAATTGTACATTGGTCATCCCGATTTCTTGGCCTTGGTAAATAAAAGGAGTTCCCTGCATAAGGAAATACATAGTGGCCAGCGCTTTGGCAGACTTATCCCAGTAAGCCCGGTCATCTCCCCAAGTGGAAACGGAACGGGGCAGGTCATGGTTTTCCATAAATAACGCATTCCAACCGCTTCCCTCGAGCCCTTTTTGCCACCTGGAAAGAGTTTTCTTAAGCGCATAGAGATCCAAACCGCCGTCTACGCTCTTCTCCCAAAGTCCATTCGTTTCAAATTGAAAAATCATATTGAATTTTCCGTTTTGTTCTCCGACCCATTGCTCGGCATCCTCAATACTTACCCCGCCCGCTTCTCCAACGGTCATACAATCATAGTTATCAAAGGTCTCCCGCTTTAGCTCTTCGAGAAATTCATGAATACCATCACGGTTTCTATGTCCTTCGAAAGAAGGCACATAACTTAGCTTGTCCGGGTTAGGCAGGTCGGGAAAGCCCGGCACTTTCTTGATATGAGTAATCGCATCGATACGGAAGCCGTCTATGCCTTTATCAAGCCACCAGTTGACCATCGCATACAGCTCTTCGCGGACCTTTGGATTTTCCCAGTTTAAATCAGGCTGCTTCTTGGAGAAAATGTGCATAAAATACTGCTCGGTATGCGAGTCGTATTCCCAAGCCGAACCGCCGAATATGCTTTCCCAGTTGTTTGGCTCGGCTTCGTCCTTTGCGTCGCTCCAAATGTAATAGTCCCTTTTGGGATTATGTTTGCTGGAACGGGATTCGACGAACCAAGGATGCTCGTCTGAAGTATGGTTAATGACTAAATCTAAAATCAGCTTCATTCCCCGCTGATGAACCTCATGAAGAAGCTGGTCGAAATCGTACATCGTACCGAACTCGTCCATAATGTCCTGAAAGTCCGATATGTCATACCCGTTATCGTCATTTGGAGATTTGTACATCGGACAGATCCAGATGACGTCAATTCCGAGCTCCTTTAAATAATCGAGCTTGGAAATAACTCCTTGCAAATCGCCGATGCCATCCCCGTTGCTGTCCATAAAACTGCGCGGATAAATTTGATACGCTACCGCTTCTTTCCACCAGTTGCTTCCCACTTCACTCGTCTCCTCTGTATCCTCTGTATGTTTCTCGTTGTCTATTTGCTGCTGCCAATCATCCCGTCCAGCTCTGCCGTTCCTACGCTTTTGTGCAGCTCCCATTTGTTTAGATGAACTAGCTTCATAGAGCCTTCGGCAAAAAAAGAAATACCCGTCGATTTCTCATCCGGATAAATTCTCGCCGTCATAACTTTTTCTCCATCTTGTATAAACACTTCTACGGAAGACCGGTCCATAAACAGACGCAGATGCAACGTACCGTCTGACAGATCAACAGCAGCTTTCCGAATGCCGCCCGGTCCCATCCCTGAGCGGTTGCGATCGAGCGACACCGTATTTTCTTCCCGGTTAATGAGCAAAACCGTCTCTTCGTTCATCGCTTCATTAACTCTTAATTTGATCACCGCATGGACAGCCTCCGACAGATCGATCAGCATCTCCATTTCGTAGCAATCACCGGATAGACCGACCAAATGCAATTCGCCCGTAACATCTACATTATCGTATGCCGTGATACCGCCGCGAAGCTTCGCCAGCTCTGGAATTGGCCTGCAGCGGATACGCCCGTTTTCCAGCAGCACCTGACGCGGCAGCGTCATCGCTCCGGCCCACTGCTTTGCCTGCTCCGGCATCTTGCTCTCCCACATCGCCATCCAGCCGATCAGAATGCGTCTGCCCAGCCCGTCTTCCATCGTCTGCGGAGCATAGAAATCAAACCCGTAATCGAGCATTTCAAAAGGCCCGTGCTCGAACTTTCCAGTATCATAGTCGAGCTTGCCGAGCATATATCCGGCTTGGTGCAAATTGTGATATTTATCTCCATCCGGCTTCATGCCCTGGGGCGACATGACAAGCACATCCTGCCCCTCCAGCAGGAACAGATCCGGACATTCCCACATAAAGCCATCCGTTTCTTTACCGTCGCCCTGTGCAGCTATGCCGATAAATTCCCAGTCCAGCAAGCTTTTCGACCGGTAAAGAAGAATTTGACCGACATGCTCCTGAGTACGGGAGCCAAGAACGCAGTAATACTGATCGTCTTTCTTCCACACTTTCGGATCGCGGAAATGATGCGGATGAATATTCCCCTCCGGGGCCTTCTGGATGACCGGGTTTTCTGGACATTTGTCAAAATGGATGCCATCGGCGCTGGAGGCCAAGCACTGCGCCTGCTCCAAGTCGGTATCCCGGTTGCTGCCCGTCCATATGTTTCCGGTATACATCAGATACAGCATCCCGTCTTTTTCAATCGCGCTGCCTGAGAAACAACCGTCCCGGTCATAGGCTTCCGATGGAGCCAAAGCAACCGGCAAATCGATCCAGTGAACTAAATCTGCGCTTTTGGCATGACCCCAGTGCATATCATCCCAGATGGACGAATAAGGATGATGCTGATAAAAAAGATGATATTCTCCTTTAAAGTAACAAAATCCGTTAGGATCGTTCATCCATTGTGCAGGCGGCGCAACGTGGTAACGCAGACGCCAATAATCATCGGATATTTGCTTGCCCGCCTCCATTACCGAACGGGTAGCTTTGCCGGCAAGTGCCTGATGTTGATTCACTTCTACTCCTCCATTTATCATTTAATTGCTCCCTGGCTGACGCCTTTGATGATAGACCTTATAAATAGAGTTCAGGTCATGCAGCTTTAAAGAAATGACCTTCGCGATTCCGTCTCTCACATACAACTCTAATCCTGTACTAGATGGATCCGGAAAGATTTGATCTGTCATTACGATATCCCCATCATTCGCAAACACTTCAATAGAGGAATGATCGACTAACATATGCAGCTTGATTTTGCCGTTTTTAAGCTCCAGCGGCGCATCGTGTTTGCATGCAAATGTGTCATGGAATGCGGATTCGCCTGATTGGCGTCGGTCGATAAACAACGTCTGCGTTGTGGCATTGTAGCCGACAATCGTTTCCTCGTGCTGAGATTTCCGAAGCTTAAATCCGATCTCCGAGGCATCCCCCAGATCAATTTCACATTCGAGTTCGTAGATATCACCATATACATTTGCAAGAATGTTTTGACCGGGACGCGCAGCAACTTTTTTCCAAACCTGATCTTGCTTCCGAAGCTCCTGCAATGCTGACACCGGCTTTTGTACCAGCCGAACCCCAGTCGTATCCGTTCTTAGCGACAGGATCCGCGGCAGTGTCATCGCACTTCTCCATTCAATCGTTGGAGTCACATTTGCATATTTCCAGTTACTCATCCAACCGATAAACAGCTTCCCTTTATCCAGACTTTGAGCGTCTGACCAAGTTACACCGGCATAGTTATCTCTCCCATGATCTAACCACAATATGTTTTCAGGGCTAGCATCGTTTTTGAATGTATGCCCATCAAAACTTCCGATAAAGTATTGTGTCCTTGAGCCTTCCAGTATTTCAGGTTTTTCTCCTATGCTGACAATGAGCACCCATTTGGTTTGTTCCTCTTGACCGTCTACGGGCAATTCGATGAGATCCGGGCATTCCCATACTCCATCGTGAGAGCCTTCAGCCGCGCCAAACTCACTTGCAAAAGACCATTCCTTTAAATCGGGAGACGTATAAAACTCGATACAGTCCCCTGCTGCGATCGCCATGACCCACTGCTTCCTCGAAGTATGCCAAAACACCTTCGGATCCCGGAAGTCCGTATTATTCTCATTGCACAGAACAGGATTACCTTCATAGATCATCCATGTTCTGCCTTTATCCGAACTGTAAGCGAGACTTTGCCGCTGTCTAGGGCGATCCGAATCCGGATAATAATCACCTTGAGTGAAAATAGCCACCAACCCTGGCTTTCCCGAGAAGAATCCGCTCGTATCTTCCCAATCGACTGCCGCACTGCCAGAGAAAATAAAACCGTTATGGTCCGGTGCCAAAGCAATAGGAAAATTTTCCCAATGAACCAGGTCCGTACTGATCGCATGACCCCAATGCATTGGTCCCCACGTAGTCCCATTAGGATAATGCTGATAAAACAAATGGTATTCTCCATCAAAATAGACCATTCCATTCGGATCGTTCATCCACATCGCTGGTGGACTAAAATGAAATTGCGGCCGATACTTCTCTTTATAGGTTACAGTTGACATCTCTTCCCTATCCTCTCGTTGAAAAAGGCCGTTGCGTGTCCTTATGTGTGTTAAGCCCCGGCTTGTCTAAGCATTTCGAGTTCCTGCCCTTGATATATAATAGGAGTTCCACGCATTAAAAAATAATAGGCCGTTATCATTTTGACCGATTCCACGCGGTAATTCTCATCGTTTCCAAATTTCGGAATAGAACGGACAATAATTACTTTATCGCACCTTGCATAACTCCTTTGATGATAAAGCGTTGACCAAACAAATATGCTACAAAAATCGGGAGGATAGTTATTAACATTGCTGGTATCAATAATTCGTAATTATTCAAGTATTCGCCGTTAAAGGCTATCATCTTAAGCGGCATTGTAAGATCTTCTTCTTTATACAGGATAAGAGAAGGTAATAGAAAATCGTTCCAAATTGCCAACACATTCAAAATCGCAATTGTCATCGAAATAGGCTGCAGCATAGGAACAACAATTTTGAAGAAGGTCTGAATTTTTGTACAACCGTCCATAAAAGCTGCTTCTTCTAACTCCAAAGGAATATTTTTTATAAATCCGTGGTACATAAATACGGCTAACGAACTACCAAACCCGATGTACAATGCAATCAATAGCGGTACTGGGGCTGTATCAATTAAGTGCAATTTAGCACCGTAAATATACATCAATGGAATCATAATGGATTGGAAAGGAATAATCATCGACGCAACCATTATCATAAAGAACGTAATATCGAATTTCGTTGCATTTCTGACGAGGTAGTGCGCACACATCGATGAAAATAACAAGGTAAATACCACACTTGTAAATGTTATAACGAAAGTATTTTTAAACGTGACCGCGAAATTCATGGTTTCGATAACACTCACGAACTGCCCGAAATCAATTGTTTTCGGCAATGCGAAAGGATTGCTGATAATTTCTCCATTCATTTTGAACGAATTTACAATCAACAAAAAAAACGGGAATACGAATATAAGAAAGGATAAACTTAGTACGAAATAGAGCGTAACGTTCGATATCATTTTTTTAGCATGCATTATGCTTCAACCTCCAATTTTTTACTAAAATAAACTTGAAGGCTTGTTGCGGTAGCTACGACGATAAATAAAATAATGGCTTCAGCTTGACCAACACCATAATCGTTGGAGTCAAATGCTTTAGAAACGACATGCATGGACACCATTTTCGTACTATTATATGGACCACCAGCGGTTAAAGAAAAATTCATATCATAAATCATGAAAGCATTCTTTAATGTCAAAAATGTGGTTACAACAAACGAAGGCACCATCATCGGCATAACCATTCTGATTAGACGCTGCCACGCATTAGCGCCATCAATAGTCGAAGCTTCTATGATATCTTTTGGAACACTCATTAAACCAGCGATAAATACAATCATCAAAAAACCTGCATTTTGCCAGATTGAAACAATTACGACCGCCCAAAAAGCAAGCTGTGCATCACCTAGCCAACTCCATTGAAAAAGCTCAATATCTAACGCTTTTCCAAGAGCAGGCAAAGATTGCGTAAATACAAATTTCCAAATATAGCCTAAAAGCAAACCTCCTATAAGGTTCGGGGTGAATAAAGACGCTCTAAAAAAATTTTGCCCTTTAATACCAGATGTTACGATGTATGCCAAACCAAAACCTAGGATGTTCATAAAAATAACTGTTGCACCTACATATTTAAAAGTTAGCCCCATTGATACCCAAAAATCAGAGTCTTTAAATGCCTCCATGTAATTATCAATGCCCGCAAAAGACATATCTGATATATTGTCCATTCGCATTAATGTTAAATAAAAACCATAAGCAAAAGGCATGAGCACGGCAAGCGTGAATGCGATCATCGTAGGCCCGGTGAAAAACAATCGATCTCGTACAGACTTTATCAATTTCTCAGTCATCATCTCTTTACCTCTCTTCTCCAAATCTGATTCTCATAATTCAAATGGGTGGAAGTTGTCCTACCCATTTGAATTATAGTGCCTTTGATTCAATTGTTATTTTGCACCTGCAACATGTGTGTCAATGATAGCTTCAGCAAGTTCAGCTCTTGAAGCTTTTTTAGCAACATATTTTTGCATCATTGGACCTACCTTGTTGGCATAGTCGCCAGGATTTACATAGTTCGTTGAGAATGGAATTGTTTTCCCGGCTTTAACGGCTGCAGCGATTGATTGGCCTAGCGGGTTACTTACTTGAAGCTCGGTGTTTTTAAATGCAGATACGATTTGCGACTTTGTCACTAAAAACTCTTGACCAGATTTCTCTAACGCGATCCAATTAAGGAACCTCTTACCTGCCTCTTGTTCAGCCGTAGTCGCCTTACTGTTTACAATAATGACTTGAGTAGGACCAACAACAAGAGCATTGTTCATTCGGTTTTCAGGGTTGTTGTCAACCGGTATTGGAAGGAATCCATATTCGCCTGTTTTACCTGTTTTTTTCAGTTCAGCTTCGATGTTTTGCCAAGCCCAGTTACCATTAAATATAAATGCAGATTCACCGGCAGCCACCAACAGATGTGCTTGATCATAAGTAGCAGCAAGCGGTTTGGAACCATAGTAGTTGTAGTCAGTGGAAGTCATCATATCAAGTGTATCTAAAAGTCCATTAAAAGTGGAATTATTTAACAGATCTAGTTTTCCGCCTGCTAATTGAGCTTCGATTTCCTCTGGTTTACCTTGGTTTAAAATATTCGAGATATAGTGATTACCTAGAGACCAAGGTTCAGTTTGGTAAGCTACTGGTGATTTAATTCCGGATTTTTTAACTTCTTCCAACAAAGCCTTAAGTTTGTCACGCGTGTTGATTGAGTATGGATCGAACTTACTTCCAACTGCTTTTTCAACTAAAGCCTTATTGTAAATGAAACCAAACCCTTCAATAGCAAATGGAAAACCAACTAATTTACCATCCGCATAAAAGCTCTGTTCTGTTTGAGCAACCCATTTCTCGTGGCTTAGATCGATACCAATACCTTTGTATTTTCCTGCAATTTCTCCTGGCTGGACACACGCAACAGCAGCTACTTTACCGGAATTAGTTAGTTTATCAAAGGCATTTACACTACCACCAGCATCTGCGTTATAAATTTGTACGTCTAGATCTGGATTTTCCTTAGCGAATTGCACGCCTGCTTCCTTCCACTGAGTAGCGATTTCATTTTTACAAGTCGCGACGATGAGTGTTGTTTTCTTTGAAGTGCCTGAATCTTTCGCTGCTGTACCACTTGTGTCATTTTCTCCACAAGCAGTCAGGCTAACAGCAAACGCTAGAGCAACAATTAAAAATAATGCTTTTTTCAAAACTGACCCCTCCAATATTTGTTATATATGCTAAGACTGTTACCAGTCTGTAACACCATGAGTGGAGATTAATGAAATTCTGCAACTTTTGCTATAGATCCCACTCGGATCCATTACAATCCAATTGGCAACGGTTTCACGGAAAATAGGGAAACATGAAATTCAGAAAGCTAGTTCCAATTTATTGATCTCTAAAGACTTACTCATCAAGATTTATCTGTATTGTAGCATCTATTGAGACCGGTTTCAACATCCTGTGTTTTCCTTTTTTACGTGATGACTACAAATCTCACTGATTATCTCTTCAAAATCAACTAAACGCGACAATTTCATGCCGATTATTTATGATATTTTGTATTATGTATCTTTTCAAAATGGAAATTAAAAAAAACAACGATTGGTACTGGTTTCATAAATTCTACGAAGAGAACAAGGAAAATTAAAAAAAAACAAAAAAAGAGCGGATCTGCGCAAATAGCACAACCCGCTCCCAATCATTTATATGACAGTCTATGTGGATTTTCGAATAATCAGTTCAACCGGAAGTTCATATGTGTCTGGAGCCATATCGGGATCATTTAAATGCTCAATCAGCACTTCCATTGCCTTTTTCCCCATTTGATCAACAGGCTGGCGAATCGTCGTCAGCCCGGGATCTAACATTTCTGCAACGGGCTGATCATCAAAGCCGATAATAGCCAGATCGCCAGGGATCGAGATACCATGCTCTTTCGCAGCTATCATTAATCCCCCGGCAATCTCGTCGCTTCCTGTAAAGACGGCTGTCGGGCGATCATTCATTTCAAGAATCTGCTTCATCACTAGCTTTCCGTCCTCTATCGTATGCTTATTGACCAAAACCCAGCTTGGATTTACCTTTATTCCCGCTTCTTCCAATGCTTTTTGATAACCCCGGTTGCGGTCTTTATCTTTCCCGAATTCGGTAAACAATCCCCCGGTGCAGTAGGCTATTTTCCGGTGGCCTCTTTCAATTAAATGCTTTACCCCCATATATGCCCCTTGATATTGATCCAAACGAATCATGGAGACATGGGCTTCACTGACATATTCATTGCAAAGTACAATGGGGCCGTGCTCTGTAAACGGCTTAATAACCTCCCAGTCATTCTCGATGGAAGTCATAATAATGCCGTCCGCTTGCTTTGTCTTCAGCAGGTTTAAAAATGTTAATTCTTTCTCTTTATCTTCATTACTTTGGCAAAATAAGGTTTGGTAACCTTGCTGATAGCCAGCCTTCTCGATCGCATCGACCAAATATGAGAAAAACGGATTAACAATTCTCGGCACTATAATGCCGACGGTTGTCGTCACTTGCCCTCTCAGCTTTCTAGCTGACAGGTTCGGCGTATAGTTAAGCTCCTTCATCGCCTTCAGCACGAGCTCTTTTTTTTCATTTGAAATATGGGGATAATTATTTATGACACGGGAAACGGTCGATTTCGACACGCCCGACAATCGTACTACATCCGAAATATTCGCCACTTGTCAGCCACTCCAATAAATCACTATTTATGAAACCAGTTTCATTGTATCTCAATTCAGTAAAAAAAACCACTGCCCATTAATTAGGATTTTCGAAAGCTGCGATGTAATCTGCCACCCTTGTAGATAAGGCGACAGTTGTAAGTGTTGGATTAGCAGCTCCAATTGAAGGTAAGATGCTGTTATCAGCTGCATAAAGGCCGGATACACCATGGATTTGTCCATACCGGTTCGTTGCTGAATTAGAGGGGTCGTCACCCATCCGACAGGTAACTGACTCATGGTAGTCGCTCCCGGGAGGCATAAGGCATATGGGCGGCCGACCTTGGGCAGAAATAAAAGAAGCTCCCATGGCTGAAACAACGTGTGTTAAAGCGGATGCCATTTCATTAATAATCGCTTTGTCTTTTTCACTATAAGAAAATTGAACTTGTATCTCCGGAACTCCGTACTCATCGCGCTTATAGGGATCCAGGTAAACCTGGTTTTCAAATCGCGATTCAACCCTTCCGAATGCGCTGATGCCGATATATAACTCATCCTGCAAAGGTTCTTGTTCATAACGTTGATACCAAAGGTATCCCTCCGGGCCGCCCATTTGAATTTGATAAGGACGGCTCTTTGTTTGCGGAATCATCACGCTTAATGGACCTAACACCTCCGGAAATTGCTTACGGCTCACTTGTACTGTAGATAAGAGGAAAGAATGATTGGTTAAATAATGGCCGATCGCTCTTCCTTGAATGCCTGAATTTAGCAGAATACGAGGGGTTTCAAACGTGTTTCCCGACAAAACAACGGTTTTTGCTTTGAGAAAGTATGGTTTTTTATCGAGCGACATCACTTTAATACCGGCCGTTTTTCCATTTTCGACAAGCACTTCGACAGCACGGGCATTTACAGCTAAATCAAAGGGCTTTCGATTCAAGCCGTAAGCGAGCGCGGAGATGGAGCTCCAAAATACGTCCGAATGAATTTGTCCATAATTGGTTGGTACAAGATCAGCAGGCGTAGGAACATCTGCAGCTTCGGGAAATCCATTATATCGAAGTCTGTCTAATATGTTCTCTTGAAAGGATGATCCCTTCGTATACCCATTGGAAACGTCCATAACCTGTTCGGCGATCTTGTAGTAAAAATCCATTTCATTCTCCGTTAACGGCCATTCCGTCATTTCAGAAGCATCCATCCGGGGAGCAGACATTCCCCAAAATAAAGTTCTTCCCCCTAATGCAAAAAGCTCTCTGGCACCTGGAAATTCAGGAAGCGATTTACCAATCCATTTGGATACCCCTCGAAAATACGGGCCAAACCGCGCATTTGTCATCGTTGGAATATTCCGTACATGCGTCGGCAGCAGGAGATTTCCTCGTTCGATAATGCCGATTCGTTTCCCGTTATGCCTCCACCGCTCGCACAATCTTCGGAGGACCGCTCCTCCCCCTGCTCCAGTTCCGACAATAATCACATCATAATCATTTTCAGTCATTTGCTCCAAAGACGTAAGCGGAATCCAATGCTTGAGAATTTCTTCAGATGAGGGATCAAACGGACACATAGGAACAGATATCTGTACGCTGCCGGGCTTGTCTATAGGAGGAAAATTTACATGAATACCGGGGATGTGTATTTCGGGACTTGGAATATGGGGATTTAAAGTGAGAAGATCATTTAATTCAATATCGTATTTTTTTGAAATCCCATTTAAAGTATCTTCCTCTTTAGCGACGTAGATCCTCATGATTACACATCCTTACTTTTTGAATTCTTCAGTTCAGATGCAATCACTATATATATGTACATGAGTCACTATTATGCAGGTTCAAAAGGCTGCTCTCCTAATAAGATTCGGGGTTTCATACCACTGAAACCCCGCCGGTCAAGCTACCTTTTCCCGCAAACGCCGTAAAAAAACATATCAACCATACCTTCGAGGAATTTATCCATATCCCCGCTTTTCTGGGCCATTTCCAGTATGGTTTCATATTGATTCATATACAATTGTATAAAGGCCAAGACGTTAGGGATGGATACATCTTCCGCTATTTCGCCGCTTTCTTTACCCTCCTTTATAATCCGGACGGTCAAAGGAATCGTTCTCTCCCTGTATTGCTCTTCAATGTAACGGGACAGCTCATTATCCCCGATCAATAGTTCTTTAATTAGACCGGGAGGAAAATCCTTATACGTTGCTTTCTCCAGAAAAATAATATGCTCGATCTTTTCCTTTAACGAGTGTCCTTCATTCATATATTGCTCGAAATCGCGGATCGCCTTGTCGAAGTAGTTCATGAATACTTCGCGGAGCAAAGCTTCCTTGCTACCGAAATAATTATAGATCGTAACCTGCGAAACGTTAGCCAGCTTGGAAATATCGGCGATTCGAATCCTCTTGGGGTCCGATGTGCGCAGCATATCCAAGGTGGTTTTCATGATCTTCTCTTTGATCAGATTGGCCCTTTTCTCAAAACCGTTCATCCTCGTTCACCCTAACTCCAAAGTTTGTTTCATGTAATTAATGAACTATTATCATAAATATATTTCACCAAACCATTGACGACGTGTTCTGACGGGTTTATTATAACATATGAAATATAACGATGATAATATTTCATTTCCTCACTCTTGGAGGTGCCGACATGTTAACCGTTGACCATTTAACAAAAAAATTTTCGAACGGAAAAGGGATTTTTGATGTATCCTTCTCGGTTAAGGAAGGTGAGGTATTCGGCTTTTTGGGGCCAAACGGAGCAGGCAAGTCTACGACGATCCGGCATATAATGGGCTTCATGAAGCCGGACAAAGGATATGTGAACATAAATGGGCTGGATACCTGGAGAGAGCAAGGGAAAGTACAGCGCTTCGTAGGGTATTTGCCTGGAGAAATTGCTTTTTTTGAAGGAATGACAGGCAGGACGTTTCTGGATTTTATGGCAAACATGCAAAGGGTAAAAGACCTTTCCAAGCGTGCAAGCTTAATCGACCGGCTGCAGTTCGACGTTCATACGCCCATTCGCAAGATGTCCAAAGGCATGAAGCAAAAGGTTGGAATCGTAGCCGCATTTATGCATGACCCTACTGTCATTATTTTGGATGAACCGACATCAGGTCTCGATCCTCTTATGCAGAAGGTGTTTATTGAACTGGTGCTGGAGGAGAAGGCACGCGGCAAAACATTTCTAATGTCATCGCACAGCTTCCCGGAAATCGAGAGAACCTGTGACCGGGCTGCGATTATTAAGGACGGCGTCATTATCGCAGTTAAGGATATTCACGAGCTGCAGTCCATGCAGCGGAAGCTGTTCGAAGTCACCTTCGAGAATCATATCGATGCGAAGTCATTCTTAAATTCCGGTTTGCTCATTGAATCGTATGAAGGCAATCGGGTGAGAGTGGCCATTCAAGGCAATTACGATAGGTTCGTGGAAGAAACGGCAAAATACAGCGTGCGCAATATCGATATTTTTACCCAAAATCTCGAGGACATATTCATGAACTACTACGACCGGAAGGGGACGGTAGTATGAATGTCACCTTATATAAACAGATGATGAAAGTGTACATGAAGAGCTTCATGAACTATGCACTCGGCTCTGCGTTCTATATCATTCTCATGTTTTGGTTATATCCCGGAATCGCTCAAAACTCGAAAGCTATCGATGAGCTGGTGAAATCCATGCCGGAGGGCGTGGGAAAAGCTTTCGGCCTTAACGGCTTTAGCAGCGCAGAGGCGTTTATTTCAGGGGAATATTACGGATTAATTCTGGTTCTCATCCTTGCTATCGTATGCGTCCAGCTATCGACTCAGTTGATGGCCAAATTGGTGGACCAAGGGTCCATGGCTTATTTATTATCCACCCCGACGACACGCGGGAAAGTCGCTTTTACGCAGGCAGCCGTTTTGACGACCGGGCTTTTCCTGATTATGGCGGTGACGACTATCGCCGGATTTGCCGGAAACGCATGGTTTCTGGGCGATAAATATGAATTCGACACATCCACATTCATTCAGATGAATACGGCTGCGTTCCTGCTCTTCTTTGCTGTCGGCGGCATTTCCTTTCTCGTATCCTCTCTATCCAACGACGAGAAGAAGGCGCTCAGCCTTTCCGGATTGATTACATTTGGATTTTTCAGCATGGATTTATTGGGTAAGCTTAGCGAAAAGATCGATTGGCTGCGGAACCTCTCCCTATTCTCACTGTACACACCCGCTGAAATTGTAAACGGAACGGCGAATTTAGGAGCAGCCTCCATCATTCTCTCCGTTATCGGCTTGCTTTCATTCGGCCTGGCCATCCTTCTATTTCGAAAACGCGACCTGCCTTTATAGCATCAACAATAGGTAATCAAAAAAAATGGTTGGACCAGCTGCAATTTGCAGCCTGTCCAACCATTTTCGCGTTATATTTATTAAGCTTTGTTCGAAGAACCGAACTCACGCATTTTGCCTTGAACCGTTTGTTTAATCGCTTCACGGCCTGGCGCCAAAAATTTACGCGGATCGTAAACTTCGGAATCAGAAGTCAAGATTTCACGAGCAACTTTTGTGAAAGCAATTTGGTTTTCTGTGTTTACGTTGATTTTTGCAGTTCCCAGCGAGATCGATTTCTTGATATCGGCAGTTGGGATGCCTGTACCACCGTGCAATACCAATGGAAGCTTGATTGTTTGGCAAATTTCTTCCATTTCTTTGAAACCAAGGTTTGGTTCGCCTTTGTAAGGACCGTGTACAGAGCCTAGCGCAGGAGCAAGGCAGTCGATTCCTGTACGTTCAACAAGCTCTTTACACTCTTTAGGATCTGCATAGATAACGCCGTCAGCAACAACGTCATCCTCTTGTCCGCCAACTGTTCCGAGCTCAGCTTCAACGGAAACGCCGCGCTCATGCGCGTATGCAACAACTTCTTGAGTCGTTTTTACGTTTTCTTCGAAAGGAGAGTGGGATGCATCGATCATAACGGAAGTAAATCCAGCATCGATCGCTGCTTTACATTTTTCAAAGCTGGAACCGTGGTCTAGGTGAATAGCAACCGGAACCGTGATTTTCATTTCTTCAATAAGGGATTTTACGATGGAAGTTACAACCGTAAAGCCTCCGATGTAACGTGCAGCGCCTTCGGAAACGCCAAGAATAACTGGTGATTGCTCTTCTTGAGCAGCAGCCAGGATTGCTTGTGTCCACTCCAGGTTGTTAATGTTGTATTGACCGACAGCGTAACCTTCTTGTAGTGCTTTGTTCAACATTTCTTTCATTGAAACCAATGCCATGTTAAATCCTCCTTCAAAATAATTACAATTTAATGACTCGACCTTTCAATCATACCCAATTCAGCTGCAGTTTAAAAATAGCATTCATAAGCTGCAGTTGTACTGGCACGAACGGAATAGGTTTTTTTCCTCGTTCACGTTCTACTCGTCAGTCTACATGTTATCACAAATTTCGTTATAAGACTACCTATAGAGGGGCTGATGTTCCCTAGATTCTGTAGTTGTCGACTCTCCAATTCTGGATTGACTTTTTAATCGCATCGGGTGACAGCTGCTCTTCTGCTGCTTTTTTGCAGAGGGAAGGAAATTCGTTATCGGAGGCAAACCGCAAAGCTACAATTTGCTTAGTGCTGAGCCTCGGGTCCAGCAGCTTTTGCGTCAAAACATAGTGCCGGAGATTTTCTTCGGCTCGTATCGCCCGATCCTGCGCTTTTAAAGGATAAGAACGCACTAATAGAAAAATAACGATAAACATAATAGAAATAAGCAGAAAAAGGACGGCAGGAAAAACCTGATTGCCCGCTATCAACGATCTTACCAGCTCTACTATTGCAGAAATAAATAAACCTGCTGTCAAAAGGGTAAGCAAAAAGTGAAAAAGAGGATGCAACCTTCGATGATTGTTATAGCTTTGTTCGGGATGGCTCATTTCTTCCCTCCATTTTATGGTTAATCGATACCTCTCTTAGTTTAGCAACTCTCCTCAAAAGTTGGTAGTGCAAAAAAGAAATGTGAATATAAGCCGGATCATGCTTCATTCCCTCCTCCCGAAGGCACCGATCCCGACATGAAAAATTTATACCGGTTACCTATCAAAAAAGCACAATAAATCAAATGAATCAGGTTCAAATCAGATACAATTAATAGCAACAATCCCTTGCGCAAAGGATATGATTATGGACTATTATTCCCGGATTCAATCCGCCATTGATTTTATTGAAGATCATCTCAACGACCAACTATCCATCACAGATATCGCAAGAAAAGCTTATTTTTCTCCCTTTCATTTTCAAAGGCTATTTCGACTGATTTCAGGATTTACCGTTCAAGATTACGTGAGAAGAAGAAGACTTTCTGAAGCAGCCGTTCTCATCCGGAATTCAGATCTCTCCATTTTGCAAATCGCAATCGCATCCCAGTACAGTTCTCATGAGGCGTTTACCCGGGCATTTGTCGACTGTTTTCGAATAGCGCCAACAACCTATCGGAAAACAAGCTGTGATCTTACTCTCCAAAATAAGATAAACTTTCTGGATTACCGAACAAGTAGTGAAGGGGATATGCGAATGAATAAACCTGATATCGTTTATTTGGACTCCATTCAAATTGCCGGCTATGAATATAAAACGACCCTTAATGATGACGAATGCTACAGGCAATTCCGGGCTATTATCAAGAATTCTCTTCAAGCATGTGCATGGGCAGGATACAAGGCAGTACATCTACGGTACTTGGCTGCCCCATTCAAACTATGAGCGAAGAGAAGGCCCGGATTTTGAAGTAACCGACGTCATGAACTCATCGCCAAGCGGGATCGCAATGAAAATATATATTCCGATTAACGAATAAGATAGGCCATCGTAATTCTTAGTAACACTGCTTTTACTTACTATATAAAATTTCAGCACTTACGCTCGGCTGTATATTCAGCTATACTTTTTTTGAGCTGATTGTCCGTTAAACTCGAGTCATCCCCTATATTCGACAAAACCGTCAAGCCAGAATAATCATTCCCTAAGGAGGACTTTTATCATGAAGACAATGAAACTAGGAAGCAGCACCTTAGAGGTGCCAGTCATTTCCGTCGGCTGTATGCGCATTAATTCGCTGGACAAAGCCGAAGCTGAGAAATTTGTTCAATCCGCACTAGATGAAGGCGCAAATTTCTTCGACCATGCGGATATATACGGCGCTGGAGCCTGTGAGGAAATTTTCGCAGATGCCATCCATATGAATGACAATATTCGTGAAAAGATCATCCTGCAATCCAAGTGCGGCATTCGGAAGGGAATGTTCGACTTTTCCAAAGAACATATTTTAGAGTCGGTAGACGGCATCCTGAAGCGGCTGAGAACCGACTATTTGGACATCCTGCTGCTGCACCGTCCGGATACATTGGTAGAACCGGAAGAGGTAGCGGAAGCATTCGATTATCTTGAAAGCTCAGGAAAAGTACGGCATTTCGGCGTCTCCAATCAGACTCCAATGCAGATCCAGCTGCTGAAGAAATCGGTGAAGCAGCCGATCGTTGCAAACCAACTGCAATTAAGCATCACTAACGCTAACATGATCTCGAATGGATTTAATGTGAATATGGAAAATGAGGCCGCTGTAAACCGCGACGGCAGCGTGCTTGATTATTGCAGACTGAACGATATCACTATTCAGCCTTGGTCGCCTTTCCAATACGGATTCTTTGAGGGCGTATTCCTCGGAAACGACAAGTTCCCGGAATTGAATCAACAAATCGATGAAATCGCAAGCAAATATGAAGTCAGCAACACGACGATCGCCATCGCATGGCTTCTGCGCCATCCCGCACACATGCAGCCGGTCATCGGTACGATGAATATCGACCGCTTAAAAGATTGCTGTAAGGCAACTCATGTTCATCTGACGCGCGAAGAATGGTATGCGATCTATCGTGCGGCAGGCAATGTCCTTCCGTAAGCCTGGGAGATCATAAGAAATAACGAGAAACAAAGCGACCTCAAGTCTGTATGGACTGAGGTTGCTTTTTTGCGTTGAACGGCCATCGGGAATTCTAACACTCTTTTTCCAACATAATGCTACAACACGTTACTACATCAAGATCTCGATTTTTGTTCTAAATGCTTCAAACCATTCCAAGCTATTGGCGTCCAGCGCGTCATTATTTATCATTCGTGAAACATTGGAAAGTCAATACTATCAAGCTTTTTCCTCATAAAATCTGTCTTCTTTTGAAAGGAATCGGACCTGCTCCAGAGCCGACATTCGGACAACATTTTTTGTCTAAATATTTTTTTGCACTTGGTTTATAACTCGACAGAAGTTGTATGGCAAGCTTGCTATAATCTAGTTAACTCTTAATTCTAAGTGGGGGGAATAGAAGAATGAAAACTATTTTACTCTTCATCTGGAATCTTATGATCACAGTCAAAGTGGATACTGCAAAACAGACCGTTAATAGTAAACCTGCATGTCTCGGCATCGTTTATTCGTTTGAAGCTTACTTGATTCAGAAGCAATCGATATCCGTCTTACCGGATAAGCAAAAGAATAGCGAGACGCCGCAGCCGTCCATCCCCATACAGAAAAGCCCGCACCACAACCCGCGTACCGAATGGCAGATTTGGTGCGAGAATAATAGAATGCTATTCCAGAAATCCGCTTAACATTGTCCTATCGGGTTAAACAGCTTTAATTTGAAATTGGGAGGAATGAAAGAAATGAAAACGATTTTCTTCTTTTTCTGGAGTGTTTTGAGGGGAAGCAAACGGGCCAATATGAAACTGTCTGATGTGTTTACAGCATTTCTCGTATTAATCTACTCGTTTGGATCAGCGCATATAATCGGGAAACGAGCGGCTGTCGGCTTGCCGGACAGACAGAAGCAGCCTTACACTAAGCTGCAGGCATCCGTCCCTATACACAAAGATCCGCAAAATAACAAGCATATCGAATGGCAGATTTGGTGCGAGAACAATAGAAGGTTATTCGAGAGCTCCGCTTGAGAAGCCATATTCAGCATAGCATCTTCAGGGCGATATGGAAGGGTGCCCTCATTCGGGCGGCCCTTCCATAGTATGAGCTTCCTGCTTTCACAAGCCGGTTTTAGCCTCTGATTCAGCGACTTTCTTTACATTTTGTAAAAACTTAACAACGATCTTTTCATTTGCGAATATCATAAACAGCTTCACAAACCACTTCAACGCTTTATTGGTTGCGGTGTATTTTAGCTTTGTTTTTTGATCATTTACCCGATGCAATTCATATAAAGCTGTGATCTCAAAGCAGTTTGCCAGCGTGAAGCCGATCTTCAATTTCTTATCGTTCACGTTATTTGTGTATTCCAGCGTATGAACATCATATTCCTCGATGCGCTTGCCTTCTTTATACTTTTGACGGTGTATACTGCCGACAATTTCTTTTGTAATGGTGACAGGCTTATTCTCCACCACTTGAGGCATAATCTTCTGCAGTTGTTCTAACGAACCATCCAGATAAGACCATACTTGTTCGATTGGTACGTTTATCTCAATTTCGCTTGACCATTGCTTCAATATTTTTACCCCCTTTTTAAATTCCCGTTAGTTTATTCTACAGTATGGATGAAAAATTGTAAGCTAAACTAGTAAAAAAGCACCAACCCGAAAGGTTGATGCTCTAATTTTATAGATGCAATCGTGCATTTTATTACCACAACGTATAACCTGCTTCGATAAGGATTTTATACCATTGTTCTCTGGTCAACTGCGGGCCGTCTACCGATTTTATTGCCCGCTCAATCCGCTCCTTGTTTCCGGTGCCAAGTACGATCGCCGGGTTTGATGAATGCTTGAAGATCCATTTGTATACGACTTCATCGAGATATTCCAGTTGAAGCTCCTTCCGAATGTTTTCCAGTACGTTTTTCATTTTTTCGTCAACCGGATTGGCAGCTTTGAAAAGCCTTCCTCCCGCTAGAGGCGACCAAATCATCGGCGAGATGTCTTCTTTCAGGCAATGGGTCATTGTGCCATTTTGATAATTTTGGATGCCCAGCGGATTCAGCATAAATTGATGCGTAACAAATTTGATGTCCGTATATTTTTGCAGGGTGTCATATTCAAGAGGACTATGGTTGGATAGGCCAAAATAGTTGACTTTTCCCTCATTTTTAAGCTGCTGGAGAGCTGCATGAAGCTCACCCGGATCGATAAGAAGGTCAAACATATGAATCAACAGGATATCAACGTAACCGCAATGAAGCTTGTCCAAGGAGTCGTTAACCTGTTCCAAAATATATGGTTTATCCGTGTTGAAAAACCGGGTTTTAATATGGGGATTTTTGGCGTTAGGGACACTAATTGCGCATTTCGTGACGATTTGTATTCTCTCCCGCAGGGACGGTTCCATTTTCAAAGCTTCACCAAAAAGCGCTTCGTTTCGATGATCGCCTCCGTAAATATCCGCATGGTCAAAGGTTGTAATTCCCCGCTCAATGCACCATTCGATAAACTCTACCGATTGCTTAACGCTCAAATTCCAATCATTCATCCTCATGCATCCGATGGCCAATTTGGAAATAGAAAGCTGCTCGTTTAACTGAATTTTCATCACTGTCACCCGCCTTATTGAGTATGCAACAACTACACCCTTTTCATTGTACATCCTCGCAAAAACGATTACTTTCAATGTTTTTTAGACTATTATTTAAAAATTTTCAGGTTGTCGAGGTTCATTCACAAAAGAAAGCATCGAGGACGGCGGGGTGTTCTCGATGCTTCAATATTTTTATGATTATATGCTAATTAATGGAATCTTTAACTCTGATCCCCGTTGCAGAGCTTGCTTATTTCCTCCCAGGACATGGCTAGACGTACGATGTCTTCTTCAAGCAGGTCGGTCCCTATCTGGACTTCAATATATTCGATCGGCGTAATCGCCTTGACGGCATGCTTGGCTCCAGCAGGAATTTGCAGAACGTCACCGGTTTGAATCTGAACATTCACTGCTTCCATAATGAACTCTCCGGTCCCGGAAATGATGATCCAGATTTCTTTTCTCTTCTGATGAAAATGATAGCTTGTATTTTTCCCCTGCAACAATTCTACTTTCTTCGTTAAGGTTTCCGGTTGTATTTCCGCCTTCGAATAATCGAATATCCGATAAGTTCCCCATCTTTTTTCCCCATGCATGGGATCTTGACGGTGGTTTCGTATCTTTTTAATTTGATTGGATTTGTCTTTATTAGCAACAAGAATACCATCTGCGCTAGCAGCTACGATAAGATTTGAAACACCAATAACGTGAATTGGAATTACAAGCTCGTTGACTAAATGCGTATGAATGGAATCGCTTGAAATCTCTCCTAGACCGATGACGCTAGTTTCAAAAAAGTCCGGAAGCACACTCCAGTCGCCTAGATCCTTCCAACCTTTGTCGTATGGAATGACAACCGAAGGCCTCGTTTTCTCCACAACCTCTACATCAAAGCTAGCTTCTGGAAGATGCTCGTAGCAGCCAATTAAATCATCGTATGCTGCGGGCAGACCTTTACTTTTCAAACTAGAAAGCATGAAAGATAACGGGAAAGCGAACACACCGCAGTTCCACATCGCATTTTCCCCCATCAGGTGGAGTGCTTTCTCTACATCAGGCTTTTCAACGAATTGAGTAACCGAAAAATAGTCCTTCGATAAAGTTTCACTTGAAAACTGCGTCACAATATAGCCAAATTGGCTGGAGGCATGCTTGGGAGCCGTTCCAAGAAGGGCCAGCTCCGAACCCGATTGAGCAAGGACGCCGGGAAATTTACGAAGCAAATTGAAAAACTCGGGCTCAACGAAGAGATCGGCTGGAATCACGCATACCGTTTCATCCGGAGCCGCCAGCAGCTTGGTATGCAAATAACTTGAAGCTAAAGCAACTGCTGTATAGGTTCCTCTTCTATGAGGTTCAGCAATAAATGGAATTTTATCCCCCACATGATTTCGTACAATTTCCGCTTGGCTTTTATGTGCAACAATCGAGGTGAATGGAAGCAATCCTGCTTCATCCAATTGTCTGCATACCCTCTGAATCATGGATTCCTTGCCGCCATCTTCCGACGGCAGGAGCTTTAAAAATATTTTCGACCGGATCTCGTTCGATAACGGCCACAGTCTTTTTCCGGAACCGCCGCTCAATAGCACAATTCGCAATTACATTTCCCCCTTCTAAAGAATGGAGCAACCGAACAGATTATCTTTTAGTCCGAATTACCTTTTCTATCACGTTTTTTAGTGTACGGCCCGCACGGTTCCAGGACAGGTTAAGCGCATTGCGTCTTCCCCGCTCCCCTTTCTTCTTGCATAGAAGAGGGTTTTCATACGCTGTTCTCATCTGTCTCTTTAAATTTCCAATATCCGCTTCTGCCCAAAGCTGTCCTTTTTCCGCAAACAAATAGCGAAATTGACGTGATATCGAGGAGTTTCGATTCATACTGGTGACAGGGGCTCGTAATTTATAGTTAATTAAGAATGAATTTTCTCTTGTTAAGAAATCCATGTGTCCGCCCCAACCGGTTGCGATTACGGGAATGCCGCTGGCCATTGCTTCTAAGAACGGAAAGCCGACTCCTTCCCCCCTGGTAGGAAGAACGAATGCATGACCGCGGGTATAAATTCCTCTCAACTTCGTGGGACTCAGATGCTTTGCCATAATGATGACCGGTGCCGTTTTCTTACGAATTCCGAGTCTTTTCTTGTAGTTTTGGATTTGGCTGTTTATCCATTTTTCGTTTTCAAATTTTGCATATCCGTTCGTTTTGATGATCAGAAGCACTTTGTCTGAGGAAGAGAACTCTTCCCAATAAGCCTTTAATAAAGCTTCGGGGTTTTTGCGATGCTGAAAGCCGAATACAGAAATAAAAATAAACTTGCCATCTGCATTTTTTATGGGCAGTTTCTTATTGTTTGGAGTAAAGGTTCGGGCATGGACTCCATGAGGAACAATAAAAATAGGAACCTTCACTCCACTGTCTCTCATGGCCTGCTTGTTTTGATACGACGGGACGCATACAGCATCGGCTCGATTGAGAGGAGCACGCCATCGATTAGGGATTCGTGTCGTCTCCCAGACGGTATTCATGATAATAATGTTAAAATGCTTTCTTTCCTTCTTTATGTTAATCGTATCAGGGGAGTAATGATAAATTAAGACCCTTGGTCTTTTTGAATTTAGGGATGCCCGTGTCCTCGCAGCTTCAACTTTGACATGAACCCCTTGCGATTTTAACGCTCGAGCATATTCTCTGCTCGCGATTCCAAGACCGGAAGCTCTGCCCACAGGCCCTCTCCATACGATTTGATTTGGTGTCATTGTTACACCTTGGCCTTTCTTGCATAATCTTTACGCATATGAAAAGATAACGATCGGTATTGTCGTGATTGCGTCTTGAATTGTGTTTGTGTCATTTGCGCAATGTTCTGATTTGTGCTCTTGTTTAGCGCTCTCTTGAGAACTAATCCGCTTGGATTGTTAGAATAGAGGAAGTTTCCATAGGTTTCAAATTCGGAGAAAGCAAATTGCTTCGATTTGTCCATCTTCCTTATTATCGCCGAATACCAGCTCGTGTGATGTTTGGATGCAATTGTCTTTTTCAATTGCTGCAGCTTCGACCTCTCAAACAGCATATAGTGAGTAACAAAGGACGAGGGCGCGGCAGCTTTTTCTCCTAATAGCTTCCTATAAGTTTTAAAATATTCAGGCTGGCTCCATTTTCTGCAATAAAATAATGTCTTATTACCTGTTCTAAAAACATGCGGTTGAATTAACACCGTGTCGGCGTCAATAACTAAAAAATATTTCGAGGTACATAAGGTATCACCGCTCATTTTCAACAATTGCTGGAATAGCCACCCTGACCGTTCCCATTTCTTTGAACGATAGTGAATGTTCTTCTTCGTAATGGGAAGAACCGTGTTTTCATTGACAAATCTGCATCCTTTTTGTCTGCACAGTTTCTGTATCTTATTATCCTTCGGAGCCACAATCAGGATGCTGCCAATGGGATGCTTCACCTGTTTTCTAACGGCATCAATCACATAGGGCAGTGTCTTTAAATCCTTTGTGATTGCAGGGATCAAAACATCTATTTTTTCCATGCTGCTTATTCTACTCTCGATGGGAACTGACATATCTTCATCTCCATTCAACAAGTTACCTGATCATGATATGCTGACGTTGAGCAAAAGCAATGGACAATAGTGTAAGGAACTTAGAGCAATTATAAAGTGCGACAAAAAAGGACGCCCTTGTATAAGTGCGCCCTTCATTCCGGTCTTTCATTCAATTATCTTATGCTTTGCCAAGGGATCCTTCCTTAATACTATTATAGAAGTCTTTATGGCTGCTCCCTGTTCGCTATTTGCTCTTGGGCGAGACGGATCATTTCCCTAACCATGGAGCCGCCAATTTTTCCGCCGATATGGCCCGCCGCTTCCGTAGTCAGATTGCCATTGTCACCTGGCTGCAGAGGTACACCAAGCTCCTTAGCCACTTCGTATTTTACGTCATCCGGCCGATTCGGATCAACGGCATATCCTTCGCGCTTCATTACATCTGCTTTGAAAGCCTGCATCCCCTGTTCCACTCCCGGCACCGCATATCTCCGCCTTCTTCTTGCCATCATAATGCACTCCCTCGATGTCTTTTCCCTAACATGCCCGGAAGTTCAAATTTTCATCCTCTTCCGTCTCGACGCGAATCACACTAAAGACGAAACAAAGGCACCCTTATCAAAGGATGCCTTTGTTTCATTGCAAAAACCTGCGGTCTTGAATCTAAATCCGTACGGCCACTAAATAGAGGAGAAGCATGACTCCCATACAGGCGGCGAATTTATAATTCGGTAATGCAAACTCATATACCGGCTTCTTAAATAATCCCGCCAGCAAATTATTGACAGCAGAGGCCGGCGATACGGTATTGGATAAACTCCAGCTTCCAAGCAGCAGCACAGCGAAATAGTTCGGACTGATGTGAACAACTGCCGGATCGATGCCGGTTGCAAGAATGGTAACAAGGACAATTGGGTGAAGCCCCACCATAGACGTAACCATTATAAGCGCCACCGTAAAAATGGAAAAGGATAAGGAGATCGGAATTGGGATCAGCTCTAGTAAAACGGGGACGGACGCCCCGAACCCTGTTGTGCCGATTGAGCCGCTGAAAAAACCCGCTGCCAGAAATAGCGTAATCTCCTTTTTCAGGGCTGGCAATGTAACCGTGACATGATTCGCGAGCCCTTGGCGGTATGTCGCAAATGCCCCTTTCGCCAAACACCAGATCAACGGGAATAGGACTGCTGCCAAACAGGTGATCAGGACCATCGGCAGCTCGACTAATTGCTCCAATACCAAAATGACGACAATGGCAGCTGTTAAATAAACGCCGAGCCCTGCCGGGAACACAGATTTACCCTTGTTTGCGGCTGGCTCCGCTTGGTCGACACCCTCCTCTTCCGTTTTTAAGAGAGCGATTCCTGCATATCGCAGCCCTTTATAATCGACGGCTAGACTGACAAGGAGACTGATCAGCGACAAACCGAGCAAGTAGGGAAGAAGTGTCGACCAGTTTACCGAAAGCGATGAGACCACGACCGCCATGGCGGCAAAATAGGGAGACCAAAAAATCGCCCCCGCAAATCCGCGGTTCAGCGCATTGGCAAGCAGCCGGGACATGCCCGGATGCGGTTTAACAAAAACAACATGATAAACAACCGGTATGGATCCTACATTGAGGAATACACCCATGATTTGGGTCAAAAGCTGTGTTCCGGCAAATAGAACGGACCTGCTGCGTACTTTCGTTTCATAAAACCGATTCAAAGCTTCGATATATTCCGGAATTCGAACCGGGATCCCGAACAAAGGAGCGAAAACAAACAGGGTGACCAGGGTCACATTGATACCGGCTGCTTCAAACCAGAATCTTGCTTCCGCCCTCTGAAGAAGCAGGAGCAGTACTCCCACGGCCATAAAGGAAACGGTAAGCCATAACGTCATCCCTTTTAGCCGGGGCAGCAATAGGGCTATCGCAATAAAAACCAAGCTGCCCAACATAAGAGAAAGCGGTTCCCAATGCGTAAGTTGCTGCGCGATATATACGGCAGCTAACGAGAATATGATCGTCCGTTCTACAGTTGATTTTACTGCGGGCGCCATTTTTATCATCAACTAAATTGCCAGCAGCTCAAGCTTAAGTTGCCGAATTGATAACTCCGGTGAAGCAGTTTCGCTTGACGGTTCTTGTCTCCAGCCCCCATCGCAAGCATCAAAGGAATAAAGTGTTCGTTAGTCGGTACAGCCTCCTCAGCATAAGGAGCTAATTCCCTGTAGTTAAAGAGCGCATTGACATCCCAATTTTCTAACTTATTTTGCAGCCAGTTATCGAACGATTCTGCCCATTCGTCGATCCCTTCCCCCTGCCACTTTAACCTCCGTAAATTATGAACGGTCCCGCCGCTGCCAATAATAAGGACATCCTGTTCCCTGAGCTCGGTCAAAGCTTTGCCTATTTGATATTGCTGCTCATTGGCTAGATAACGGTTTACGGATAGAGCAATCACCGGAACATCTGCATCGGGGTAGATCAGTTTGAGAACAGCCCAAGCGCCGTGGTCCAGCCCTCTTTCTTCGTCTAACACGCTCTGTATGCCATGCTTCGCAAACAACGAATGAATTTGTTCGCTAAGCGAACGCTCACCTTTAGCCGGATAGGTCATCCGGTAAAGCTCATCCTGGAAGCCTGAGAAATCGTAAATCGTGCTGTACGTATCGGCCGCGCTGATAGTCTGCATCGATTGTTCCCAATGTGCCGAAAAAAGCACGATCGCTTTAGGCTTGGGTGTACGCGCCGCGAAATTTTTCATAAAAGTTGTGTATTCATTATGTTCTAAGACAATCGAGGGTGCGCCGTGTGCGAAAAAATAAGAAGGTATCATATACGCGTTCACTCCTTATATGAATGCACACCGGCATCTTTTTTAAGCCAATTTACGAAATCCCGTTGATTCTCCTCGGAGACGCCATGGTCGGTGGGATAAGTCTTGAAAGTCAAGCGGGACGTTTGGTTTTCAAAATAAGCCGCTGTTTCGTGACCAATCCGAATCGGGAAAACAGAGTCGAATTCCCCATGGGAAACAAATACCGATACATCTTGTATGCTCTTCAGAGCATACTCTGTTTTTACGAAATCAGGCACATACCCGTTTAAAGCAACGATTCCCTTCAACTGATCCCCCATCGTAAGCGCCAGTGTCATGGATAAGATCGCACCCTGGCTGAAACCGAGCAAATAGCGTTTGGTCGTATCAATCGGGTACTTTTCCGTCGCATAATGAATAAAAGCTTCCAGTTGCTGAACCGCTTGGTCGAACATTCCCCGTATGGGATTGCCCAGGCTTTTCAACTCATAATATTGAAACCCGGCACCTAGTATAAGATTACCGCGAATACCGACAATAATAAAATCATCGGACACAGGCGCCACCAGACCAAACATATTTTTCTCGTTGGACCCTTTTCCATGAAGCGTGAAGATTGTCGGGTATTTCTTGTCCGGGTCCATTTGGGATGGTAGTTGAATGTCATAATGATAAGTCGGGTTCATAGGAACACTCCTCCACTTCGTTATGCGCTGCGTTTTCTAAATAATGCGTAATCGACTGATATTGGCGAATGGTCAGAAACAATCAAATAAATCGCTACTACAATAAGGCTCAGATCCAACTCATAACCAGCCATTTGGCTGGTTCCAAGCAATCCGGCGGGAAGCTTCACCGAAAAAATCGCGCCAATAAGCATGATAGCAAATAAAACCGATACATAACGGGTAAAGAGGCCCACAATTAGCAAAATGCCTCCAACAAGCTCGAGAACCGCCACAACATAAGCCAATACCCCGGGAACACCTATGGAGTTGAACCAAGCCTCAACATTTCCTAGTCCCATCTGCCATTTACTGATTCCGTGGGCTAAAAATAATATTCCCAACACCACTCGCATTATAGCCGATACCACTGATACTTTCGTCATTCTCTTTCCTCTCCTTTTTTATTATAAGTAATAATAATGTTTATTTTGTATGACTAATATAAGACGAATCGATGTAGCGTGTCAACAAAAATATTGTTATTATTAATTTATATTTTGTATTACAAATATTCTTGTGGGGTGAAAATCGGATGAATATCGGCTCCACCATACGGACAATCCGCAAACGTAGAAATATTACTATCGCTCAAATATGCGAAGAAACCGGCTTATCCCAAGGCTTCATGAGCCAGGTCGAAACCAATAAAACCTCGCCGTCTATCGCTACGTTAGAAAGTATCGCTAAGACTTTGAAAGTACCTTTGGCTTATTTGCTGCTGCAACAAGAGGAACGCATGAACATTGTCCGCAAAGAAGAACGAAGGGTCACGAAAAGCGGGGTTGAAAATTTAAAAGTAGAGCACCTAAGCTCTACAAAGAACGTAAGGATGATGATCGTCGAGTTTCCTCCCGGTGCTGCGACAGGCGAAGTTCCGCATGCGCATGAGGGCGAAGAAGTTCATTTTGTTATGAAAGGGAGAATTTCCGCTGAGCAGGGGGAAGATAAGGCTGAGTTTGGAGAAGGCGACTCTTTCAGTTGGAATGCCTGCACGCCCCATTTAGTGAGAAATATAAGCGAGGAAACTGCAATTGTTCTCATATCCATCTACACAGAAAGCGATCATGCAAAGGATTTCCTATAAATGTGAAAAAGCAAAAATCCACAACCTGATGCGGTTGTGGATCCTGCTGAAAATTTTGCTATATATAACGTAAAGCACACATATTAAGGAGCCCCCTTATATCCGTGTGCCAATTCGCTTCATTCGAACAGCCTTTCTCACAGTCGTCCCACAACCGCATAATAGATCAACCAAAATTCCTCTACTTGCGCTTTTGCTTACTTTAATATTCTTTTTTAATCACAAAAAACGAGCCTCGAATTGTTCCAGCTAGCTTAGACTTCTGCCTAGCAAACTTAAACTTCTCTTCTAGCTCCTTTGGTACCTCCATCCCCTCAGAAAGCTTAAATCCAACGGCCCGCTTCTTAGGGTCATCAACCGTATACATGACATTAACCTCAAGACCATCCTCATAAAAGACGTAGGCAAATTTGATATTTTCCACTTGAAAACGCGACGTTTCTAAAGGTTTGGCCGCAAACTCAATATTACGTTCTTCTTTCAAAATTCGGTTCACATAATCAAGGGTTTCCTGACTTTCGTTAGCTGGTATAACCGTAAATTCATGCTTGTATTTGTTCATAAAGTAACGGGCTTCATTCGCACGCAAACCGGCAAGCGCTTCTACAACAGGTGAAGACTCTAAACCAACCGTAGACACATGATTAAAATCAACGATATAGGACATTTCCATCCCTCTTTTCTCTCATTTTCCCTAACCGGTATTAACATAAACGCTTTAAATACTCGACAACTATTCGACGTTGCTGCATCAAAACCCTTCGTTTCGAGGAATTGAAACCGTACGAACCGCAATGATCTCGCTATCTCAATAGTCTCAAATCGACTAATGGGATAATTTACACCTAAAAGTTTATTTTTGAGAATCAAGAATAAACATAGACGCATCATGTCCCATGAATATTTTACTTCCATTATAAAAAGTTTTGGATTGAATATTCCTGTACCCTATTTTAGTCATAATGTCAGTTAGCTTTACTTGATTAAATCCGTTATGAACTATATCTGAAACTACTTTTTCATTTTTATCAAAATCTACGATTAGTAAATGCCCTCCTTCATTTAGAACATCAAATAATCTTGATAAAACTAATTCAACATCATGAATATGGAGTAGAACCTGAGCCATAAAAATATAGTCAGCATGTAAATCCGATAGATCTTCCTTTTCAAAATCAAAGCATAATGTATCTGCATTTTGAATATTAAAATCAGAAATTTTTTGCTTTATTTGATTAATCATGTTTTGAGAAGTATCCAGAAAAAGCATAGAATTAAAATCGTTTAACAAGTTCATTCCGACAAGACCAGTTCCACACCCAAAATCAATAGCATCCTTACGATTAGCGTCAACTAAATATTCACGAATGGCATCAGATGACACCTTTGCAATTTGAATTCTTTCAGAAGTGTCATATATATTGGCTATCATTTCAAACTTATCCGTATTTCCCATTATCACCTCTCCAATCTGACTTAAATAAAAAGTCTTTGATCTCGCTTTATTCAACTAACGTCTTCTTTAACTGAATACGGGGCCACTGCTTAATGCCGCATAGGCCCGTATGCTTCATGAAGTCGCGCTCGCATCTTTGTTCTTTACCCCAAGCCGGCTGTCTGCAAAGGTCATAATCAGTGCAATGGCGCTGACATCGAGCTTAAGTTCGACCCAACCATTCAAAAGCATT
Source organism: Paenibacillus sp. J2L1-98 (assembly GCF_056269405.1). Lineage (NCBI taxonomy): Bacteria > Bacillati > Bacillota > Bacilli > Caryophanales > Paenibacillaceae > Paenibacillus > Paenibacillus sp. J2L1-98. Next base: position 53,886 of record NZ_JBWDNW010000005.1, on the reverse strand, counting down.
TTTTTGAACTGACCCCTTCCGCCAAAACGGCGGAGGGGGACTTTTGCTTTCCGCAAGCAAAAGTCCCCCTCCAGATACCGCATCTTTCTGTGACCCCAAATAGCTCGCAGGAGCCCGTTTGAGAAGGCTTCGCCTCCCAATGTGGCCTGCCCCGACCCATGCGCGGCAAAGCCCCTTTCCAAGCCCGCTGTGCGTTTTTCCGAAAAAACTTGCCGTTACTTATGATACGGTTCACCGCGATTTATCTTCACAGCCCGATAAATCTGCTCGACCAGCACCAGACGCATCAGCTGGTGCGGCAAGGTCATGCGCCCAAAGCTCAGCTTCTGCTGGGCGCGCTTAAGCACCGCGGGAGCAAGACCCGTGCTCCCGCCAATAACAAAAGCCACGTGGCTGCGCCCATACGTGGCTAATTTATCGAGCTGGCCCGCGAGATCCTCGCTTGACCAGAGCTCGCCTTCCAGCGCGAGCGCGACAACGTGCGCATCAGGCTTCAGCTGCGCCAGAAGCCTCTCGCCCTCTCGCTCGCGCACAATCGCTTCCTCCGCCGGACTCATCGTCTCCGGCGCCTTCTCATCGGGCACTTCCGTGAGCGTAAGCTTCACGTAAGGCCCTAACCGCTTGGCATATTCCGCTATGCCCATCACCAAATACTTTTCCTTCAGCTTGCCAACGGCCGCTATCTGTATATGCATGCCTTACACGTCCCTTTATAGTCTCGGATATTTCCTTCAGTCCGATCCGCGCTTCGGACATGAACGCCCGACATCCCTCTAAATCTTCATTCTTTCGTCTCATTGTACATGACCGGATAATTTCTTCATTCTTTTGTCTCACTGTACATGACCGGGTAATACCTTCGTTCTTTCGTTTCACAGTACATGACCGGGTAATACCTTCGTTCTTTCGTTTCACAGTACATGACCAACAAAATATCCGGTCTTTCAATCAGCTCTAAACCACCAAAAAAGTAGCAGGCTCATCACAAAAATCGCATTTGCGCGGTGGATCCCAATCGGCAAATTGCGTCTCCTTCAAATCCACTACATCCGGTGCATCTTCATACTCATCCACAAATCGGTCCAATGCCGTCTCCATATGCTCTTTACACACACAATACATCGCCTGCACGCTTCCTATCCCTAGTTGATTGTATTCTAATTCGTCTTTTCTGCTTCGCTGCGTTACTCTCTTGTCTTACGTCCTATATTCGTCTTACCAGTCTGTCCAATTTATCTATACACAGCATATCAGAAAACGCCTCTCTATGTGAAGCCGACAAATTCCGCATGACTCCGCACTCATCTATTCGCACTTTACTCTGCGTACTTCTCTCATCCCTAAAATCCAACAAAAAAGACGCGGCGCCAAAATGGTTCCCCACTTCGACATCGCGTCTCCTGCCAACTATTCCTCGTCTTCCTTCTCGCCAAGCTTGAAATGCGTAACCTTCAATTTCCCGTCCCGGTAATAGCTAATTTCAATCTCGTCGCCGATCTTCTTCTGGCTGTATAAGTATTTACGCAGCTCCATTGTGCTGCCGATTGACTGGCGATCCAGCTTGACGATCACATCGTTGAACAGCAGACCCGCATCCTTAGCGGGACCGGCCGCTTCAAGCACGATTACGCCGTCATAAATCTCGTCCGGCAGCTTAAGCGGCTCACCGCCTTCAAGAACGCCGGCCTCAGCGTCATCACCGGAAGCATTGCCTTCTGCATCCGGCAGTGCTCCGCCTTCGCCAGCACTGCCATTCGCGTCCTCAGAGCCCTGCTGCTCCCAATACTGCTCCAAGTCCATTGTATATACGCCGAGATAAGGACGCGGCACATGACCAAGCTTGATCAGGCTCTCCACGATCGGCATGGCCAGGTTGATCGGAATCGCAAAGCCAATCCCTTCAACGCCGAGATCGGCTATTTTCATGCTGTTAATGCCAACGACGCGTCCGTTCAAATCAATTAACGGCCCGCCGCTGTTGCCTTGGTTAATCGATGCATCGATCTGAATAACCTCTTGCTCCCAATCGTATACGCCATCCTGATTCAGCGATACCGGCACGATTTGTTTTGTTTTGCTCACGCTTCCCGTTGTAACGGATTCCCCAAGCCCTAACGGATTGCCGATCGCAATAATATATTCAGCAGGGCGAAGCATTGACGAATCGCCAATTTCCGCGACGACATCAATACCCTTGGCATCGATCTCCAGCACGGCAAGATCTGTAATTTGATCCTTACCGACTATGCTGGCGTCGCGCGTCTCGCCGTTCATCAGAACGACCTTCACCGCTTGCGCCTGATCGATCACATGAAAATTCGTGACAATAATGGCTTTGCCGTCCTTCTTGCTAATAATGACGCCTGATCCGACGCCGGCTTCACGCAGCGTCCCCTTTTCTTCCGCATCCTCCGGCAGCGCTTCTTCGCTGCCGCCGCCGATGCCTGGTGAAAACATCTGCTGATTAATGACGCTTACGACAGCCGGCCTCACTTTCGCGGAAGCTTGTATAGGACGCTCGAGCGGGTCAACCGCCTGAACTCCGCCTGCCGTCGCAATGGCTCCTCCTCCTCCGCCCCCTACGCCGCTGCCTACGCCAAAAACAACGCCAAACAACAGCGTTGCGGCAACCGCGCTCGTAATAGAGGATACGAATGCGATGCGGACGCTGGACCACTTTCGTCCGCCGCTTCGATTTGGAAAAGCATATTTTTCTTTTCTACTCTCGCGAGCAGCGCGCTTGGATACTTTGGTCGAATAAAAATCGTCGTCGAATAGGCTCATTACGGTCGCTCCTCTCGATGCCATGGACATCAAGACTATTTTTTCAATCTAGGAATGTTTTCGGAAGAAATGACTAAAATAATAATAGATTCGGATGATGCGCACACGAAATATGAACATTTAATTTCATGTGCCGTCCCGCCAAAGGAGAGATGCTGCTATGAAAGCCAAAACGCCCGCCGCTTGGGAGCATGTACAGCTTGCCGCTAAGCTGGCAGATTTGAAGGATGACCACTACCGTACCGTTCTTACCTTAAGCGCCATGCTAGAAATATTAATAGACAAAGGCATAATAACGAGAGAAGAGCTAAGCGCCAAAGCCGATGAACTCGATGCCCAGATGGAATCGCTTATTTCCGCTTCACTTCATCCCATGGCGTAGGCTTATCGTGGTACGTTGCACGCAGCGGATGTTCCTCTTTCTTATAAAATATCCCGTGATCCTCTAATATATTGTTTACGGTCAGCATCGCTAGATCCATAAGATTATGATCAAGGCTCAAATGAGCCAAATAGACACGTTTCGTTCGGTCTGTCATAAGCTCAATCAACGCTTCGCCCGCTGCCACATTCGATAAATGGCCGACATCGCTCAGAATACGTCGCTTCGTATTCCACGGATATCGACCCATGCGCAGCATCTCGGTATCGTGATTGGCTTCCAGCACGAGCACATCCGAATCGATGATCTGACGCTTGACCTTCTCGCTTACATACCCAAGATCTGTAGCCAGACTCAGCTTCTCGCCATTCTCTACGAAGCAGTAGCCTACCGGCTCCGCCGCATCGTGCGAGATCGGGTACGATTGTACGACCATTGACCCGAAAGCGACCTCTTCACCTGTTTCCATAAACACTCGCTTCTCTGCTGCAATCGTGCCGACATGTCTTTCCATTGCGGCCCATGTTGCCTCATTCGCATAAATAGGCAAATCATATTTGCGGGCGAAAGCGCCCAAACCTTTAATATGATCGGAATGCTCATGCGTGACGAACAGCGCGTCCAATTCATGTCCCGACACTCCCCGCTCGCGCATGAGCTCGTCCAGCTTCTTTGCACTCATTCCAGCGTCGACAATTACCGTTTTCTCGTTTCCCTGCACAATCGTCGCATTGCCGGTCGAGCCGCTTCCCAATACTGTAAATCGCAGTCCCATAATAGTTCTTTCCTGTCCCTTCTCCCGCTCCCGTTAACGTAAACCGTTCGCTGCCGCTTCCCCTTGCTCTTCATCCGTTGCAACCTCGCCGCTTATCGCATGCACATAAAACAGTTGGCCATTTTCCAGCATGACCCGCCATGACGGCGCCGACACCTGCTTCTCCGAATCGAAAATCTGACCTTTGTAGCCAAGCTGAATATCGGAGATGACGGCTCCATCCGGCAAATAGGTCTCAATCAAGCTCGCCACTACTTTCGCAGCCGGCAGCACCTGCTTCGCTTCGCCCGAACCGAGCAGCTCTACCCGGTCCTGCAGAAAGGAAGTTATTTTTTGATTGCTAATATACAGCGTCAGCTTCACATCGAACATGGGACGACCTTCTACCACACGGTGCAGGACGAACTTGTCCACGCTGCTGTTCAGCAGATCGAATTCATATTGATCAAGCTCGGGAATTCGGCTCCCGAGTGTCTTTACTAATTGCGCTTTTGAATAAATGATTGTACTGTCCACCGGTTTATCGAGCGTCACCGGCTCCGCATTTTTACGGCTGTCGGAGTGAAGCAAATACGTTAAGTCCCCTAACTCCGGCGTTTCAAGCGGCAGATTGGCTTCTAACGAAATACGCTTCTGCTGCATAAGCTGCAGCTTATCCTGCGGCAGCTCTGCCGTATTCACGTTAATGTTCAACTGCTCCCTAATATCCAGCCATAGCTGATACCCCAGCAAAATATTAAGCAGCAAAAACGAAACAATAAGTACGTTTTTCGCCCTTCCCCAATCCACTCGCCTTCACCTCCAACCGTCTATACTATCGCATATTACCGGCCATTGCCTGTACGCAGCTGATTCGTGCCGCCAGCAGACAAGCTGGCTTCCCCCGCTCCGACTGCCGCTGTTGCATCCGGCTTCTTCTCATTGCCGTCAACCGCTCCTTGCTCCGCAGCATTCGTCTGCTGCTCGGGCGGCTCGTATCCGCTAGGATAAGCCCCTGCCAGCATTTCTTCCGTGCCGTCCTTCAGACGGACAGCCCATACCGGAGTGAAGCGCAGCTGCTTATCATCCACCGGCGCTGCTTGCAGCGCTGGGAACAAAGCCTTCACCTCGCTGCGTCTTACATAATTTTCGAGGCTTTTCTGCAGCGCCTCGCCGCCGGTCAACCACCTTACGCGACGTGATTCCGACTTTTGACCAAGCGTAATAAGCGATCTTGAATATTCGGTTACGACACCTTGCTGCAGCGTCAGCTTCATATACCCGTACCTGAACGGCGGTGTCTCAATAACGGGATACTGCCCCAGGTATTGTTTAAACCTTAAATACTTGCCCTCGCCTCCCGGCAAGTCGTTCACAAACCGATGCACACCGTCCCAGCCGCCATGCTGATTCACAAAGTCCACCGAGGCGTACACGTTATCGCTAAGCAGGTTTTCCGTAATCTGCGGCGCGCTCGGATCGGTATAGCTGATCCACTTGCCGTTTTGCTCCACCTGCAGTCCCCGCTTGCCATCGGTAAAAATTTGCGAGCCGCTCCGATCCTCAAATGCCCTTGTCGTGCTCGGATCGAAGAACAAGCTACGCTGCATCAAATCAGGCGAATAGGTCTCATAAGAGTACAACATTTCCGTCGATTGAAGCGGTGCAGCCGGAACATACAGACCGTCATCCGTCATCGTATATACAGGCTGGAATTGGCCGAAATCTACATAATCCTGCACGTCGCGAACCGTTAAATCCGCGCGAACCGACTCATACACCATTTGACCGTCCGCACTAAAGAAGAAGGTTCGGATTTCCTCCGTTCCCGACGTTTTAAATATCCAAATCCGGTCAATCGTCTCATTCAGAAACAGCAGATCGCCTTCCAGCTTAAGCAGCTTTTGCAGCAGCTCCACCGGAATGCCGTTCTCGAACCGAAGCTCGATCCCGATGTCGTTCTCCCGGATCTCCTTCCAATTCAGCACACCTGCCGGGCTCCGCTGGAAACCTTTAAACTCTCTGCCCTGAATGCGCTGATTCAGTATCATTTCATAGAACTGCGTACCCGGATAAATAACGGTATGCTTGTTGCCGCCCATATGAATGATGAGCTCCTCCGGAAAAATAACGCTCTCCACGCTTGTCGCCGGCCCCATCGGCTCTGCATTGACATAGTCCTGATCGCTTCTTACCGTTGCGCCAAGGCCAGGCATGCTGTAGGCAAGCAAATAGCTTTGCAGAAGGCTGAGCACCACAAGCACGATAAGCGCTGTCGTTTTTATTTTTTCCTTCATCACAGCTCAACCCCCTCTTCCAGCAACGGGAGAGTGAATGTAACAGTCGTTCCCTCATTGAGCTCCGAATGCAGCGAAATCGTGCCGCCATGCGCCTTAACAATTTCCCGGGCAATCGAAAGTCCAAGTCCCGTGCCCCCCATATTGCGCGAGCGGGCCTTATCCACCCGATAGAAGCGGTCAAAAATACGATTAAGATCCTTCTTCGGAATACCGATACCGGTATCCTTTACGCTGATCGCCAGCAATGCCGAATCCGCCGGCTTCCTCGCCGTTAATTCAATCTTACCGCCGTCGAGCGTATATTTGATTGCATTAGAAAATAAATTATCAAGCACTTGATCTATTTGATCGCGGTCGAGCCAAGCCGATTGAAGCCCGTGCTCAACCCGTACCGAAGCCTTGATCGACTTCTGTCTAAGCTGGAACGAAAACCGGTCGGCCACTTCGTCCAGCATATCGTGCACGTTGGTCTGCCGCCGCCGCAGCGGCGCTTGATTCGAATCCAGACGCGACAAATGCAGCAGATCGGTGACGAGCCTAATCATCCGCTCGGTTTCATTGCGTATGACGCCAACGAACCGCTCCGACAGCTCCCGTTCCTCGAGCGCGCCGTCATTGAGCGCTTCGGCATAGCTCTTAATTGTCGTAAGCGGCGTCCGCAGCTCATGCGAAACATTCGCGACGAACTGACGCCGCGATTGCTCCAGCTTCTCCTGCTCCGTTACATCCTGCAGCACCGCAATCGTGCCGGTAATCCCCTTATCGCGGCGATGAATCGGCGTAAAGGTTGCCCGCAAGAGGCCTTCGTTGCTATCGCTGATCTCATTCTCGTCGAAATTGCGCTCAATAAGCAGCGTCTGCCCGCGTCCTTGCTGCAGCTCGTCCAAACGCTGCTCCGATAAATCGAATAGCTCGGACAAGACAAAGCCTTCGCAAGTGCGTACGTCAAGCAGCTCAAGCGCCCTTCTGTTCCATACGATTACCTTTCCGTTCTCGTCTGCCGCAACTACGCCGTCGCTCATATTAGAGAGAATCGAAGCGAGCTTCTCATTCTCTTCCTCATTAACCGATAACGCTTCCTTGAGCCGGATCGTCATATCGTTGAAAGCCATGCTCAAGCTGCCAATCTCATCATCGCCAAGCACCGGCACCTGAAGATCAAACTTTCCTTGCGCAACCGCCTCTGCCTGCTTCGTCAGTCCCTGTATCGGGTTTGTGATCGTATGAGCGAGCAATATGCCTAGCACACCGGTAAGACCCAGCGCAATTAACGTACCGGAGAAAAAGATCTGATTGACCCGGTTCACCGTCTCGTACAGCTCGTTCATAGACGCTACGACATACACAACCCCGACAACCTTGTTGTCGTTAATCGTCACCGGCTGTGCAATCATTTTTTTGCGCGTATTGTCTTCATCTATAATTTCTTGTTCATTATCGGTAATGTTCTGAAGCGCCCTGCTTACCGCAAGCGATTTGTTCTTCTTCCCGATATATGACTGATTGCCCTGAACGGAGGTCGCTACCACCTTGCCGTTCGAATCCAGCACCTGTACCTCGGCGCCGCTAATACTGAACAGGTTGCGAACGACCAGACTAAGATCCTCCGTCGTGCTCTCCGCGGAATCCCCTTCGGGATCGGGTTTAGCTGCCAAGCTGGGAGCGGCAAACTTGGACAAAATATCGGCTTGCTCCTTCAAATTGTTCGTGAAGCTATCGATTAACGAGTTCTTGACGGTGCTTATAAAATAAACGCCGATTAACTGCATCGCCACCAATATGAGCAGCAAATAAATAATGACCAGCTTGACCTGGATCGTACGAAAGAAGCTTTTGCCCTTCATCCTAGGCCTAAGCCCCCGGATTTAGAGTTGCGCATCATGTAGCCGAGTCCCCGCCGGGTCATAATGTACTCGGGACGGCTTGGATCATCCTCGATCTTCTCACGCAGCCTGCGAATCGTCACATCGACCGTCCGCACATCGCCGAAATATTCGAATCCCCAAACCGCCTGCAGCAAATGCTCGCGCGTCATTACCTTGCCGCTATTGCGTGCCATATAATAGACGAGCTCATATTCGCGGTGCGTCAGATCAAGCGGCTCGCCATCCTTGTATACCACGTACATATCCGTATCAATAAATAGGTTGAACAGCTTTAAGCCCTGCTGCTCCTGCTCGGCCGGTCCGTCTATAGCACCGGCATTGTCGCCGCCGCTAGCTTCTGCGGGCTTCTGCTGCCTCCGCAAATGCGCCTTCACCCGTGCCAGCAGCTCCCGCGTGCTGAACGGCTTCGTCACATAATCATCGGCGCCAAGCTCCAGCCCAAGCACTTTATCGATTTCGGTATCCTTGGCCGTAAGCATGATGATCGGCATCTGCAGCCTTGTTCGCACCTCGCGGCAAACGTCCATACCATCTTTTACGGGCAGCATCAAGTCCAGCAAAATGAGATCCGGCTGCTCCTCGAAAGCCAGCCGTACCGCTTCGCCGCCGTCGAAGGCGCAAATAACCTGATGCCCTTCCTTCTCCAAGTTAAACTTTATAATATCCGCTATCGGCTGTTCGTCATCGACCACTAATATTTTTCCGTGCATCGTTACACCCGCCCGTCGCTTGTCCTTTGTAATAACTTCTATTTTAACACACGTTATCCCCTACTTCACAATGAAACTTCCTTCATGTTAGCAAGGTTTTTCCTGTATCGTTCAGCTATACGGCAAATAAAAAAGGAGGACCGATCCGCCGAAGCGAGAGTGGTTCTCCTTGAACTAATTTGGGTATAAGTTATAAGTACTTTAACGGATTTTGCAGTACGCCGTTTTTGTGCACTTCAAAATGCAGATGAACGCCGGTAGAGTTGCCTGTGCTGCCCATAATGCCGATTGTGTCGCCCTTCTCTACAATGTCGCCTACTCTTGTTTCGAAAGAACTGAGGTGACCATAGACTGTGGTATAACCGTTCTTATGGTTAATAACAATCGCGTTGCCAAGACCCGGCTTCGTGCCGACGAACTCAACTACGCCAGTATCGGCTGCATGAATGTTCTTGTTCCCGACTAAATCGACGCCGTTGTGCATACGTCCCCAGCGCTGTCCGAACTTACTGGTTAATCTGGCACCCGCAACCGGCATGGCAAAGTTGCCTGATCCTTCGCCCAAAACGACCTTTGTGCCCCGCACAACGATTTTTGGAGAAGCTTCCTTGATGACTTCTTTCATCACGAGCTCTTCGGAAACAACGTAGCCGTTCTGCTTCACGATGCGGTAAGTCAAACGCTTAGAGCCTGCCGCTCCTTCCGAGATCGTCTTCGACTCGCCGACACGCATGTCCGCATTTTTCTTCACTTCAACCGGAGGCTCAATCGATTCGACCTCAACTAAGTTCTCAACCGTCTTCACCGTCAGCTCCGGCTGGCGCACCGTTAAATCAAGCACATCACCTATTGTGAGCTTATCGTCTTCAATCCACCTGTTGTTCTCATAGATAACTTGAGGAGAAATATCAAATTTCTGTGCGATACAGCCGACGCAATCGCCTTCTTTTACCGTATATTTCGTCGGTTGAATGCTGCCTTGAACGAGCATTTTGTAAATAGCTTCCGCTTCCATGATCTGCTGCGGATCGGTATCAATATTTTCCGTCATGACGGCCTCGATGAACTCAACCTCCGTCACCTCACGCCCAGGCGTCTTGGATGCCGCCTTAGGCTTTTGCTCCGGCGCAGCCGCCTCGCTTGCATCGAATGAAAGCGACTTTACTTCTTTTGAATCCTTCTTTGCAGCGGCAAGCTTAGGAGCAAACTTGCTTTGTACGCGCAATAATACAGCGTCTGCCGTCTTCTGGTCTTTCACGATGCCGATTACTTTTCCATCAACTTTTACTTCTACGCCAACCGCATGGGAGGTAAACATCCCTTCAAGCTTGTCCAATGTAACATCCGTTTCAGGCGTACCATTGAAAGCCGCATCGGCTTCGTATGTAATCGTTCCCGTATCTAGCACCATATTAATTCCCGGGTTTGCTTGTTGAACTTCTTCTGTCTTTAACAGAACAAGCTGCTCTACTTCTTCTGGATTACTTACGGTACCAACTGCTGTTCCATTCATATATACGTTATAAAATTCGACTGTGTTTGCTTGGACATATTGGATTCCGCTAAATCCGGCTACTGTGAGGAGTACGAGCGCCCCGCCCGCTAGCTGAACCGGCTTCTTCCGCCAAAATGGCGTGTTTGCCTTGCCGCTTGCGGATTGTTGCTGTGTCTTGCCATTCAAGTGTTGCGATCGGCTTTGTCGAAAGTACTGAATCGCTTGATTCCATACCTTCTTAATCCGACCTTTTTCCCTGAAAACGGTCATGATTGTCTCCTTTTCGCGCTTATGCAACTATTTTTTCCTACTTCCGATACAGAAAAAAGGCGAATGATCCTGTCGGATCACTCGCCTAATACTTTAACATATGCCCAACAATAGGAGCAACCTTTACAATAGATTCACTATATTAATATTTTTTCAGAATATCCATCATTTGCCCGTATTCGGTCTTGTCGAGATGCTGTGCCATGATTTGTTGAATCGCTGTCAGCTCTTGCTCCGTCAGACCGTTTTCTACATATTGAGAGATGGTTTGCCATGATTCCTGGGGCAATTTGGTCATTAAGAGACCGAACAGCGCATCCTTGTCCTTGTCACTCATTTGCTCCTTTACTTCGGTCAAATCCTCTGTCGTCATCGCCGTTTCGGTTTTATCCGCGCCAGCCGTTCCCTCCTGCACCTCTCCGCCTTGCTGAGCAGCGCCGCCGCTCGCCTGCGTGCCGCCGCCGATTCCAATATCCGTAAGCGGAGGGTCGGTTACCTGACTAAAGGCATCTACCGATACTGGAGGCTCGCCCTGGCTGCTCTCGCCCGAATGGTTCTCCGGCGCTTCCTCGCTTGTGACCCCCGTCCCTTCTTTCCCTGCCGTATCCGTCGTTACCAGCGGATCAGCTCCCCAGAGCTTCCCCCACACGCCAGACATCGCCATCGGCGGTACTTCAAGCGGCAAATTGAACTGTTTTAATAGAGTCTCGACATAACTGGTCACAATATACCCCGTCGTCCATATCGATAAAAAGCTTAAAATCAGCCCTGCCGCAACCAGCTTTGCCAGCCACCCGATCTTTTTAAACATGATCGCACCAATCCCTTCGTACAGCAGCTGAAAGACTACTCTATCTATTAGCTGCTGTTTCCATCTTCTATTACATATCATTATGGTCAACATTAAGGGCGGACATTCTCTTATTTGCATTAAATTCCCAATATCCGCATGTTTTGGGCCTACTCTGCGCTAGCTGCCCGTTAGGGATTAAGGGCGAGACCAGTTAGCTGAACCGGATATAACGCAAAAAAAGGATGGCCTGGGGCCACCCTTCTTAAAGAAATATTTTATTCGTAGATAGGACGAACCGGATTCGTTTGCTCGCGGTTGCGGCCTACCGAGAAAATCGCAATTGGAATGCCTGTAAGCTCGGATACGCGGTTCAAGTAGTTAAGCGTGTTTACTGGAAGATCCTCAAGCGTTTTTGCACCGGAGATATCCTCCGACCAGCCTGGAAGCTCCTCGTATACCGCTTCGCACTCGGATACCAATTTCAAGCTTGCCGGGTAAGTTTCGATAATCTCGCCGCGCAATTTGTAGCCCGTACAAATCTTCACCGTTTCAATGCCTGTCAGTACGTCGAGCGAGTTAAGGGATAGACCTGTAATACCGCTGACGCGGCGCGCATGACGGACAACAACCGTATCGAACCAGCCGACGCGGCGCGGACGGCCTGTTACCGTACCGTACTCATGGCCTTTATCACGGATCAATTGGCCAATTTCGTTATCTTGCTCTGTTGGGAACGGACCATCGCCTACGCGAGTCGTGTACGCTTTAGCAACACCGATAACCTGTTTGATTTTTGAAGGGCCAACGCCCGAGCCGATACATACGCCGCCAGCCGACGGGTTGGAGGACGTAACATACGGGTAAGTGCCTTGGTCGATATCCAGCATAACGCCTTGAGCGCCTTCGAACAATACTTTCTGACCAGCATCGATTGCATCGTTCAGTACAACCGACGTATCGGTTACGTACGGACGAAGCGTTTCTGCATAGCCAAGATAATCACGGACGATTTTGTCAGCATCAAGCTGCTCTCCGCCGTATACTTGCTCGATCAGTTGGTTTTTCTCGACGATAATGCTGCGGACTCTTGCTTCAAATCCCTCTGCATCCATCAGGTCGGCGATGCGGATACCGTTGCGTGCCGCTTTGTCCATGTAGCAAGGGCCGATCCCTTTGCGTGTTGTACCGATTTTGTTATCGCCTTTACGATCTTCCTCAAGACCGTCAAGCACAAGGTGATACGGCATAATAACGTGCGCGCGATCGCTAATTTTCAAATTAGCAGTCGAGAAGCCGTTATCATGAATATAGTTAATTTCCTCGATCAGCGCTTCCGGATTAATAACCATTCCGTTGCCGATGACGCATGTTTTATTATGATTGAAAATACCCGATGGAATCATCGTTAATTTGTATTTTTTGTTATCAATAAGGATCGTGTGTCCGGCATTGTTTCCCCCTTGGTAACGAGCGACGACGTCGGCTCCCTCTGCCAAGTAATCAGTGATTTTGCCTTTACCTTCGTCTCCCCACTGTGTACCAACAACAACAACCGTAGACATAATTATACCCCCGTCCGGTGTTTATAAGCACCGAAAATTACCGTCTGAATGCTGCGGCACGACATTACCTTCATTTAGAGGCCTCGTGATGCAAGTCAAAAGACAGCATTAATAGTGTATCAGTCCATCCCCGAGAAGTCAAACTAAAAACGAACAATTGCATAGCTCCCCATGCAATTGTTCGGGAATTCATGACGCCTGCATCGGATCCTGATGAGTGCGGTCAATACTTACGAATTTATTATATTTTTTCAGAAAGACCAGCTCTACCGTACCTACCGGTCCGTTCCGCTGCTTGGCGATTATGATCTCGATAATGTCTTTCTTCTCTGATTCTTTATCATAGTAATCGTCCCGGTACAAGAACGAGACGATATCGGCATCTTGCTCGATCGAGCCTGATTCCCTAAGGTCAGACATCATCGGCCGCTTGTCCTGCCGCTGCTCAACACCCCGGCTGAGCTGCGAGAGAGCGATTACCGGAACCTCAAGCTCACGCGCAATTTGCTTCAAAGTCCGCGAAATTTCGGATACCTCTTGCTGCCGGTTCTCGCCTGCTTTGCCGCGGCCGGAAATCAGCTGCAAATAGTCAATCAGAATCATGCCGAGGCCTTTTTCCTTTTTCAATCGACGGCATTTGGCACGAATCTCAGCCACTGTAATACCCGGCGTATCATCTATGAAAATTTGCGCTTCCGACAACGAACCAATCGCCATCGTCAGCTTCTCCCAGTCGTCGCCCTCCAGATGGCCTGTCCGCATGCGCTGCGCATCTACGTTAGCTTCTGCGCAGATCATACGCTGTACCAGCTGCGCCGCTGACATCTCCAGACTGAAGATGGCGACGGTCTCGCGGGCGCGAACGCCGACATTTTGTGCGATATTGAGCGCGAACGCCGTTTTACCTACCGATGGACGAGCCGCGACGATGATAAGGTCACTCCGCTGGAAGCCGGCTGTCATCCGGTCCAGATCCGTAAAGCCGGACGGAATACCCGTCGTGCCTCCCTTGTCCGCATACAGCTGCTCGACCTTCTCGAATACCTCCATCAATACGTCCCGAATGGATATAAATCCGCTGCCTGAGCGGCGATTCGATATTTCGAGAATTTTTTTCTCCGCATCGCCGAGCAGGACGCCCACATCCTCCGAATTCGCATAGCCATCGGATACGATGTTGGTTGCGGTTCGGATAAGGCGCCGCAGCATCGATTTCTCTTCAACGATTTGCGCGTAATAATCAACGTTTGCCGCAGTCGGCACCGAATTGGCCAGCTTCGCCAAATAACTGACGCCGCCTATTTCTTCAAGCAATTGCTGATCCTGCAAATGAGCTGTCAAGGTTACGAGGTCAACCGGCTGGTTGTTCTCGGCGATCTCGACCATCGCCTCGTAAATTAATCTGTGAGGGCCGCTATAGAAGTCTTCGCTGCGCACCCGCTCCATCGCTGTAATAAGCGCTTCCGCTTGCAGCAATATCGCTCCGATGACAGCCTGTTCAGCTTCTAAGTTTTGCGGTGGAACACGGTCAAACATCAGCTCTGTACTCATGGGTCCCTCCTTAAAGGTTTTCAAAAATCTGCTTCGTAAGCATAAAACTATCTTCTATTCTTCAGCCGCTTGTACACTCAGCTTCGCTTTTACTTCAGGGTGAAGCTTCACGACAACCTGCGTAACACCTAGCGTGCGAATGGGATCTTCAAGCTCGATTTTGCGTTTGTCGATCTTAATGCCTTGCGCTGCCAGCGCCTCGCCGATTTGCTTGCTCGTAATTGCGCCGAACAGCCTTCCGCCTTCGCCCGCTTTTGTCTTGATAACGACAGTCAACTCTTCCAGCTTCTTGCCAAGCTCCTGCGCATCTACCTTTTCCTGCTCCTTGCGCTTCTGCTCGGACGCATTCTGAACCTCAAGCGTCTTCAGGTTGCCGTCCGATGCCAGCTTCGCCAGCCCTTGCGGCAGTAGAAAATTACGTACATATCCTTCAGAAAGATCCTTCACTTGACCTTTCTTTCCTTGTCCTTTAACATCCTTCAAAAAGATTACTTTCATTCAAATAACCCCTCTTCCGTTTCAATTTCGTCCAAAACCCGCTTCAGACGTTCAGCCACTTCCACTACTGATCCTTCAAGCTGAGCGGCAGCATTCGTCAAATGTCCGCCTCCGCCCATACGTTCCATCACTACCTGTACATTCATATGGCCCAGCGAACGAGCGCTTATGCCGATAAGTCCGTCAGGCCGCTCCCCGATAACGAAGGAAGCGAGTATATCCGTCATATTCAGCAGCGTATCCGCCGACTGCGCGATGAGCAGCTGCGAATATTTACGACCGCTCTCGGTTACTGCAATAGCCACATGCTCATAGAGCACCTCGGCATGCTTAATAATTTCCGCCTTGCGCACGTACTCCTCCAGATCCTCCTTCAGCATCCGCTGAATCATCATCGAATCTGCGCCGTTGCGGCGGAGGAATGAAGCGGCCTCAAACGTCCGCGCTCCAGTACGAAGCGAGAAGCTCTTCGTATCTACTGTGATGCCGGCAAGCAATGCTGTTGATTCCCTTACATCAAGAACGACGCGGTCATGAATGTATTGAAGCAGCTCGGTTACCAGCTCGCATGTCGATGAGGCGTAAGGCTCCATATACACCAATATTGCATTTGCGATAAATTCCTCGCTGCGGCGATGATGATCGACAACGACGATACGATCCGTTAGTGAAAGCAGCTTCGGCTCCTTCACCATGGATACCTTATGCGTGTCGACGACCACGGCAAGCGTCTGAGGCGTTATTAGCGCAAAAGCTTGCTCCGGCGATACAAAACGCTTAGACAGCCTCTCGTCTTCCCTGATGAGCTCCATCATTTTCTGGATCGCCGGGTTGACGCCCTCGAGCACGATATAGGCCTCTTTGCCAAACAGCTGCGCTGCCTTCATCACGCCGATAGCTGCCCCGATTGCATCCATGTCGGGCATTTTGTGTCCCATAATAACAACATTGTGGCTCTCGCGTATCAGATCTCTCAGCGCATGAGCGACCACTCGTGCACGGACGCGGGTCCGCTTCTCCACCGCATTCGACTTGCCTCCGTAGAACGACTGCCGGCTGCCAACTTTAACGGATGCCTGATCACCGCCCCGTCCGAGCGCAATATCAAGGCTCGTATGCGCCCACTGGCCAAGCTCGATAATGTTCTCGGCCCCTGCTGCGAAGCCGATGCTGAGCGTGACCGGAATTTTGTGATCGCCGGTAATCTCCCTTACTTCGTCGAGCACAACAAAGCGGGACTGCTCAAGCTGCTTCAGCGTTCGCTGGTCGGTCACCAGCAGAAAGCGGTCAGACGTGAGTCTCTTCAAATAAAGATGAAATTTTTGCGCCCATTCGGTAATCTCCGTCGTGACCTTCGCCAGCATCGAGCTGCGCTGGTGATCGTCCAAGCCTTGCGTCACTTCCTCAAGGTTATCGATCATGACGACGCCAAGGACGAGTTTCTCATCATCGTATTTGCGGCCAAGCTGCCAGAGATCGGTAATATTTTTGACGTACAGAATCCGTTCCTTCGGCTTGAAGATCAGCTGGTACACTTGGGAACCAACCGTCGCTTCGATGGTACCCTCCCGTTCCTTTACCTGCTGCAAAGACGGAAAAAGCTCCGCAAGCGGCACTCCGATGGCCGTTTCCCGCTCCACCACGCCTGCAATATAAGGATTATGCCATTCCACTATTCGATCTTCATTATATAGAATAATTCCAAATGGAAGCTCGCTGATGACATCGTTGCCAACCTTTTTGACCCGATAGGACAACGTGCCCAAATACGATTTGAGGTCTTTGCGGAACGCTCTTTCCGCTATTACCATGTAAAACAATACGCCACCGGTCAGCAGCAGCCCGAGCAGCCCGAGCAGCCACTCGAACCAGGCAAGCGCCACCGACATGAGCACCATCAATACGAATGACCATATCTGATGCATTCCGTGCCAACGTGTAACCAAAAACTTCGGCATTTCAGATCCGCTCCTGTGCTATGGTTTCGTAAACGACTTGCGGATTGGGAAAGCGGTATCCAGCACGCCAATTAAGCTTAGCGGCGGGATCAAAAGCACCGGAATCGCAATCAGAACCGGCACCGCTTTGTTCCACCCTCGCTGATGGGCAAGGAAGTAGAAAAATCCGACAGCCTGAAACGCAAAAACAAAGCTAAGCAGAGGAACCAAGTTCATTAACGCCACTGCAAAATAAGAATCGCTCGTTGCTGTCGACGAAAACAGCTCAATGACATAAGAAATCAAGTACAAAATAACGAGCAAACGAGGCAGACGCCATTCCCTTGCACGGGTAAACCTAGGCACATCCGGCCCCCCGCTCCACATAACGGCTCTGCGGGCTATGAATTGCGTAATAACCGTAAGCCCAAACGCAATCAAAATAAAGGTAACGGGGATTGAGTTAACCATGGTGTGAATGACGATATCCGTTAACCCCGAGTCCCATTCCGCAGGAAGATAGCTCTGTGCCATCAATTCCTCGACCGTTGACCGTACAAATGTACTCAATTCTCTAATGAGCGAAATATCCAAGAACACCTCGAATATAAGCAGCTCAAGCATCAATTGAGCGAGAACCACAACGCCGACCGTCCGAATAACCCTCGAGGCGGTTGCTTGCTTCATGTACAAGTGGCCCATCACAATAGAAGGTATTAGGAAAAACAACCCAATAATGAGCGTGGCCGGCCCGCCGATAATGAACGCCAGCACCCATACAGGAAGCAGATGCAGCACAAACGATTTTGGCGGCAAGGTCGCATACAGTACGACATACGGCACCATAATCAGCAGCATGGTAATGACGTTGAATAGCGGCACTAGAAGGGACAATAATAAAAGAAGTGCCGTACAGCTCCACAGCACTGGTTTCAAGCCGGTTTTCAAACCGTTCACCTCTTGATTATTTAATCTCGTTTCTTACGAAACTTTTACAACTCATTATAGCATAAAAGCTGCATATATCACGCACATTCCCATTGGCTTCCTATAAGGATGCAACACCCGCTTCACCGCTTATACAACAAACAAAAAGACGGAACAGCAAGCTCATTCCGCCTTCGTTTCTAATTATGTTGCCCCACTCACTTTGAAAATAATACCACAACCCGAGCGGTATCGCCGCCGTTCGTTATTTATCCTGCAGCACATTATATTGCTCTGTTATGATTTTCTGGCAGTAATCGATAATTTCGCTTCTGCGCACGATCCCGATAAACCGGTTCATATCGTCGACAACGGGCACGAAATTTTGTACCTTCGCCAGCGAGATCAGATCATCCATATTGGCATCGATTTGCACCGTCTTATTATTCATTCGAAGCGGCACATCGGCGAGCTTCACTTTATTGGTCTGCTCAAGCGTAAGGTCGGTATGATTTTTGATGTACCATAGCAAATCACCTTCCGTAACGGTACCTGCATATCCGCCATCATCATTTATGATAGGCACTGCCGTATAACGATGATATTCCATTCGTTCAAGCGTCTGTCTTAATGTTGCATCCTGGGTTAAACAGATGACATCCTGCTTCGGCAATAAAAAAAACGCGACATTCATTTTTCCCCAACAACTCCGTTCCATTTGCTCTTTCCATTCCCTATTGGCCGAAGGCAGCAGACGGACCGGAGCGCGCAGCTTACGGCTGCTTGGACACTCTCTCGCTGCTCGAAAGCGTCCCTACTTCTTTCGCCTTGTTTACTGTGTACTTTTCCGGCAATATAAGGCTGGATGCAGGCGTGTCCGCATTCAACCAGCTTTTTATCATCGTCTGCACCTTAGCCAAATCCTCTTCATCGGCAAAATAGTACCACGCGCCGCCGCTCTTCAAGCGGTGTCCATTGCCAAGCAGCGAGTGGCTGTAAATATTCCGCTCCTTCGCCTGCAGCATGCTTTGAGCTAAGTCGACAAGCTGCTGCGGACGCATATCCGTGCTAAAATTATCGCCCATAATATCCATAAGCTCTGGTACCTTGGACCATTGATTCATTTGCTTTGCTTTCTCCATCAGCAGATTCAAGAAAATTTGATGACGCTCCGTGCGGTTCATGTCTCCGCCTGCATCCTCTCGGTAACGAACATAGTTAAGAGTATCCTGACCGTTATAATTGTCCTGACCGGCCTTGATGACGAACTTCTCGTGATCGGGGTCGTCATTAACCATATCCTCATCAATAGGCAGCGAGATCCCGCCGAGCGTATCAATTACTTTGCGGAAGCCTTCGAAGTTAATAGAAGCGTAGTAATGAATTGGCGCGTCCAATAACTTCTCGACGGTATCCATGGCCATACCCGCTCCGCCGAATGCGTAAGCATGCGTAATCTTATCCTCTTTGTCCTTCCCGACGATCTCAACGTACGTATCACGCGGAATCGAGACCATCAGAAGATCGCCGTCTTTTGGACGAACGACCGTATAAATCATCGTGTCCGAGCGTCCAATTTCTTTACCTCTCTGGTCAACGCCAAGAAGCAGCACGGAGAACGGATCCTGCTTCTTATCTATTGTACTAATCGGAACGGGCTCCCGTCCATCGATAGGCTTATAAGTTTGCTCCAATCGCTTCTCTACATGACCTTCGAGGAACCAATCAAATCCTAACATGGCCAATGCCCCGCGGTTAAAAAAAACGGTAACGATAAGAACAACCGCTAAGGCCGATGCCGCATATAACCATTTACGTTTATTCATAATATGATAACTTCTCCTATCTTTCGATTCTTATATCATGACACCTATATATACTAGACGATAATTTGTCGAAACAGGTTACAAATCTTTTACAAAGTATTCATACCAATTTTTGATATTATTTTATAAATGAAAAAGGTCTACCTCGTACAGATGACGAATACAATCATTCCAAGCATATGTTAATTAGAAAGGGTGAAACTTGTGATACAACCTCCATCCTTGCAGCCGGACGGCTC
Source organism: Paenibacillus sp. J2L1-98 (assembly GCF_056269405.1). Classification (NCBI taxonomy): domain Bacteria; kingdom Bacillati; phylum Bacillota; class Bacilli; order Caryophanales; family Paenibacillaceae; genus Paenibacillus; species Paenibacillus sp. J2L1-98. The sequence goes on along the minus strand of NZ_JBWDNW010000005.1, from coordinate 33,972 downwards.
GTCGACCGGCCTAGATCCCAAAGTAGCTGGCTTGCTTTGTTACTTGGGAGGCTTTGTAACTGGCATTATATTCCTTATTTTAGAGAAAAAAAGCCGCTTCGTTAAACTGCACGCCGTTCAATCGATCGTCGTATGTGTAACGCTCATCGTACTTAATATTTTGTTTGGCTTTATCCCTCTCATCGGCTGGCTGCTCGGTTTGCTGCTTGCTCCAGTCAGCTTCATTTTGTGGATTGGACTTATGCTGCTTACGCTGCAAGGCAAGCTGACCAAGCTGCCTATTATCGGCGATTGGTCGGAGCACCAAGCAAACAAGTTTTAAAGTTCTATACTCCAGTGTAACGGTTCAGTTATTCACATTCTTATATCCCAAAAAATGGACGGCCTGTTGCCGTTCTTTTTTTCTTAAAAAAGAGCCAGGACGGCGTATGCGCACAACGTCCTGGCTTTATTTTGAAAAAGCGTATGCTGCTTACAACAACGGGAACCCTAATAAAAAAATGAATAAGAAAGGGATCTGAGATGTCTGAGATGCTAATTAATGTCATTTTCGGTTTCATAATTCCTTGGATCATCGCGTTGTACCTTGCCCGGAAAAGCCCTAAAGTATTGCTGCTGATCTCTCCTATCGTCGCTGTCCTATCGTTTGTCATAAACGCATTCGGCTTTCAATTAAAGTTTTGGGACTTTACGCCGCTTATACCGGATGATCAAAACGTATCGGCATTGCCTCTTAATATCGGCCTTTACCCTGTGCTTGGAAGCTACATGATTTGGACGATTCTTTTGCATCGAAAAAAAACAGCGCTCATAATATTCTTATTCGTTCTTTGTACGACGATACTTGAGTATATTGGAACTCTGGTCGGCAAAGTAACGTACGGGAGCGGCTGGAATATCGGCTATACCTCCCTATCCTACTTACTTGCTTTCAGCTGCGTGTATATATACTTTCGGTTCCTTGAGCGATTACGCATCTTATAAAGACGGTTAGCCGCTCTCCATCTTTTGTTTATGGGATGAGCGGCTTCTTGAATAGCAGCAATCCGGTCCAAAGCCGCCATAGAAATTCTCCTACTATTTGCTTGCAACTTTTTCGATCAGACTCACGTATCATTGTTTATGCGATCTACATTCCTGGGAGGGATTTAATTGTCTATTTTTAAACGGCTGCGTGACCTTACTTTATCGAATGTTTACTCTCTTATTGAGAAAGCGGAAGATCCTGTTAAGTTAACCGATCAATATATACGTGACATGCAAGAAGACTTAGCAGATGCAGAGAAGGCTGTTGCGGCACAAATTGCTATCGAGAAAAAGTTCAAGCAGCTTTATGAAGAACAAGCGGAGCTCGTGGAGAAGCGCAGCGAGCAAGCCCATCTTGCGGCACAGGCTCAGAACATCGAACTGGCGCGCCGCGCCCTGGAAGAGAAGAAATCGGCCGAACAGAAGGTTGCCGAGTACAAGGCCGGCTTTGACCAAAATAAATTGCTGGCTGACAACCTTCGCGGCAAGCTAGATGAGATGCGCAAGCAGCTTACCGGCCTAAAAAATAAGCGCGAAACGCTTGTAGCTAGATACAACGCTGCCAAAGCGCAAACGGAAATCAATAAAGCAATGTCGGGGTTCGGCACGGATTCGGCTGCAGCAGGCATGAAGCGCATGGAAGAGAAAATGCTGCAAATGGAGGCTCAAGCTGAAGCGAGCAACGAGATGAGCTCTAAAGGTAAATCGCTCGATGATGAATTTGAGAAGCTCGGCAAGGACAAAGCGGTTGAAGATGAGCTTGCCGCCCTTATGAAACAATACGAGAAACAATAATTGTTCCATTTAACCAGCAAATATTGTATAGTATGACCGCTAGCGTTATGAATCGGACTTCCGGTTTTAACTAAAGGCGGTCATTTTTATAAATTGGAAACTTTGGAGGAACTCACGATGTCTTGGATTGATCTTATTCGAATTCCGGTATGGACAGGTGCAGGAGCTATTTTATTAGTCATCATCATGTTTCTGGATTCTCGCTTCACGAAGTACAACGATTTGCAGGAAATTAAAAACGGAAATACGGCAGTCACTACACGCTTCGTGCTGAAGCTGTTTGCCCAAGCGTATATTTTGGCGCAATCGATTAGCAAATCGAGCGAAATGCTGGAGGCTCTTGTCGTTTCTCTCATCTCCTTCGTCCTCTTGCTCTTACTGGAGTGGATTGTTGAGAAAATCGTCGTTGCCGTTAGCGGAATGAAGCTGGAGCAAGGTATACATGAAGGCAAGATCGGATACGCATTGTTTGCAGGCTCACTCCATGTAGCAGGGGCATTAATTATCGGTTCTATTTAACTTTATAGAAGGAGCATATAAGATGAGCTTGTTCAAAAGGATTAAAAATCTGATTACTCCCGTGGAGCCGCCTATTGTAGAGAAAAGCGTAATGACGCTCTCGCCTGGCGACATATGCGAGGTCTCCTTAGTTACGTATAACGTGACCGGCAGAACGCATAACCGTGCTCGCAATGCGATCGTACTCACACTGCAAGACGGCATATCCATTCGCTATTTGACTATAGAGGAACGAGAAAGAACCGTGTATGCACTCTATGACCCGATTGACGGCCGGCTGGACTCCGTTGAAGAGGTACCGACTATTTTGGAGCTGGATGACCGGACTTATCATATGGAGGAGCAATTTTCGGGATTAATTACAGCGATCGGCAAAACGCCTTACATGCAGGGAGGCGAACAGCATGTCTGGCAGTATCAATCTGACGATATGAAGCTTCTTCGTATTGAATGGCAAAACGGACGCTTCATGCTTTATGAAGGAGAAAGCGTTCTGCCTGCCGATGTTCGCGTGCTGCGTGGCGGATAGGAGGAAGAGATGAATAAATGGTGGCATCAATTTATAAAATACCTGCTTCTGCTGAGTTTTATCGTCCCTCTTCTCACAGCTTGCGCGGTTTCGGATACGGTTAAGGATCAATATCCGCTAGAATCGGTAAATGGCTCAGGCAACCAAACTTCATATGTGTATCGTGCTGAGAGCCGTTCCGTTCCGGATGTCGCTGCCGATTTAATCAAGCAGCGTGATCCTAAGCAGCAGAGCGACGTGAGTACAGAGCGGATGTTTCTCGTTTATTCTGATGAAATCATCCATTTGCAGCAGGCTCCCGACAAGCCGGCAGATACCCTTATCGAAATCGACTCAACCGAATATGTACGACAAAATTACAGCTCGGGGTTTCTGGAAGGTTACTTATTAGCTAGTGTGCTTGACGATCTATTCGATATGGGCAAGTACGGCAGCGGCAAATACCGAGGCTACTCATCGAAGGATAAATACAAGCCTAACACAACGTACCGAGTACCTACAGTGGAAGATAAGAAGCTGGCTCCGCCCGTAACGGTTAACCGCAGCGGCACCGTGTTCAAACGCTCAAAGGATGCCAATGCAACGGCTGATTCGAATAAAAACTCGATAACGACTAAGCCTTCATCTAAAGGAAAAATCATAAAAAATAACGGCCAAAATAGCAAATCAAGCAGCGTATACACAAAGCCGCGAACCTCAAGGCCTTCCGTCAAGGTCGGCAAAAGCAGAATAACCAGGCGGCGTTAAGCCTCACCTTTCAAAACCAGAGCAGCATCCTAATGAAGGATGCTGCTCTTTTCTTTGTACTGCAGGCTCGCAGCTATGTTTCCTTCCGTTTGTCACTTAAACCCAATTTTATAACCAAAGGTTTTATTGTCAGCTTCCAGATGGTCAACCATGTGAATTTGATTGTTGCTTAGAGTTAGTTAAATTTGGGAATATTAGCTTCAGCATAGGCGGAGTGACAAGCGTTGTCACGATAACGACCATTACGACCGAGGTGAAATATTGAGGCAGCAAAAGCCCTGACTCTAAGCCGGATGCCGCAATAATGAGCGCTACCTCTCCTCTGGATACCATTCCTGCACCTATCGCAAGTGATGAACGGTTATTGAATCCGGTCAGCCTAGCGCCTAATCCCCCGCCAAGCAGCTTCGTAACGATGGCAACTAGAGATAGCCATATCATAAAGACAAGCTGGCTGCTCAAACCCTCAAATGTAATGTTTAGTCCGATACTTACGAAGAAGACCGGTACAAATAGCGTATAGGCAATCGGCTCGACTTTCGACTCCACATCATGCTTAAACTTCGTTTGTGAAATCGCAATTCCGGCTGCGAAGGCTCCAATAATGCCGGCTACTCCCATAAACTCGGCAAAGTAAGAAAATGCAAAGCAAATGACTAAGGCCGCGCTCATAGCAGCTTCCGTAATTTTAAAGCGAGCGAACAGTTTCATCACATGCGGTATAACCCCTATGCTGACCGCGATAACTATAATAAAGAACAATACCTTTTTCCCAATTAATACTGGAATTGAAACATTGTCCGCTACTCCGAGCAAGCTCATCATAACCGCTAGCAGCACTACTACGACAACGTCATCCACTACCGCAGCCCCAAGTACCGTAGTACCTTCTTTAGAATTAAGTTGATTCATCTCCTTGAGCGTTTGGACGGAAATGCTGACTGAAGTTGCGCACAGCAGTAAGCCTAAGAACAGCGCCTCCGTATTCGATAAGCCCAGACCAGCAGCTATCGCATAACCGCCTGCAAATGGCAGGATAATTCCGCCTATCGCAACAGCGAAAGAAGCCTTCCAGTTTTGGCGGAGCTGATCCAAGTCCGTTTCCAAGCCTGCTATAAACATAAGTAAAAGTACGCCTATTTCTGCAAAATGACCAATGAAATCGTCAGGCTGAACCCAGCCTAATAATGCAGGGCCAAGGATAATACCCGCAAGCAGCTTTCCTAATACCGCAGGCTGCCCCAGCCGTACAGATACATGTCCGGCTGCTTTCGTCGATACGATAATGAGTGCTAAATAAAAAATAAACTGCATCCGTACGCACCCCTTTCTTCACCGATTGAGTTAGCATGCAACAAAAAAGAGCCCGTATGCATACGGGCTCTTAGTAAAAAACAAAAAGAGCCCTTGGTGACAGGCTCCTCCGTTTCTTGCATATTCACTTAACGACCTATTCAGTCGTGTAAGGAAGCAATGCGATTTGACGTGAACGTTTAACTGCGATTGTAAGCAAGCGTTGGTATTTCGCACTTGTTCCAGTCACACGACGTGGCAAAATTTTGCCGCGCTCGCTGATAAACTTTTTCAGCAAATCTACATCTTTATAGTCAATTTTAGAAATTTTGTTTACAGTGAAGAAACAAACTTTACGACGTTTGTTGCGTCCGCCTTTACGTCCGCTGAACTTACGCTCTGGACGCTCGTCGCCGCCGTTATCTCTTTGCTTGAAAGCCATGATAGTATCCTCCTTATCGTTGAAAATTATACAATTACGCAGGCGGCTTTATCTCGCAATAAAGGCTGCATAACCGCTCCATTGATACACAAAGTAGAAGCTACTCCGATATCAAAATGGCAAATCATCCTCTGATATATCAATCGGGCGTCCGTCATCCTGGAACGGATCACGGCTGTCGTTACGTGAGTTATTACCAGCTGGCCGGTTACCGCCGCTTTGGGAAGCGTTGCCGCCGAAAGATCCTCCGCCGCTGCTTGTACCGCCGCTGTAGCTGCTTCCGCCTTCTTCACGCGAGCCTCCGCCCTCACGATTGGATTCCAAGAACCGAACGTTATCTGCAATAACTTCCGTCACGTAGACGCGTTTGCCTTCGTTATTCTCGTAATTCCGCACCTGAATGCGTCCTTCAACCGCTGTTAAGCGGCCTTTGCGCAAGTAGTTGGCGCAAGTCTCGGCCAGTTGACGCCACGTTACAACCGGAATGAAATCCGCTTCACGTTCACCTTGACCGCCGCTCGTAAACGGACGATCTACCGCTAACGTAAACTGTGTAACTGCAACGCCTGCAGGCGTATAGCGAAGCTCTGGGTCTCTCGTCAATCTACCAATTAGTATAACACGATTCAACATCGTTTCTGACCTCCCAATCGAACAATCCAGCGTGGATTAAGCGACGTCTCTGACGATCAACGAACGGATAACTTCATCCGTAATCTTCATGATACGGTCAAGTTCATTCACAATTTCAGTTGTTGCGTTGAAATGTACCAGAACAAAGTAACCATCACGAAGCTTATTGATCTCATACGCAAGACGACGTTTTCCGCTCACATCTTGCTTTGTGACCTCTCCGCCGTTGGAGATAATGCCATGGAATTTGTCAACGATCGCTTGCAAGGCTTCTTGCTCAACGTCTGGACGAACGATGTACATTACTTCATATTTGCGCATATTGTTTCACCTCCTCTTGGACTAACGGCCCCATAAATGGAGCAAGGAACGAGCTCTGCTCGCATCTCTATACTATATCAAATCTAATCGCCTATGACAAGAGAAATTGACAGATGCTTAATGATGGAGCATAAAAAAATGAATACGATACCAAGATTTATAGCCGTTATCTGCTACTTATGCAATTCCCATTCGCTGCAAATACTACGGCAATGGATGGATAAGACATTCTTATCTGTCCGCTTAAATTATAAGCTGGAGGATGATCATGATGGGTGAAGGTACGTTGTTTTCGCCGGGAGATAAAGCACCGAATAATGGAACATACATCGAAGATGGGGTAAACTCGTTTCATATGGGTATTCAAAACCCGAAAAAGGTGCAGCTCAGCAAAGGTGAGCGCTTTCCGGAAACGACCAACCATGAGCGTAAGTGGAAACGAATGGGTCATTAATTTTTTTTGTCGGCATCATGAATATCAGGGCGCTGCTTTGGTCATCATATTATCGACGGTGTAAGAGAGGTGTGGTTCCCTTGAACCATTCTAGTCAGGCGAAATCAGCTGTACCCGTCATCAGACGGATCAGCTTTCATTTCGCATAAAGAGGATTTCGTTCACGCAGTATAGAAGCGGAGGGTTGTGCCAAAGACACTCGTCTGTAACACACGCGCATTCGAGCATCCATACGGAAACCGTATAAGCGGATACGTATCATTGTGCTCAAAAGGAATCAAGGAAGCTTTTGCCGAATTGCTCCGATTGACGAATGAAAGCTCCAAGGTTTCAAATGCTTGTAGTGAGAAATAATCAGACTTTACCATCAACCACCGTCAAAAAAGAGGGCTCGCAAGAGCCCTCTTTTTCTCATTGCTGTTCATGCCATGCCTTGCTTGGACGATCAGCCGGATAACCGTGCTTCTTTCGGTATGCTTTCCGTTCCGCTGTAAAGTCCCACCATTGCTTGTCGCTTCCGGGTACATTCGCATGATGGACAGCAAGCCGCATAACGTCTTCGACGCAAGGATCCATCCAAACCCCGTGCAGCCTCTCCAGGCGCTCTACAAGCTGTGCTCCACTCTCTCCCCCGGTTTTAATCTGCTCTAATGAATAAAAGCCCAGCTCGACTAAATTTTCAGCAAGTCTTGGGCCAATCGAAGGCACCGCTTGAAACTTCGCAAGTGCAGCTAACAGGTTCGCTCTTCCTGACGGCACATTTATGCTAATGCTTAATTCCTCCGGTGTGTATCCCGCCACATCTGCAAGCTTAATCCTTGCTTGTCTTAACCGTTTACGTTCATCATCCGTTAATGGAAGCTTGGGTGTGCTCAATTAGATCGCCTCCTTATTGAACTATATAAATAAAAAAAACGATTCGGTGATCGAATCGTTTGTCTGTTAATGTTTATGGCGGAGAAGGTGGGATTCGAACCCACGCACGGTTTGACCCGCCTAGCTGATTTCGAGTCAGCCCCCTTGGGCCTCTTGGGTACCTCTCCGCGTGTTGTTGACACAAAAAATATAATATCACAGAGCCTGTAATCACGCAAGTACTTGTCCGAAATTATTTTCAAACGCTGCGGTTAGGCTTCAGCTATGCCGTCTTCAGATGCTTTTGACCGGAGCACCTTCTTCATGTTTTTTTCAAATTTCGCTCTTGGAATAAGAACACTATGCTTGCAACCGACACACTTGATGCGGATATCCATCCCCATTCGAATGATCTCCATCTCATTAGAACCGCATGGATGCTGTTTTTTCATTTGAACGACATCGCCCAGCTCAAACTGCTTTCGCTCCATCAAATTCCGCCTCCCTTTTCATTGCGATGGTAAGTTACCATTCGAGGATATGGAATTTCAATTCCGCTAGCATCTAATGCCTTCTTAATCTCCATATTCAGCGTACGAGAAACGATCGAATGCGTATTCGGCCTACATTCCGCAATGACACGAATAGTCACCCCTGTCGGTGCAATCGCTTGTATGCCAAGCACCTCCGGCGCATTAATTAAATTCTCATCCCGCAGCGTGATCATCGTATGGCGGATAACATCAAGAGCCCGATCGACTTCTTCCTCAAACGCAATCGAAATATCCACTACGGCTATGGTATTATTAACTGAGAAATTCGTGACCTCGTTGATCATCCCATTTGGGATAATATGAACCTCTCCTGTCCAGCTTTGTACGCGAGTCGTACGAAGACCGATCATATCTACCGTCCCTTTAAATTGCCCTGTCTGAATGACATCCCCAACAGCGAATTGATCCTCCAGCACAATAAAAAAACCTGTAATAATATCCTTCACTAAGCTTTGAGCGCCAAATCCGATTGCTAACCCCAGCACTCCTGCTCCTGCAAGCAACGGGCCAAGATTAATGCCGAATTCAGACAAGATGAGCATCACCGTAATAAAGTAAACAACATACGAAGCTACATTTTTCATCAGCTTCCCTAATGTTGTCATTCTCCGGGTATGAGTTGGCAATCGTTTGCTCTCGCGCTCTAAGATGACCCGATCAATGGTTTTATGTATGATCCATACGACTAAACGACCAATAATTAAAAATAAAGCTACGCGTAATACTGAACTTCCAAAGGCTAGCCATAGTTCGTTATCTGTCAACCACTCAATAACTTTATTATATCGTTCATTGATTGACACCGCTATTCCTCCCTTACTATCCTGGTTTCTGTCTACACTTCTATTTGCTCGTAGCCAGCCTGCACCGCTTTAAATATACCCCTAATTTCCACGTTTTCTTGCTCAATGACTTCCTTCACTACCCTTAAATCGTCTTCCGGAAAATGAATCGACAACGCGCAGCCGGCTGTTATTTCCTTCGGCGTGGGACAGATGTCAATTTCAATCTCTGCGTACTCGAGCAGCATCTCGGCGCGTAATGCCTGCTGAGTTGAATCAAATGCAATTAACACGGGCAAGACCCCCCACTTGTTTGTATGACAAATCGCCTTCGTAAGCTTATTCATAAATATCAAACTATCTGACGTATAAAATGGTTGTCCCATCCATATACTAGTAACATATCGGCATTATCGGAGGGATTCTATGAAGCTTCCATTTATTAAAGAGACGCCTTTGAAGGTACCCTATACTACCGTTAACGTAATCGGCATGCTGGTTAACCGCCTTACCGCCATGCTGGAAGAAATGGCCGATAACCGCCCCATCGTAGTCGTCTGTGTTGGAACGGACCGTTCCACAGGCGATGCATTAGGGCCGCTAATTGGAACCTCTTTATCCAAGTACCGCAGCTCACACTTTTCTTTATTCGGTACTTTAGAGAACCCCGTTCACGCTATGAACCTGGATGATACTCTGATTGAAATCAACCGCCGGTTCCATAAACCTTTTGTTATCGGAATTGATGCTTGCCTAGGTCAAGTATCCAGCGTTGGCAGCATTCAAGTTGGAGTTGGCCCCGTACGTCCTGGCGCCGGCGTCAACAAGGATCTCCCCCCTGTTGGCGACATTCATATTACCGGAATTGTAAACGTCGGCGGCTTTATGGAGTATTTTGTGCTCCAAAACACTCGGCTTCACCTTGTAATGAAAATGTCCGACATTATTTCACTCAGCTTATTTACAGCAATAGCGAACAATGCGCTTCTCAACTCAAGCGTTCGCGAGCAAACAGCTGCCGCTGACAACAACTAAGCTTCTAGCTACTCATTCTTATTTGGCTTCTACAATGGCTTTACGCTCTTCTGGCGTTAACTGATACGGTGAATCTCCTTTTTCAAGCGGCTTTGCGTACACGTACGTATTTTCCCGGTTATGAATACCAGTAAAGACTGCACCATCCTTCTCTTCATTTACAATAGCTATGGAGAAGCTGAGATCGCTGCCATGTTCGGCAAAAGCATTATATCGAATGATGCCAATTTTCCCTTTTTGCTGAGGCAACGACATTTGAACCTCTTTCACCTGTGCCTTCAGTTGTTTATTCGCATGCTGCTGCTCAGCTAGCTCTTCCTTCAATTCAATGATGATGTCTTCCAAATTCGTCACACCTGTGTTCCCCATGACCGCTGTATATTGCTTTCGCAGCTTTTTCAGCCGCCCGCCAATGATCGCTATCCAAATGAATAAAATGATGACAAATAAAGCTAAGACTACTGTAACAGCATTCATCGGATTTGATGTCCAATCTTCCATTGTTGTTGTTCCGCCCCCAGTTCATTGCTAAACCCCATATTGCTGTGCTATTTCCTTTATGGCATTCGTCAAAGCATCGATTTCCGCATCCGTCGTATAAATGCCAACACTAGCACGAATAGCTCCTGTTGCCGATGTTCCTGCGCATGCATGTGCGAGCGGTGTACAATGAAAGCCTGCTCGCACGGCGATCCGGTAATGCTGGTCCAAAATAAAAGACAGCTCAGACGGATCAACACCTTCAAGATTAAAAGCCACAATTCCTGTTCGTTGTTCCCCGAGTTCCGGTCCGATTAGCTTTACGCCATTCACAGGCATCAGTCCCTCAATAAGCCTTTGCGTCAAAGCCCATTCCTTAGTATGGATGTTCTGTACCGTCTCATTCAATACATGCTGAACGCCAGTTTTAAGGCCTGCCAAGCCAGGTGTATTTTGCGTACCTGCCTCGTATCTATCCGGCCTAACTAGAGGTTGCTCACGCGCCTCTGATTGACTCCCAGTCCCTCCATGCAACAATGGCAGCAAATCCATTTCAGGATCGATGTACAGCCCTCCTGTCCCCTGTGGGCCAAGCAAGCCCTTATGTCCAGGGAAAGCGAGCATATGAATCCCCATCGATCTCACATCTACAGGAATAATCCCTGCACTTTGAGCAGCATCAACAAGAAGCTTAATGCCATGCTTTCTTGTGAGCTCCGCAATATCTGCCACCGGCATAATTGTTCCTAATAGGTTTGAGCTATGATTGACAATAACCAATGTTGTATTAGGCTGAATCGCTTCAGCAACGTCATCTATATTTAGATTTCCACGTTCATCGGATTCTACGTAGGTTACTTCGATGCCAATTGTTTGCTCCAAAAAATAAAGCGGCCGTCTTACCGAATTATGCTCAACGGAAGTCGCAATGACATGGTCTCCCGGTTTAAGCCATCCTTTGATTGCCATATTGAGTGACATTGTCGTATTGGAGGTAAATGCAATATCATTTGGATTTTTTATGTTAAACAACTTGGCCAGCTGCTTACGCGTATCAAACATTATACGACTTGCCCGCACAGCCATAGCATGGCTGCCTCTTCCCGGATTAGCTGCATCATTTAACATTGCATTTACAACGGCCTCCGTTACTGCCGGCGGCTTAGGCCAAGAGGTTGCCGCATGATCCAAATAAATAACCGACTGCTCATTATTAATCACGAATTCCACACCTTTCCTACTCCATATTCACAACAATGGCATACCTTAGTTTAATCTTTCAAAAGCAAGATTACAACTTAGGTATGCCATTGTTTGGTATAGCTTACGCCATGTACTGGAGCAACTCTAGCAATCGTTCCAAATCTTGTTTGCTGTAGTATTGAAGCTCAATTTTACCTTTATCTTTTTGCTGTTTAATTTTAACTGTCGTCTTAAACCGTTCGCGCAACGACTCTTCAAGATGATCAATATATGGATCGCGTTTTTTCTGATTCGGCTTTGTTTTATCTTCAGACTGCTTCGTATCCAGCTTCTGAATGGCCTCTTCGAGATCACGCACACTCCACTCCAAGGAAACGGTTAGATCGGCTAATTCCTTCTGAGACTTTTCATCCTTAATACCAACCAAAGCTCTTGCATGTCCCATGGAAATTGTTCCACGTGAAACATTATCCTTAATTTCGGCAGGCAGTGAAAGCAAACGAACAAAGTTAGCGATGTGCGAGCGAGACTTGCCAACCTTCATTGACAACTCCTCTTGCGTAAGCTTGAACTTGTCGATTAAAGCTTGGTAAGCAACTGCAACCTCTATAGCATTCAAATCCTCACGCTGAAGATTTTCAATTAATGCAATTTCCATGACCTGTTGATCAGTAAATGATCTTACTACTGCAGGTATTGTAGCATTCCCGCAAAATTGAGAAGCACGGAACCGTCTTTCACCCGCAATAATTTCGTAACCTTTCAGAACTGTACGAACGATAATCGGTTGAATGATGCCATGCTGTTTAATGGATTCAGCTAGCTCTTTAATGGAATCCTCGTCGAACGTTTTTCTTGGCTGATACGGATTGGGTCTCAATTGAGATAATGAAATTTCAATCACTTTATCATCATCATTCACAGAAAGCGATGGGATAAGCGCATCCAGCCCTCTACCTAGCCGCTTGCTCATACATAATCACTTCCTTTGCGAGTTCAAGATAAACTTCCGCACCTTTAGATCGCGGATCGTATGTGATAATAGCTTGGCCGTGTGACGGCGCCTCACTCAAACGAACATTGCGCGGAATAATGGTTTGATAAACTTTCTGTTGAAAATATTTTTTGACCTCTTCAATAACTTGAATGCCAAGATTTGTTCTTGCATCAAGCATCGTCAAAAGAACGCCTTCGATTTGAAGAGATGTATTCAAATGCTTCTGAACGAGTCGAACCGTATTTAAAAGTTGACTCAATCCTTCAAGCGCATAATATTCACATTGTATAGGAATTAGAACCGAATCAGCTGCGGTTAACGAGTTGATAGTCAATATACCGAGCGAAGGAGGGCAATCAATTAGAACATAATCAAATTCATCCTTAACCATTTGCAAAGATTTTTTCAAACGGAGCTCACGTGATATCGTAGGTACCAACTCAATTTCCGCACCAGCCAGTTGAATCGTAGCCGGAATGATTTTCAAACCCTGAACGCCTGTGTCAAACATCGCATCTTTCGGATGGACATCATTAATAAGAACATCATAAATACAATTGGTTACATCACCCTTGTTGATACCAAGTCCGCTGGTTGTATTCCCTTGTGGATCAATATCAACTAACAACACTTTTTTACCAAGTGATGCTAGGCAGGCTGCTAGATTGACAGACGTTGTCGTTTTTCCGACACCGCCCTTCTGATTAGCTATTGCAATAATTTTCGACAAAACCGGCTCACCTCTATGTGTACAACTTTTATGTGCTATTTTCTTGAAATATAAGCATGTATACACATGAACAGTATACGGCGCTTACAATTCATCGCGAAACGAGATTTGCAGCCCAAAAAAGGCGTTGGGCGTTTACGCTTGATGCTTGTACGAATATAAAAATTAAGCTACAAATGGCATCGCCGCCCTCAGTGAGGACGGCACTAAATAAGTATGGAATTATTGCAATTTGGTTATTCTACTTCTATCGTTTAGGGATCTGAATGACGATTTCATAATGATCATCATGATCCTTTTCGTTCGTTTTAATTTGCAAACCAGAACCAGATACCATTTCAATTGATTGTCTAATTGTGTTTAGCGCCAATCGTACGTCCTTTGTAAAAGAAATGCGCTTTGCCTTTTTCAATTTGGACGATTCTTTTAAGAAGGCTATTCTAACTTCTGTTTGCTTAACGTTTAAATCTTTAGTTATAATTTCTTCTAAAACTTTAAGCTGTAATTCTTCATTATCTAACGACAATAGCGCTCTTGCATGCCGCTCCGTAATTTTACGCTCCATCAAAGCCGCTTTAATCGTATCATTTAGCATTAACAACCGTAATTTGTTGGCAATAGTCGATTGACTTTTGCCGAGACGCTGAGCCAAGCTTTCTTGTGTTAACTGATGAAGCTCTATCAATTTTTGATAAGCAATCGCTTCTTCAATAGCCGACAGGTTTTCCCTCTGAAGATTTTCGATTAAAGCAATCGATGCCGTTTGCGAGTCGTTAAACTCACGAACAATGCCGGGAATCGTATCATACCCCAGTTTAGTAACGGCACGCCAACGGCGTTCCCCTGCAATAATCTCATATCTTCCGTTACGCATACGAACAACGATAGGCTGAATGACACCATGCGTTTTGATCGTCTGACATAACTCTTCAATTCGGTCGTCATCAAAAATCGTGCGCGGCTGAAAAGGGCTCGCATCGATTTCATGAATCGGTATTTGCCGAACTTCATCTTGCGGTATGCGCTGCTCGGACAGGCCGAACAATCGAGAAAATTGTTCTTTCATATCGATAATTACCACCCGGTCATGAGATAAACCTTGCTTTTAACCGCTTCAAATGAAACCATTATTTCCATCTCACAACAGAAACCATGCGTTTCATATAAAATGCTAGCATGCTTAATAGATCAATACCTAACATGCAATCATTCTATTAAAAAGCAATTACAAGGTTTTTGCAATAAATACGCTTCAGCAGTAAGGTTGGTTCATTGCCAATTGGATTATTTTAGGTCACAAGAACCTCTCTCAGGTAATAATCGTCAACTGCACGGCTAACATCCATAACCAAATTGATTCGGTAATGATAGGAGAGGCTTCTTCTAAAATATAGCCATGTATAGTGAAAGACCACTATTCAGTGCATATATTATGCACCTTACAATTTAACAGCTGTCACATGGCAGCAGTAATTGTATTCGCTCGCCTACCGGTATCGTCCAGTCTCTTCATCTAACTATATAATTCGACTATGGCTAAACGTTCTCCTGCTTGACACTTCTTTATAATGAATAATTGTTCTATGATTATGGCGATTATTCGATTGTAATAATCATATCCGTTTAAATGTTTCACGTGGAACATTCCTTAACAACTAGATTAGCGGCTGCTTAAGTGGAGTTCCTGCTTTTCTAGGGTATTTGCGAGGAGTAGCTTCTTTCTTCTCTATTAAAATAATATGGCGTTCGGATTGCTCGTTTGGAAGGGATAACTGATGCTGCGATTTGATTTTCCCCTTTAGCTCTCTTAGGCTAAAAGATGCTTCCCGCACTTCTTCATCAGATTGCGAGCCTTTCATCGCGGCAAACAATCCGCCTTTCCTCACGAACGGCAAACAAAATTCATTCAACACATTCAAACGTGCAACCGCCCTTGCTGTTACTAAATCATAGCTATCGCGGTGTTCTGGCATTTGCGCAATATCTTCAGCTCGGCCATGAAGACATAAAACCTGATCTAAACCAAGCTGCTCCTTCAAATGCGTTAGAAACTGAATTCTTTTGTTTAAAGAATCGACAATCATCACCTGCAAGTGAGGGAAACAAATTTTCAATGGAATGCTGGGGAACCCTGCTCCCGATCCAATGTCAGCAAGTTTTCGCACACTGCTCATATTAGCGTAGAAGGAAAGAGATACAGAATCATAAAAATGCTTTTCATACACGGCATCTCTTTCCGTAATGCCGGTTAAATTCATTTTTTCATTCCACTCGACAAGCAACCGGTAATAGAGTTCGAACTGATCAAGCTGAACGGTTGAGAGCGGAATTCCGCTCTCCTCCATTCGTTTCGTAAACCATTGCAATGTATCGTCCATATTACGAACCCCTCGCTGCCGTGACACGGTTATAGTGCTCAAGGTAAACAAGAAGAATTGAAATGTCGGCAGGCGTTACTCCGGCAATACGGGATGCCTGACCGATAGAAAGCGGACGGATAAGAGAAAGCTTTTGCTTCGCTTCTGAAGCTAGACTGCGTACATCGTTATAATCGATGTCATCCGGAATCCGCTTTTTCTCCATTTTTTTCAACCGCTCAACCTGAACCAGCTGCTTCTCAATGTAACCCGCATACTTGATTTGAATTTCAACCTGTTCCTTCATCTCTTCAGTCATTTCCGGAACGGAAGGAACGACGGTTTCGAGCATTGCATAAGTCACTTCAGGACGGCGAAGCAAGGATAAGGCATCTGTTCCATGCTCCATAGCGGCCGTACCGGCAGCAGTCAGCATTTCATTAACTTGATCCGGCTTTACTTTTGTTGCGCGCAAACGCTCGATGTCAATTTCAACAAGCTCTTTTTTACGCAAAAATTTATTGTAACGTTCTTCCGAAATAAGACCAATCTCATAGCCGGTTGGCGTTAAACGCAAATCCGCGTTGTCGTGACGGAGAAGCAACCGATATTCCGCTCTTGAAGTGAGTAAGCGGTAAGGATCGTTTGTGCCTTTTGTAACGAGATCATCGATCATGACCCCGATATAGCCTTCTGAGCGTCCAATAATAATCGGTTCTTTTCCTTGTACCTTGCGTGCAGCGTTAATGCCAGCCATTACGCCTTGCCCTGCAGCTTCTTCATAGCCGGATGTTCCATTAATTTGTCCAGCAGTGAACAAACTATCGATCACCTTTGTCTCCAAGGATGGCCACAGCTGTGTTGGCACTACAGCGTCATACTCAATGGCATAACCGTTGCGCATCATCTCAACTTTTTCCAAACCTGGGATGGAACGTAAAATGCCTAGCTGTACATCCTCAGGCATGCTTGTCGAGAGTCCTTGCACGTAGTATTCGGATGTATTTTTACCTTCAGGCTCTAAAAAGATTTGGTGCTTTGGCTTATCTGCGAAACGAACAATTTTATCTTCAATGGATGGGCAATAACGCGGTCCCGTTCCCTCAATGGCACCCGAGAACATCGGAGCGCGATGCAGGTTATCATTGATAATCTTATGCGTCGCTTCTGACGTATACGTTAACCAGCAAGGAAGCTGCTCATTGGAGGACGACTCCGTTTCATGCGAGAAAAATTTAGGTATGTCGTCTCCAGGTTGAATTTCTGTTTTGGAGAAGTCAATCGTATCCTTGTGCACGCGCGGCGGCGTACCTGTCTTGAAACGTACAAGCTCCAAACCATTTTCCTTCAAGCTTGCGGATAGTCTGACTGAAGGCTGTTGGTTGTTCGGACCGCTCTCGTACATCAGCTCGCCCATAATGATTTTGCCGCGCAAATAGGTGCCTGTCGTAACAACGGTCGTGCGTGCACGATATTCTGCACCTGTTTTTGTTACAATTCCTAAGCATTTGCCATCCTCAACGATGAGCTCCTCCGCCATACCTTGGCGCAGCGTCAAATGAGGGGTTTCCTCAATCGTCTTCTTCATTAGATGCTGATAATCAAATTTGTCGGCCTGTGCGCGCAGCGCATGCACTGCTGGCCCTTTACCCGTATTGAGCATCCTCATTTGAATAAACGTTTTATCGATATTATGTCCCATCTCGCCGCCCAGTGCATCAATCTCACGCACGACATGACCTTTGGCCGGACCTCCGATCGATGGATTACATGGCATAAAAGCAACCATGTCTAAGTTTATCGTAAGCAGCAGCGTCTCACAGCCCATACGCGCGGCAGCAAGTGCAGCCTCACAGCCCGCATGTCCCGCTCCAATGACGATAACGTCATATTCTCCAGCTACATATCCCATTGTTCTATACCCTCCTTAAAGGTTTTCTCAGAAAACCTACAACCTAACAAAAACTCGGTTTTTGTAGAAATCCGGCATCTTGAGCAAATGCTCGAATTTTGTAGAAATGCTGCAAGTTGAGCAATTGCTCGGTTTTTGCAGAAAATTTACTTCGTAACCATTATCTAAGGTTTTCATAGAAAACCGTCAAAGTAATAAAAACTTAGCTTGGCTTCATTGCAAACCGATATTCAATCATTCAACATGGCCTATCTCATACAACATACTCTTATAAGCATAATCCAAGTTTGGCCAGAAAGCCTACTTCCATCTATTTCCCTAAGCAAAACTGCGAGAAAATTTGGTCGATCAATGAATCGCCGGCTTCATCACCGAGAATTTCACCAAGCGACTCCCATGCCGAACGCGCATCGATTTGAATAAGATCAATCGGAATACCCGCATCCGACGCCTCTATTGCATCAACCAGCGATTGCCGCGCACGTTTCAACAATGCAATATGTCGAACGTTGCTGACATAAGTCAAATCGCCTGATTCGAGCTGACCCTCAAAAAACATCTCACTTATTGTCTTCTCTAATCGATCGAGGCCATTTTCCTCAAGAACCGACATTCTAACGATCGAATCAGCAGAAATCGACTCCTCCACCACCTCAATTTCTAATTGACGCGGCAAGTCAGTCTTATTTACGATCGCAATCACGGGTCGATCCTTCAATTGCTGCAGCAGCTCACGATCCTCTGCTTGCAATGGCTCATTATTGTTAAGCACGAACAAAATCAGATCCGCTTCTTCCAGCGCATTTCGCGAACGTTCGACGCCAATTCGCTCAACCACATCCGATGTTTCGCGAATGCCGGCAGTATCGAGCAGCCGAAGCGGAATTCCGTTCAATGCAACAAACTGCTCAATGACATCCCTGGTCGTTCCCGGGATATCCGTGACGATCGCTTTATTCTCCTGTGTCAGCACATTCATAAGAGATGATTTGCCGACATTGGGGCGTCCGACAATTGCCGTCACGATGCCTTCTCGTAATATTTTGCCTTCATTCGCCGTTTTTAGCAGACGATCTATTTCATCAATAGCAGAATCGCATTGGTCACGAATGAACGAACTCGTCATTTCCTCAACGTCATGCTCCGGATAATCGATATTTACTTCAATATGTGCAAGCAGCTCAATAACTGTCTGCCTTAACGCCTTAATTCTTTTCGACAGAACACCCTCCGCTTGCTTTCGTGCTACGGAAAAAGCACGATCCGATTTGGACCGGATCAAATCGATGACGGCCTCCGCCTGCATCAGGTCTATCCGGCCGTTCAGGAAAGCCCGCTTCGTGAACTCTCCAGGCTCCGCCGTACGGTAGCCATTCAACTGCAAGACGACATCAAGCACCTTCTTGACGGCGATGACGCCGCCATGCGCATTGATCTCAACGACATCCTCTGCTGTAAAGGAGCGAGGCCCGCGCATTAGCGTTACCAGCACTTCCTCTACCTCTTCGCCTGACGAAGGGTCAACGATATGTCCATAATGCAGCGTATGTGTTTCTGCATCCTTCAGATTTATTTTCGAACGAAAAATCGTTGCGATTCCGGAAATAGCCTCCGGTCCGCTTACTCTAATAATGGCGATGCCGCCTTCTCCGACCGCTGTCGAAATGGCTGCTATCGTATCATGTACCATTGCTGTCAGCACCTCTCAAATGGAAAAACAGCAATGACCATTATGAGCCATTGCTGTGGATAGCGTATAGATTCGTATACTTTTATGTGGCACACCTTATTGTCTCAGCGCAATGACAACTCGCCGGTTCGGCTCGTCGCCCTTACTGAACGTCTTCACCTTAGGATGGTTCTGCAGCTGCGAATGAATCACTTTGCGCTCATGCGGTGACATTGGCTCGAGTACAACTTCTT
This sequence comes from Paenibacillus sp. J2L1-98, assembly GCF_056269405.1. Classification (NCBI taxonomy): domain Bacteria; kingdom Bacillati; phylum Bacillota; class Bacilli; order Caryophanales; family Paenibacillaceae; genus Paenibacillus; species Paenibacillus sp. J2L1-98. Next base: position 14,385 of record NZ_JBWDNW010000005.1, on the reverse strand, counting down.
TCCTCGTGCGAATGACACGTCCCGCCAAACGATCGGATAAATCCGCTAACGTCTTGCGGCGGCGCTCCCGAAAATCCTCTGCATCAAGTACGATACGCAAATGACTGTCTGAGTAACGATTAGCCACAATATTAACCAAGTACTGCAATGCATCCAACGTTTGTCCGCGACGTCCAATCAGCATACCAAGGTCCCCGCTGCCAGAAACGGCCAGGTGAGTTCCTTCTCTTGTTTGCTTTCGATCGATATTCACTTGCAGGCCCATCGTACCAGCTACTTCACGGAGAAATTTCTCCGCTTCCAGCATAGGATCGGGAATAAGCTCAAGCTCGACTTTCGCTTCCTTTGCGCCAAACAGTCCAAAAAAACCTTTAGTGGGCTGCTCCAGCACAATTTGTTTAACGCGGTCTTCAGTTACTTGCAATTGTGTTAGTCCGTTACGTACAGCATCTTCTACCGTCTTCCCCGATGCAACGATTTTCTTCATTTCGCAGGGGCCTCCTTACCCTTGTCAGATGAACGAACGTACAGGAAGTAGTTTTGGACAATTGTGTAAATGTTGCTGTAAACCCAGTAAAGCGGAAGCGCTGCTGGGAACGAGATCGCCATAACAAAAATAAGCACTGGGAAAATCGCCAACATCATACCCATGCCCGGCATTGTTTGCGTTTGCTGCTTCTGCATCATCTTAGACTGTATGAAAGTCGTTGCGGCAGCCAGGAGCGGGAGGAAATAATAGGTCCAGCCCCCATCGTTAGCACTTTTACCAAGTTCAAACCAAAGGAACGTATGCTCACGAATATCCGGGTTCATGTAAATCGAGTTGTAAAGCGCGATAAATACCGGCATTTGAACAACAAGCGGCAAGCAGCCCGCCATCGGATTTACTTTATTCGTCTGGAACAGCTTCATCGTTTCCTCTTGCTGCTTCTGCGGGTTATCCTTGTATTTCTTCTTGATCTCAGCCATTTGCGGCTGCAAAGCCTGCATGGCCTTAGAACTGCGGTATTGCTTAAGCGTTAACGGTAAAATCAAGGTTCTTACAATGATCGTCAGAAGCAATATAGCAAGTCCGTAGGAATCGCCAAACCAGCCTGCGAACGTATCAAGCGTAATTGCAAAATAATAGACGACGTTTTTCTCCCAGAAGTTTCCGTGCAATAAATCAGCAGTCTCCGTCGTCTTGGTTGTTGGAGCGCCACAGCCTGCAAGCACACCCATCAACAGAACAAGACCAAGCACTAAAATCCATTTCTTGTTTTTAGTCCAGAACAACAACATTAAAACTCCTCTCTGAGAGCCATTACATCAAGCGTAAACGGCCGGTGCCGTCCTTGCGGCGAAAGCTTGTCCCGCGATGAAATATAAGTTATGTATAGAAGTTAAGCTTATACCTGCTTATATTCCAAACGTAAACGGCTATGGCCATACACTTGCGGCGCAGCATATGTTTCGGGCTTGAAATATAGGTTTTGTATATCTTATACATTATTATATTTCCATTCTAGACTATACCATATTTTATGGGACAAAGAAACAACGAGACTGTACCTGCATCCGCTTTCTTCACTCTTGATGCATATCGATTTTCAGGTACGCAAAGAAAGCCTGCAGAATAACGTTAATCTGCCTGCTTCTCCTTCACTTGGCCCGAGCTCTTCAGCAAGCCGGCCTTCTTCAATACATGAAGAACGCTCTTCTCCATTTCCTTCATCTTCATCATCGTAGCCGGTTTTCTTACTATTAGTATGAAGTCGGTTTTTGGAACGATCCGATCTGCTTGATGACGAACGATTTCCTTAATCATTCGGCGCATGCGGTTGCGTATAACCGCATTTCCTATTTTCTTACTCGCGGACACACCGAGGCGAAACGGCTCCGCCGATGGCTGCTTAGACCAATAGACGACAAACTGTCCATTCGCAAACGATTTACCGCCTCGATAAATTCGGCTAAAGTCTTCACGGTTGCGAAGACGCAATTTTCTATGCACGACTGATGGCCACCGTTCTTTCGTAGATCTTCTACTAAGTATCGCCAGCAATGGAGCAGCTTAAGCAGCCTGCTCCCTGCTCCTCACCCTCATAAGCAAAAAAAAAAGACCACCGGACGTGGTCTTCTGCTTATGCGCTCAGTACTTTTCTTCCTCTTTGACGACGCGCTGCCAAAACTTTACGTCCGTTCTTCGTGCTCATCCGTTTGCGGAATCCATGCACTTTCGCGCGTTTGCTTACATTAGGTCTAAATGTAGGTCTCATCGTTCTGCACCTCCTATACTGCGTGTTTCCAATCAAGCGTAAACGGCTCTCGCCGCCTTATTTGACGGAGCAGCATCGTTTCGCAGCCTTATATTTAAAAAAACGCTTTTTTTATTAAACCACGTTGGCCGCCAAAAGTCAATGTCCTGTTCATACTTCATCTTGTTGATAAAAGTTTTTGATATACGGCTGTGGATAAACGCATGAAACGGCTCCGTTTATCAAAAACTAATAACATGTGCACAATCCACAGGAGCGCCGAACGAACTTTGTCGAAATCTTAACAAGATATAAACAATATGTAGTGGTGTAGATAACTTTTATGCACAAGCAGTTGAGAATGTGGATAAAATATGCGAATCCGTTGAAATATAAGGCATCTTTTGCTATGATAAATATGTTTTCATTGTGGATTAGATCGTTATTGCCTCAGTTTTATCAACAGCCTGTGGATAACATTGTGAACAAACTCATCCCCTATTTATAACTCATTCACTTATTCTTCTTTATAATGTGGATGCATTCGTTATAATACCCTGATTTTCGACAATTTTTCTTGTAACTGCGCCAACCAAGGCGATTTGGATAAGGAGTGACAGTCTGTGGACAGCCATACCTATGATTTATGGCAGCAAGTGTTGTCGATCATCCAGACTAAACTAAGCAAGCCTAGCTTTGACACCTGGTTCAAAGCAACGAAGGCTTCTTTTGTCGATGATTCCATGCTTGAAGTAACAGCGCCGACAACATTTGCGGCCGAATGGCTGGAGGGCCGTTATACAAAACTAATAAGAACGACGCTATTCGAGTTTTTGGGCAGGCAGGTCGATGTTCGCTTCTCCATTGAAGAACCGAAGAGCGCAGAACCGGCTTATATGATTCCGCCGAAAACAGTGAATTCCCCAGTCTTAAATGAAGAAGCAGCGCCTACTCATTTGCTTAACCCGAAATATACGTTTGATACATTCGTAATAGGGGCTAACAACCGTTTTGCGCATGCTGCTTCGCTTGCAGTCGCGGAAGCGCCGGCCAAAGCCTATAATCCTTTGTTTTTGTACGGTGGCGTCGGGCTTGGCAAAACCCATTTAATGCACGCGATCGGCCATTACATCATGGATCACAACCCGAATACGAAAGTGCTCTATATTTCGTCCGAGAAATTTACGAATGAATTCATTAACGCCATTCGTGATAACCGTGGCGAGAGCTTCCGCACGAAATATCGAAATATCGACGTCCTTCTTATTGACGATATTCAATTTCTAGCGGGTAAAGAGCAGACGCAGGAGGAGTTTTTCCATACCTTTAACGCGCTGCACGAGGAACGTAAGCAAATCGTCATCTCAAGTGACCGGCCGCCAAAAGAAATTCCAACGCTGGAAGAACGGCTGCGTTCCCGGTTTGAGTGGGGGCTCATTACCGACATTCAGCCGCCGGACCTGGAGACACGTATCGCCATTTTGCGCAAAAAGGCCCGGGCCGAAAATTTAGATATTCCTAACGAAGCGATGATCTATATCGCTAACCAGATCGATACGAACATTCGTGAATTGGAGGGCGCCCTTATTAGGGTAGTCGCCTATTCATCCTTAATAAACGCTGATATTTCATCGCATTTGGCAGCCGAAGCGCTAAAGGACATCATTCCTTCCAGTCGGCCAAGAATGATCACAATGCATGATATTCAGACAAAAGTCGGGGAGTTCTACGGACTGCGTCTGGAGGAATTCAAAGCGCGGAAAAGAACGAAGGCTGTCGCCTATCCAAGGCAAATCGCCATGTATTTATCGCGGGAGCTGACCGACTTCTCGCTTCCTAAGATCGGCGAAGCATTTGGAGGCCGTGATCACACGACAGTCATCCATGCTCACGAAAAAATTTCGCAGCAGCTTAAAATAGATCAGGACCTGTACAAAATCATTCAAAACCTGACAGAAAAGATCAAAAATCATATGTGAACAACTAAGCAAGCCTATACACACGCTATGCACATGTGGATAGGCTTGCTTTATCGGTCTTCCACGGGGTTATCCACATATTCAGTGCCCCTACTACTACGACTACTAAAAATCTTTAAAAAAACATCATCAAAAACGCTAAACGGCGATTGCCTTCCTTTGGCGGCAAAAGCTCGTTTTGTGCGAACCCATACTCGGATGAATCTATAAGAACGCTAGGAGTGAAAACATGAAATTATCAATCTCAAAAAATGAATTAAACGATGCGATACAACAAGTAGCGAAAGCAGCATCATCAAGGCCTGCCATACCAATACTCGGCGGTATTAAAATCGAGGTTACCCACTTGGGCGTAACGCTTACCGCCAGCGATACCGATATATCCATTCAAAGCTTTATCCCTGTGGAAAGAGATCAATTCGTTATTGCACATGTGGATAAACCCGGAAGCGTCGTTTTACCTGCCAAATTTTTTGTCGAAATCGTAAAGAAGCTTCCATCCGAGCAAGTCGTTATCGAAGTGAGCAATACTTACCAGACAATCATTCGTTCCGGATCAACGGAAATCCAAATGGTAGGACTCGATCCTGAAGAATTTCCGGTTCTCCCTTCCATCGAACAGAACGAATTGCTGCAAATGCCAGGCGATTTATTAAGAGCGATGATTCGTCAGACCGTACTAGCAGCTTCGGCAAGCGAACAAACGCCAATTTTGACAGGTGTACTATGGAACTTGCTTGAAGGCGAGCTGAAATTTGTAGCAACCGACCGCCATCGTCTAGCCAGCCGCAGCGCTCAGGTAGATACCGACTCACAGTTCAAGTTCAGTAACGTTGTTATTTCAGCCAAAACGCTAATTGAGCTGTCGAAGCTCGTTCCGGAGCAAAACGCGCTCATAGATATCGTGGTAGCAGACAATCAAGTTCTATTTAAGCTTGGAAACGTATTGTTCTATACGCGTATTCTCGATGGAACTTATCCCGATACTTCTAAGATTATTCCGCAAACCTTTAAAACAGAACTCGTTCTCGATACAAAAAAAGTAATGGACGCCATAGACCGTGCTTACCTCATGTCTCGCGAGGAAAAAACGAATATCGTTCGCCTCATGACGCTTGAAGACGGAACTATCGAAATATCGTCCAGCTCGACTGAGCTTGGCCGCGTAACGGAGCAGCTCGAACCGACGGAATTTAACGGCGAACCGCTTCGCATCGCATTTAACTCGAAATATATGCTTGATGTGCTTAAAGTAATCGACAGTGAGCAATTGTTTATCGGCTTTACAGGCGCAATGAGCCCGATTATTATTCGTCCAATGGATCATGCGTACAGCATGTACGTCATCTTGCCTTATAGAACAACGGGCTAACAGAGAACTTAAGCGAAGAAAGGAATGACTTATTTCGATGAAGGAAATCGGCATCAAAACGGAATATATAACGCTTGGCCAATTTTTAAAGCTATCCGATTGCATTTCAACCGGCGGGCATGCTAAGTTCTTTCTTCAAGAGAACACCGTGATCATTAACGGGGAAGCGGATAACCGCAGAGGAAGAAAATTGTATGCTGGAGATAAAGTAGAGGTTGAAGGCTGCGGCGTCTTTACGGTAGGTAAAGCGTAACGCACCAACGGACCGGGAGGTCGAAACGTGTTTTTAACGAGCATACAGCTGCAAAATTACCGGAACTATAGTGAACTCGACCTACAGACTCCTAATAAGGTCAACGTATTTCTTGGGCCGAATGCACAGGGCAAAACCAACTTGCTCGAAGCGATATTCGTACTTGCTCTAACCAAGTCGCATCGCACATCGAAGGATAAGGAGCTTATTGGCTGGCAGGCCGATTCTGCCCGTATTGCGGGAGAAGTCGACAAGAAATACGGGTCGATCAAGCTGGATCTCCTATTTTCCGCGCAAGGCAAGAAAGCGAAAATTAACGGGCTCGAGCAGCGTAAGCTGAGTGATTTTATCGGTTCTCTCAATGTCGTGATGTTTGCGCCGGAGGATCTTGAAATCGTGAAAGGAACGCCGGGTGTACGAAGACGGTTTCTCGATATGGAAATCGGACAAGTGCAGCCCGGCTATTTGTATACGCTGCAGCAGTATGGGAAAGTGCTTCAGCAGCGGAATAACTTTTTGAAGGCTTCTTACCCTGGAGGAGCTAATCAGACTATGCTGGACGTGTGGAATATGCAGCTGGCAGAGCATGGTGTTAAAATCATGAAAAAAAGGAAACACTTTATACATAAATTACAAACGTTTGCTGAACAAATTCATGCGGGCATTACGAACGGCACCGAGCAGCTCACCATCCAGTACCGTCCATCTTTTGACACGGATGCCCTGCAAGATGAAACTGTTTTATTTGATCAATTTATGATAAAGTTAACACAGGTGAAAGATCAGGAGATTCGCAGAGGCGTTACGCTCGTCGGGCCACATCGCGATGATCTGGCGTTTTTTATTAACGGCAAAGAGGCGCAAATATTCGGCTCCCAAGGGCAGCAGCGAACGACGGCCCTATCTTTGAAATTGGCAGAAATTGAGCTCATTAACGAGGAAATCGGAGAATATCCGCTTTTGCTGCTTGATGATGTGCTGTCGGAGCTCGATCAGAATCGTCAGACGCAGCTTATTGAGACATTTCAGAGTAAAGTACAAACCTTTATTACAACGACCGGCCTTGAGAGCGTGAATGTGAGCAGGCTTCAGGATGCCGGCATCTACCATGTACACGACGGCCGAGTGACACGTTAAGCTGCGGATAGGAGAGGTGATGAAGAGGATATGTACATCCATTTGGGCGGCGAGAAAATAATCCGGGCTGCGGAGCTGGTAGCCATTTTTGATATTTCGATCGAGCAATCCTCTAAACTATCCAAACAATTCGTTGCGGGAGCACGGAAGCGTAAAGACGTTGAAACGATAGGCGAGGAAGAGCCGAAATCGATCGTTGTTACGAAGCAGAAAATATATTATTCGCCTATTTCATCCTCTACGTTGAAAAAACGGGCCCATCATTTTGCAGCAAACGGCTAGAGCTAAGGCGAACAGGAAGAGCAGTTGAGAGGAGCAGTGAAGTTGCATGTCTTTGGAACAGCATACGTATGACGAGAGTCAGATACAGGTCCTGGAAGGATTAGAAGCGGTACGCAAACGTCCGGGGATGTATATTGGCTCCACTAGTGGCAAAGGTCTCCACCATCTCGTATGGGAGGTTGTCGATAACAGTATTGACGAGGCTTTGGCCGGTTATTGCACGAGAATTCAAGTTATTGTGCATGAGAATAACAGCATAACCGTTATCGATAATGGACGCGGTATTCCCGTAGGCGAGAATGCGAAACTGAAAAAATCGACGCTAGAAGTCGTTATGACTGTCTTGCATGCGGGTGGTAAGTTTGGCGGAGAGGGCTATAAAGTATCCGGCGGCTTGCACGGGGTCGGCGTATCAGTCGTAAACGCGCTGTCCGAACTCGTCATTGTTCAAGTAAAACGCGAAGGCCATATTTATCAGCAAGAGTACCGCAAGGGCGCTCCGCAGTATGATATCAAAATAATTGGCGATACGACGGAGACGGGCACTCAGGTTACGTTTACGCCGGATAGCGAAATTTTCACTGAAACAACTGTATATGACTATGAGACGCTGCAGTCGCGTATTCGCGAGCTCGCGTTTTTGAATAAAGGAATTGAGATTGTTCTTTCCGATGAGCGTACGGGTGTATCGAATTCGTTTAAGTACGAGGGCGGTATTATCGAGTTTGTCAAATACTTGAACCGTAATCGCGAGGCCCTTCATGAACAGCCGATCTATGTTGAAGGGGCGAAGGATCATATCCATGTAGAGGTCGCTTTGCAATATAACGACAGCTACACTGAAAACATTTATTCGTTTGCGAACAATATCAATACGCATGAGGGCGGTACGCATGAATCCGGCTTTAAGAGCGCCCTGACGCGAATTATTAACGACTATGCCCGTAAAACGAATTTAATCAAGGACAATGATTCGAACTTCTCCGGCGACGATGTGCGGGAAGGATTGACCGCGATTATCTCCGTCAAAATTCCAGAGCCGCAATTCGAGGGGCAAACAAAGACGAAGCTGGGCAACAGTGAAGTGCGCGGAATCGTAGAATCTTTCTTTGCCGAGAAGCTGCAGGAATTTCTTGAGGAAAACCCGTCGGTATCTCGTAAAATCGTAGAGAAGGGCTTGCAGGCCGCTCGTGCACGGGAAGCAGCGCGCAAAGCGCGTGAGCTGACTCGTCGCAAAAGCGCGCTTGAAGTGGGCTCTCTGCCTGGTAAGCTTGCGGATTGCTCCTCTAAGGACGCATCGATCAGTGAGCTGTATATCGTAGAAGGTGACTCTGCAGGCGGATCAGCGAAGCAAGGTCGCGATCGCCATTTCCAAGCGATTTTGCCGCTGCGCGGTAAGATTTTGAATGTGGAGAAGGCACGCCTAGATCGAATTCTTGGCAATGCGGAAATTCGGGCGATCATTACGGCGCTCGGTACCGGCATTAGCGATGAATTTGATCTGTCTAAGGCGCGTTATCACAAAATCATTATTATGACCGATGCTGACGTCGATGGTGCTCATATTCGCACGCTCATGCTGACATTCTTCTATCGCTACATGCGTCAAATTTTAGAGGCGGGCTATATTTATATCGCGCAGCCTCCGCTATTCAAAATTGAACGCAATAAGGTTATTCGCTACGCGCAAACCGAAAAGGAACGCGATAGAATCATTGCTGAATTCGGTGAAGGCGTCAAAGTAAACGTTCAGCGCTATAAAGGACTTGGCGAGATGAATGCTACTCAGCTATGGGAGACTACGATGGATCCGGAAAGCCGTACGATGCTGCAGGTAACGATTGAGGATGCCATTGAAGCCGATGTCGTGTTCGATACACTCATGGGTGATAATGTCGAACCACGCCGTGATTTTATTCAAAAATATGCGAGATATGTAACGAATCTCGATTTTTAATCATAAAGATCTGCAAAGAAGAAGCCGACCATCACGGGCGGCTTCTTCTTTTTTTGAAACGTCCGTATGCTTTAGCATAACGGTATACTTTTTGAAAGACACTTTTATCGGGCAGCTTCCGGAAAATAAAAGGATCGGGAGATGTATTCACTTCCAGAATCCAAGGATGCAGATTTGCATCGATCGCAATATCGACGCCTAGTTCTTTGAGATTCGGATACTCTGCTTGCAGCACGTTCGCAATGGAAATGCACAGCCTTCTTAGCCGGTTTTGAAATGCAGCGAGCTCGGAGGAGTTAGCATGATCGCTCATAAGCCGCTCGATGGCCATAGGCGTACCTCCGCTATGGTAGTTTGTGACGATTTTTGCCGGATGGGCAAGCCGTCCGATAATGCCGGTCACTTCCCATTCATTGCGCAAGTTTTTTTGAACCATGACTCGTATATCGAAGCGGCGCTTCTGATGGCGAAGCAAGTGGATTCCTCTTTGTACAATGTAGCTGCGCTTCCTCTTTTGCTTAACGAGCTTCATAAAGAGCTGATCGAATGTGGGGCAGAATGTGGCCTTTGTATCCAGCTGGAATCGGTAGCCGAGAGCCGGAACAGTCGTTCTTTCTACACGAATGACGCCATTTCCAAACGAACCGTTTATCGGCTTAACATAAACCATGCCATAATCACTTAGCATTGATTGAAGGCTGCTGCGGCTAAATAGCTTTGTTAGAGGCATATACTGTCGTAAATAATCAGATTTAAGCATGATGTTAGTTTTAGCCCATTTACTCTGAACGCGTTGAATGCTCAACGATTTTTCTCCTCTCACAAAGCCTCTTTGCGTATAAACGATTTCAAACGATGCAGGAGACAGACTTAGAATTGAGTGGTATAATGAAAGTTGGGTTTGTTTATTTTATGGCAGTTTTACGTATATGGAGAGCGGTAATTCACCTATTTTTTATGACGAATTATGTCATATTCACGGGAATTCCAAAAGCATGAGCGAAAAAGGTTTATATGCTCGCTTTTTGAGAAAGTAATATAAGAGTTATGATGATTCAAGAAGCTATAGATGGCGTTAGGGAGGTAAATCATGGCGGAAGAACAACGTATATCTATAAGAGATCGGGATATTGGTACGGAGATGCGGGATTCCTTTATGGATTACGCTATGAGTATCATTGTAAGCCGTGCTCTTCCCGATGTAAGGGATGGTCTTAAGCCGGTACATCGACGCATTTTGTATGCGATGTCTGAGCTGGGCATGTCACCTGACAAGCCCCATAAGAAGTCGGCGAGAATAGTAGGGGAAGTAATCGGTAAGTACCATCCGCATGGTGATTCAGCTGTATATGAGTCGATGGTACGGATGGCGCAGGATTTCTCCATGCGTTATATGCTCGTTGATGGACATGGGAACTTTGGTTCGATCGATGGTGACTTTGCAGCTGCAATGCGTTATACGGAAGCGCGTCTTTCGAAGATAGCAATGGAATTGTTACGCGATATCAACAAGGAAACGATTGATTTTGCGCCCAACTACGACGGTGAAGAATCGGAGCCGGTTGTATTGCCAGCGCGTTATCCTAACCTGCTCGTAAACGGGGTTACAGGGATTGCCGTCGGTATGGCTACGAATATTCCTCCTCATAACTTGAACGAGGTTATTGATGGGGTTCAGGCTCTAATTGTTAACCCGGATATAACGCCAGTTGAGTTAATGGAATATATAAAAGGTCCCGATTTCCCGACAGCCGGTTTTGTAATGGGCCGTCAAGGCATCAGGCAAGCTTATTTGACAGGCCGCGGTTCGGTAACGATGCGGGCACGGGCGACTATCGAGGAGAATAACGGAAAAGCACGTATCATTGTGCATGAGTTGCCTTATCAAGTTATTAAGGCGCGTTTAGTTGAGAAAATTGCCGAGCTCGTTCGTGAGAAGAAGATCGAAGGCATTACCGATTTACGTGATGAATCCGACCGTAACGGTATGCGTGTTGTTATAGAGCTTCGCCGAGACGTTAATCCAAGCATAGTGCTGAACAATTTGTACAAGCATACACAGCTGCAATCTAACTTTGGCATTAACATGCTCGCACTCGTAAATGGCGAGCCTAAGACGCTTAACATACGCGATATGCTTTATCATTACTTGCAGCATCAAATCGAGGTTATTCGTCGTCGTACCGAATTCGATTTGAAGAAAGCAGAGGCTAGGGCGCACATTCTGGAAGGTTTGCGAATTGCGCTTGACCATTTGGACGAGGTAATCGCATTAATTCGCGGTTCCCAGACAGCCGATCAAGCCCGCGAAGGCTTGATTACAAGATTCTCGCTCAGCCATGAGCAGGCGCAGGCGATTTTGGATATGCGCTTGCAACGTCTGACTGGTTTGGAAAGAGACAAAATTGAAGCAGAATACGCAGAGCTTATGCGTAAAATTGCTGAATATAAGGCGATTTTAGCCGATGAGCAGCTTGTGCTTGATATCATTAGCACGGAGCTTGCTGAATTGAAAGACCGTTTCGGTGATGAGCGCCGGACAGAGCTGATGGCGAGCGATGAAGAGATTCTGGACGAGGATCTTATTCCTCGTGAGGATGTTATTATCTCGATTACTCACTCTGGCTATATCAAGCGTTTGCCGGTTGGTACGTATCGCAGCCAGAAGCGCGGCGGTAAAGGCGTAGTCGGCATGGGAACTAAGGATGATGACTTTGTCGAGCATTTGTTTGTATCCAATACGCATCACTATCTGCTGTTCTTTACGAACAAAGGTAAGGTATACAAGCTCAAAGCCTATGAAATTCCCGATCTCAACCGTACCGCTCGCGGAACGCCGATCATTAACCTGATTCAAATCGAACAAGGTGAGACGATTAACGCGGTTATACCGGTGCAAGAATTCGATTCGGAGCACTTCTTGTTCTTTGCTACAAGACAAGGGGTTGTGAAGAAGACTCCACTTGATGACTATGTCAACATCCGGAAAGTCGGATTAATCGCGATCTCGCTCCGTGAGGACGATGATTTAATTGGCGTGAAGCTGACCGACGGCAATCAGGAAATCATCATGGGGACAGCGCAAGGGATGTCTATTCGTTACTCAGAGCAGGATGTTCGCTCGATGGGACGTTCGGCTACCGGCGTGAAAGGTATCCAACTCGATGATGATGATACGGTTATTGATATGGACGTAATCGTACCTGATAAAGATATTCTTATCGTTACCTCGAAAGGCTACGGCAAACGGACTCCAGTCGCCGATTACCGTATTCAAAACCGTGGCGGTAAAGGGATTAAGACGCTTAACGTAACCGATAAGAACGGGCCGATCGTATCGCTCAAAGTCGTTGAGAACGATGAGGACCTTATGATAATGACTGCGTCCGGAACGATGATCCGCACAAGTATGGAAGGCATATCTACGATGGGCCGGAATACGCAAGGTGTAAGACTCATTAACACGCGTGAGGATGATACGGTAGCGACTGTTACCCGCGTTGCCCGTAACGAAGATAATGAAGTGTTGGATGAGAATGAAGAACAAGACAACGGCGAAACACCAATAGAATAAAGATAGCGGACACGGCTGATGCCGTCATACGGCGGCTCAGCTTGTGTATCGCAGAGATATATGTATGCCAGATATACTAATCAGGCACAAGGGGAGCGGAGTCTCGTGGCAGCGGTAACGTTATCACAGCTTAAGCTAGGCGAAAAAATCAGTGAAGATGTCCTCACCCCGCTTGGCAGTATTCTTTTTCAAAAGGGAAGGGTCATTACAACTAAAGAAATAGAAATATTACAAGCATTCCTTATCACGAATGTTGAAGTCGAATCAAACCAAGCATCAAGCAAAACACGCGAGGATGCAGATGATGATACGGGACAGGAAGCGAACCCAGTAATAGCCGCGTCTCCCCTTCATGAAGAGTATGACAAAATGGTTAATGTGTTACGCAAAGTATTTAACTCTTTTGTAGCTGGTCAAGCTATGCCGGTTATGGATATTCGAAAGCAGCTTGAGAAGATGCTGGAGCATATTAAGAGCTACAACTTGTTGACCTTTATACCGCGTCAATTTATGGAGAAGGATTATCTGCTCCATAACAGCATCACATCCGCGTTAACTTCCTACCAAATTGCGCAATGGACCGGCTTTCCTCAAAAGGATTGGATGCAAATCGCATTTGCTGGCTTATTGCATGATATCGGCAACGTACGAATCGACAAAGCCATTTTGACGAAGCCCAATACGTTATCGGTAGAAGAGAAAGAAGAAATGATGCGCCACACGGTTCTCGGTTATCAACTGCTCAAAAATGTACCCGCACTAAATGAAGGCGTGAAGATGGCTGCGCTGCAGCATCATGAGAAGGTTGACGGAACGGGATATCCGCTCGGTATAGATGCGACGAAGATCCATCCTTATGCCAAAATCGTAGCTATTGCTGATATTTTTCATGCAATGACTTTGAACAAGGCGTATAGGAAGGCTGCTTCTCCTTATCTTGTCCTGGAACAAATTCAAAGTGATGCTTTTGGCAAGCTGGATCCGGCTTATGTTCGTACATTTATTGAGAAGGCTACCCAGTTCCATAATGGAACTATCGTAAAGCTTAGTGATGAACGTATGGGGGAAATTGTATTCTCGGATCGGAATTATCCGACTAGACCGTGGGTATCAATTGAAGGAACAATCGTAAACCTAATCGTTGATCGAAATCTTTATATAAAAGAAGTGCTCAGATAAGGGAGCTTCTTCAAAAATAAACAGTAAGTATGTGTGTATCGCGGTAAAGCTGGTTTAAGCTTTCTTGGCGAATCATCGTACTTGCTGTTTTTTATTGTAGGATTAGAATAACTTTAGAGGAACGGAATATTGTGAGAAACGATAACAAAGATAACGGGATTAAATGCTAAAAACTTATTTTAAAAAGTTTTAAAAAAACACTTGCATTAACTTGGGCGTCTGTGATATATTATCTAAGTCGCCAACGAGATACACGGCTGACACGAAAGAAAAGATTGTTCTTTGAAAACTGAACAACGAGTAATAACTGCCTCGCAAATCCTTCGGGATAAGCGAAAAAGCGATAACAAGTAATGAGCAAGTCAAACACCAATTTGGAGAGTTTGATCCTGGCTCAGGACGAACGCTGGCGGCG
>NZ_JBWDNW010000035.1:0-35323 GCF_056269405.1 Paenibacillus sp. J2L1-98 | reverse complement strand
GAAACGTCGGAGACGAGAACGTCCACGTTTGCTAATCTTCATCTGTCCGGTCCATTTACCTGAGCTTGCTTCTGCAAGGTTGAGACCAGCATGACGCAGTAAGGCATTACCATGAACAAAACCACTTAAATCTCCTGCCTGTTCTTTGAAGGTGATTTTGGTACTAAAAAATGTGATTTTTGTGGTCAAGAGGTAGAGTGGACAGAAGCGGTTGCAGATATTGATGAGAATGGAAATGAAATTGAGTTTCGTTCATGTCTGATGTGTTCATTCGATGAAACAGGTATTGCAAGTCGGGAAGAAATTCAAGAAATCATGGATAATATGAAGAAACAGAGCAAATAAACAATTCGAAATTGACGTTGAGCTAACGGGAAACGATAGTGGAACCATACGCGACCGCAGCTTCCAACACGAAATGGGGACCTTCCCAAATGGAGTTCGGACTAAACCATAAAAGAGTTGATATTTTATGTTCACTGTTACTGTGGAAATGACTCAAGATCGAAAATACCAATTGCTTGAATGGATAGCTTCACATGAGAATGCGACAAGTGAATACGATATGGGTGTCCATGCAGGGCTAAAATGGATGATTGATAAAGTTTGCGTTAATGAACATCTCTACTCTGTAGTAGTCGAAGCATCTTCAATCATTATAAATCAAGATGTTATTAATGAATGCACGAAGAAATTTGAAGAGAACTGGATTGATGAGATATGGAACAGTGGTTTTGCGTTGGCTATAATTGCTGTTTTGGATCTATTAAATATTCAAATTGTGGAGTTTCCATCTCCAAAAGGTAAGGCGTTGAGCTAACTGGCAGGTTAGCCTGGTGGCAGCCTGCTTCTTATGTTGGTATGTTAGTCAGCGACATACGCGATCTTTTTTTTGTTTAATGCTTAAATACAGCAAACTCAAATTAAGTGAATTTTTGGAAACATTTCCCTTGCAATGATCGTTATAAGTATTCAGATCAATAAATTATTTTGTAAAGGAGTTTTAGTTATGTTTGCAAGCATTAAAGTTGCGTCCCTCATATTGGTCCTATTCATTACAACATGCACCCTGTTAGCCTGCAGCTCGGAAGAGAAGAAAGAGGGAAACCATACACCAGACATTGAAATGAAGGCAGGAAATATAGATTTGATGGATACAGTAAAATCGAAGAACATTACTACGTTCGATAAAGAGGACACGTCTCTGTTTGAATCTATCATGAATGATGCTGCTGCAACAATACCTTACATTCAAATCGGCGAAACGATGACCATTCATTTTAGCGATACGTTTCCTGAATCCTATGAGTTGTATGACTATGTGTTACAAGAAGACGGAACAATGAAGTATTCCTCGCTTGCAACGGAATCCGTTTCCTTAGAATCAATGGATAAGGTTGTTTCATTTCAGCTTAAAGAAAATTTAAGCTCAAAATTTAGTTCGAATAGTAATGACTACGAACCAGGAAAGTTGATAAGGGGATTTCGATTAAAAGGTAAATGGGGCGAGCATTTGCGGGAATACGCTTTCGTGATCAAGTCAGACGCCACAGGTTCGGAATAATCACTCACTGAAAAAGTATGTCTATCTTAATATTATGGTAAACATGGTTGCACGAATGTAGTAAATGATAATCTTATTAGTATCTAGTGATTTTTCGCTTGCGCAAGAGATGGTGGATAGCCGTTATAACGGCGAAGTGCATAAACAATTACGGTGGTCGAGTAGGAAATTTCGCTATATTCATTACGCTAACGGGTACGTTAGTTCAATAAAGGACTCTATACAAATGATAAAAGAGCTGCCGAGGCAGCTCCTTTATCATTTTCACAAAATAGGGGTGACCTTGCCCGAATAGATGAACGTGCGAAAGACGGTTGGAGATTAGTGTAGGTTTTACCGACACATTACAATGGTCATGGAAAACCTACAGATTATGAAATTATTTTTGAACGGGCTATTCAAAAGTTACCCTAGGTATTCATATAGTCCCACATGAACTGATCCGAACGACAGGTGCAGTAAATAAAGGGAATGATAAGAAATTGTAGAATATAAAATTGAATTGGTAAAATTCAACTCCTTCAAAAGGCATTCAAAAGCTTAAAATACATAACAATTTATGATGAGGAGAACAACTGAATGGGATTTAGATTTCGTAAGAGTTTCAAGGTTGCACCAGGAATCCGATTGAATGTTGGAACAAAGAGTGCAGGATTAAGCTTTGGTGGAAAAGGGCTGCGATATAGTGTGAATTCCCATAGGGGCAGCCGAGTTACAGCATCGCTTCCAGGAACAGGTATATCTTATTCATCATCCGGTTCGTCAGGACGAAGGCAGCGTACTCAAGCATATAGACGTCAAAACGAGTTAGCCAAATTACAGCGCGAAAGTGAAAAAATGCAAGAGTTGCAAAGGGCAAAATACGAAGTTGATATGTATGAAAATCATATTGAGATGATTCACTCTATTCATAAAGAGTGTGATGACCTTATCGATTGGCAGACTTTACAGACTTGTCCTCCGCCACTAATTAAAGGACAGACTGGTCCGAAGGAAAGAGCTGCCGAGAGTGCTCTTTTACAGTTCAAACCGGGGTTATTGGATAAATTGTTCAAGAGAACAGAAAAGATACGTATAATGTTTGAACAACAAATTCTCGATGCAAGAAAAGAAGATCAAGAAGATTATCAGTCATGGGAGGAAACAGTTAAACTAGCAAAGAGGATTATTGAAGGGGATACAGTAGCATATTTACAGGTTATCGAGGAGATGAATCCTCTTGACGATCTTACTGAATTTGGGAGTGGGTTCGAGTTTTACGTTGGAGATGATCCCAACATCATGGTCATTGAATTTGAAGTAAACAGTGAAAAAATTGTTCCAATGCAAGTGAAAACACTGACTAAAACAGGAAAATTATCAATCAAAGATATGCCAAAGACAAAATACTATGATCTTGAGCAGGATTATATTTGCAGTTGCGCAATTCGTATTGCTCGAGATGTTTTTTCACTTCTTCCGGTTAACCAGGTTTTAATTCATGCTATTGATGATCGATTAAACTCATCGACCGGCATTAAGGATCGAGTTGCGATACTTTCAGTCACAATGGAACGTCAAATCCTTAACAGTCTTAATCTAGATGAAATCGATTGTTCGGATGCGATGAATAATTTTGAACATCGTATGAAATTCTTGAAAACAAGTGGTTTACAACCAATTATAAGGATAGAAGTAGAATAGATATATATTTAAAAATAGGCAAGTAACCCAAGCTACCACTAGCATAATAAGCAAAGCCCACGACCAATACGGTCTGTGGGCTTCTATGGTTTTTATTTACTTTTCACAAGCTACGCCATCTCTGTCACGGTCAAGCTTGAAGCTGTAACCCGGATCACCTTCATAAATTGGGTCTGCTCCAGCAGCTCTTACAGCTGTGCAGTTTGCGTAATATATTTCTTCTACTGGTTCTTTTGTAGGCTCAGGTCTACTAGTTGGAACTGGTTTTTTTGTAGGAACTGGTTTAGGTTTTACTGTTACTACTGGTTTTGTTGTAGCTTGTGGTTTTGTGTCAACTGCTACAGCAGAACTCCCATCAATAACAAATAAGACCCTCGTACCATCTTCATATTGCTCAAGCTGATTGCCTACCCACGAACCGGCTCCGCGGTTATCTGACGAAGAAACATACTCAACATTAGCTCCATCGCCACCCTCAGCACACATGGCCATTGGCCATTCATCGCGATCATATCCGTCTTTGGTTTCTATGCCGGCTAATGATTCATCCCGATTCTCTTCAGCACTATCACGATCAATCGTACACGTAGCTGATTCACCGTCTTCGATAGCACTTAAGATATGAGCTGCTGTTTCAGGATATTTCTCTGCAGGGAAATAGAGTGTCACGTCGTATGCGGAGGAGTTAGGGGTGTTTTCTGAAACAACTGGTTTTTCCGTTGGCTTTTCTGTTAAATGTGGAGCATCGCTTTTAACTGGTACATCTTTAGAAATAGGAGAATCTGTTTTATCGGGCACAATGGTTGCGGAAGGGCTTGGGATTGGAGTTGCTTCCGCAGTAGTCCCATTTTTGTTAGTAGTTGAAAGCTCTGTACTTGGATTTGAAACACCATTGATAACAACTACCAGCAGCGCTATAATAGCCCAAGTTGATCCTAAAATTCGGCCTGCGGTACCAACTTTTCTCCATTGAAACAAGATCATGAGGTATGGTACGAACAGCCATCCAAGAATTTTGAGTAACAAACGAAACAGTCCCCTCTTTTAATTAATCGGTTATAAGTCTACTATATAAATCACAAATTTACCATAGATTGGACTGGGGTAGTTCAAGTAACTGGCCTGTATCCAGAAGAGCTCATCAACATGTTGGGATAAGCGGCTCCCGAAAGCCAAATAAACGTTCGTAACAGAATACACATTCTGTTACGAATATCTTTGATTTTTAGTTCTTCTCCCATGCATTAAGACATAATGATTTTGAATTATTCGTAACAGAAGTTTTAGTTATTTTTGGTCATCATTTTTTGGTGACATTTGAATTGATTATGAGACAAAACGAGTTTACATAGAAGAGGTTTTAATGATTGAACAGCCGGTCGGTGGTCAGCTCATTTTATTAAGCTAATGGCAGGATAGTTCAGCCAAAAGGCGAATTGATATTGAATCAAAAATATGGGAGTGAAAAGAATGTCTTCGAATTTTCATCACCTGGCAAGGGGTATTATTATCAACAATGATAAGGTTTTGTTGGCGCATGCAATAGGACATAAAAATACTTTTTTGCCAGGAGGTCATATTGAATTTGGTGAAAGCGCTCCTGCTGCATTAAAAAGGGAAATTGAAGAGGAACTTGGTTTGTCTTGTTACATAGATGGCTATTTAGGATTGGTTGAGCATAAATGGGAAAAAAATAAGGAGTTACACTGCGAGATTAACCAAGCTTTCAAAGTGAAAGTACCTGAACTGGATGTGTTAAAATCTCCTGCATCTCGTGAGTCTCATATTGAATTTTATTGGGTGTCGGTAAATGAACTTATTAAACACAATTTACAACCTTATCCTTTCCGAGATCTTATTCAACAACTTGTCAGTGGTGACAAAAAAATATGGTGGGAAAGTACATTAAGCTACGAAATAGCAGCAGACAATATAGGATAAAGTAACTTTAATTATGAAACTCGAAAAGGAATACAAAGGTGGGGACTTCAGTGGCTAAAACAAGTTTGGCTAAATCGAAGAGTTACTATCAATTGAAAAACGTTGAGCCCCAAAATTACGTTTATAAGCCAGGTAATCATCGATACGTATTAACCTTTAGGTCTATTCAGCCACATGGCGGTAAAAAAGCTGCTGTTATTCAAATGAATGGATCAACAACGAATGAATCTTCAGATAAAACAGACTGGGTTCCTGATCCAACTATAGGCAAAGTCTTATGCTGGTGCTACGAAAATGAATGTCATTCGTTTGAGGTCGTTCACTGCCTAAATATCTGGTCCTATGTGGATACAAGCCCGAACAATCTCTGCGGAAAAACTAACGATGTGTTGAACAACGATCTTAATGATAAGTGGATCGTACAAATTTGTAATGAAGTTGACTTCATTATTATTGCGCATGGTGACTGCAAAGGTGTTGATCGCGAAGTGGTGGCTTTGCGAAAACAACAATTGGGAAAGTTATTAGAAAACTACGATTTATACCAGGTAGGGGAGCGAACAAAGAAAGGAAATAATCCAAGGCATGGCCGGAGTTGGAATGGAAAACCAAAGTTACAATTTTTCAGGTCAAAATTGAAATCATAAAATTTTATGCATAATGCGTTGCAACGATTGGATCCGGCAACATAAAAAAGTTATTTTTCATATCCAAAACGATTGCCATGGTTTAACTAACGGGAAACGATAGTTCAACAATCAAGGAGCAGTTTGCGGCAGCTGCTCCTTTCTTCGTTAAGCTAACGGGCAGTTTAACGCAACAAATCCCTTCCAGTACACGTTATCAATGTAACGGGGGGATTAGTATGATAAGGACACTTTTAGCGATAATTATTTCATTGTTGTTCATTCCTGGTTGTGGTCAGAATTCGGATTTAGAACACGGATCGGATACAGAATCTAAGATTAGTCAGGTGAATAAAATGCCTAAGGAAATGCCCGAGGATTTCAATTTCTCGGTCAGCTTCGGGTATGGTGAGGTAAACAAAAATGAAATAAACACCTATGACAATACGGTTACAAAAGATTTGATTATGAAAGGTACGGCAACGGCAAACTTCGCATTTAAAAAAGATGAGGTGCAAAGTATTTATGAAAAGATGAGAGAAATAAACATCATGGGAACAAAAGAATTTTCACAGCAAGGTGGCTGTTTCAAGACTCCAAGTAATATAGACAGCTGGAAAATTACTGTCGATGGGGAAACGAAAACCTTCTTGTGGACTGACCAGAATTGTAGTGTGACCAATGATGCAAATCAATTATTGGAATTAAGAACATATATCCAGCAGATCGTTGAAGGCAAAGTCGTATATATAGCGTTACCTATGGCAGAAGGTGGTTATGATTAAGAAATGCGAAAGTTTGTTGCGATAACGTTATTACGTTAACGGGTACGATAGTGGAGGAGTTTGCTATGTGGCAGCTCCTCTTTTCTATTGAAGTAACTGCAGAATAGTTTAGTGGTTGTACCATCTACAATATAAACAATAAATTCGTGTTGTTCATATGAAGGGAGGAATTATTTTGATCATAATATCAATATTAGCCCTAGTGACGTTAATAGGTATTGAACTTCAGTTGAGATCAATGCATAAAACAAATAAAGAAATACTAGAATTGTTGAAAGACAAATCAAACAACAACGATTATTAAGCTACATTCCTGTTAAGACTAAGAAATGGCCTTTGTCAAAAAAAGAGCGCCTCGGTATGATGGGTTTGTCCACAACACATCAAGGAGGCGCTCTTATTATGAAGTTTAAACAATCAGACGCACAAAATCAACGGATTGAACGAATTACCACCTCGCATCTCGTCGTAGGGATCGACATGGCTAAAGAAACGCATGCCGGGTTCAATGTTAAAAATAGGAGGTTCTTTTGTGACGAATAATCCTTTAATAGGGATTGTAATTGGTATTGGTATGATTTTGATTGGAGGATCTGATGTTCTTGATTTTTATAAAAACTTTAGAGAAGGATTCAAAAACAAGAGAATATCTTTGTGGGTCGTTATTGAGATTCTAATAGAAATGGTTTCTTTGTACAGATTTGGGTATCTTGTAGTCTTTCTAGGGGGAATATTAATAACTGCCATAATGATAGTTCAGCTATTTCAACAGTAAAAATAATAGAATGTTTTGAAACGGAGTTAAATCGTTTTAGCTTTATTGGGCATCTCAATAACGTTTCATTGTGTATTCCCTCTCGATCTGTGAAACGGGATTCAGGTACAGAGTCAGTGTATCGCTGTCTGACGCAGCAATGATCTCGGCAAGACAGCTCTTCCTCAATAGGTACACGGGGTAGAGCTGTCTTGCTTATTTGCGCGAAATTTTTAGGCTCAAACTTTTCATGAACTAGCTAAAAAACAACGAGTGCATGCAGTCGACAAACATCTTGTTGTACTCCGAGCGGCTTAGGTCACGGCTGCAGTTAATATCTCGTCCGAGAAACTGAAACCATTCAATGATTGTACCATCCTTCTTGTACACAAATTTGCTGTTCTCCAGTAAAAATGTATCGGTTTCAATTTCCGGAACGTTGGCAAAATCAAGCTGCACACCTTTTTTATCCGCAGCCATCTTTACTAGCAAGATCAGCATCTTAAACGGATCATCGTACATTTCGAACTGTTCACTCATCCAAGTTAACTCCTCTCTCATTCTCAAGCCCATCTTACTTTAGCCTTATCATATTGAGAAGAGGCTTAGCACAATTCATGACGATTTTAAAGAAAGTGATGAGAATTTTAAGACTTTGTCCTATAGTTGTCACGCTTCACGCAGCTCTATCAACCGGCACAGCCTTTACAGATCACGTGCTCCGTGCAGCTGGTGCCGAGCGCTACGTTCTTCACCGAATCCGGAGAAGCCCGATGCTAGCCTTCTTTGGCAGCCATGACCGAGAGCGCCCACGCGCCTTAGAAGCGATTTGAACTGTGACCCACAAGAAGGACACTTTGAAAAAAGTGACCCTTTTGTGGGTCACAGTTCAAGCGGAGGTTTAATGTCGTTTTCATTCTACTTTTACAATTGTAAAATTACCACATACCTGCGCCCTTAAATGTCCCTGCGTCAAAATCCATTATATTCGTTTTTTCTTTGTTCCCGTCTATATCTACGCTGTAATATTCTAATTTGTGAGTGTTATCTGCGAATACCGTTATCCCATACGTGGGTGAATAGACTAACCATTGTCCGCTGCCATTAATTCGATATCTCGTAGAAACTACTTTAATATTGTCAGTGGCATATAACTTAATTCTTAATCCCGCGGTATAGGGACTATTGTCTATGGTTGCATCCATGAGTTGCTCAATTTCAAATCGAGTAACGGGAGGCTCCAGTTCCAGAGGTTTTTCTTCGGCATATTCTTTCTTTGTTCGGGGACTCTCCGATTTACCGGTGTTAGTTACAGACACAAAAACTTTGCCAGATGCTTTGCTTAGTTGTTCAATTAAAACAGTAGCCCTTCCATCACTTTGAATCGTGATAGAACCTAGCAGCTTTCCACGGGCTGGAGAGTCATATATTTTAACGATATCTTTAGGCGAGAAACCGACTAAAATCACTTCGTCTTTCTGTCCTTCCAAATTATTTTTAACTATGATCTGGAAGGATGAAGGTTTCTTGCTTGCCGCCTTGGAAGGCACTTGATTTGTGGGCTCCGCATAAGCCATGATATTTAGAGGTAAAGAAAGAGCCACTACGATAGCCAGAATGGTTTTTTTAATCATCGGAGTTCTCCTTTTCCTAAGCTATATGATACATCATGTATCATAACGAGCCTGTTAAATATTTAGCTCATTAACAATTCCCGTTTCCAGAATTCACTATCGTCCATTACAAATCCCCACATTGGCAGCTCACTAAATGTTTTTTTAACGTCCAGCACCTCGAGAACGGGGCGCTCCCAAGCCTGCTTCGTAATCGTCTTTATCATTCAATCTCTCATCCTTTCATTTAATTTTTTGGTCCTGCAATCCAAATATAGCATATTTTTGGTAATACCCCCATTGATTAAGACTAGTTTCTTTAAACTACACATTGCAAAACCCGTGCAGGGACAATGCCCTTTGCTGTAAGAAGGGTATTGGAAGTCATACTTAGATTCTGCCATCTGCCATCCATTAACACTGCAATTTCTGATCCTAGTACTTTCAGCTGGGACCTTGGCACTCATAAAAACTTTTATAATAGCTCCACAGTGTATATCGCTGCAAAGATTCGGTAATCTTTGCAACCATTTTCATAAAAAAGCGCCTATCTCCGATAGGCGCTCAGGCTGTCGAGAAAGTTTCGACGGCCTTGTTTGTGTTCAAATAATTTAACGCGACACCGCATTAATGTGGAATAATTATATTAACTCATTCGATCGGAAGGTGTTAGATATACTTCGGCTTCGATTTCAAATGAAGGCATCAAAGACGAATGATCAAATATTCTAATCCCCCGGTTCAGCGTCCCTAAATTCCAAGCGACCCCGGCAAAGTCATCCGGGTTCCATTGGGATTCTTAACTGGACTCGCAAGGAAGCTGAAAACCTTTTGGGGAATGCTCGAACATCATGGCTTTCTCCGCTTCCACTGGCGCTCCATCTCCGCAAACCATCATGTTCTACGAAGCAGATCGGAACCATGATTCCACTCCGCTATCACTCCATTCCATCATCGTTCCCAAAGCAAGTAAGCCCATCCCACGAAGCAACGCGTTTGCAAGCCCTGAACGAAGAAGCGGAAGGTTCTTTTCGCAGGCGTATACCGCGTGCAGCCTTGGCCTATTTCGTTCTTCAAAGAAGTCACTCTCGTCAAACCGTATCCATCCGGTCGCATGGGACCATATAGAGCCTCTCCGCGCAAGGCGAAAAAAGTTTTTTGAGAAGAACGCTCAAAAAACTTTTTGTCGTCCCTTCGGGCTGCCCTTGCCCTGCGAGAACCTATATGATCTAAAATTTGCGACGGCTACGGTATAACGAGTGAGTTTTTGCTCTTTGAAAACTACATACGTCAAGGCAAGACAGCAAGCAGCAAACTGCTCGCAAACCTTAAAACCTTCCGCTCATCGCCGCGTTTCTCGTATGCGAAGGATGTCACGACATCATACGGGTCCTTTACCGCGGATCTTGCTATCGAAGGATAAGTGCTGGCGGCACACCGCTCCGCGATGGGCATATGTTGAAGTATCTCAGTTTTGAGGAAGGATGGGATTATCATGAAGCCCATTTACGGTAGTTATATCGAGTGTGAAAAGATTCCGATTTACTATCCGCCTCAGTATCAGCCCCAGCAGCCCGGTATCGAATCCATCATGATTCCAAGACCCGTTTCTGAAAACCCCGCATATGTCGGAAATGGAAAGCTGCGCGATAAAGTTGCGATTATAACGGGTGGAGATAGCGGGATCGGAAGAGCAGTGGCGTACGCGTTCGCCAAAGAAGGAGAGGACATCGTCGTCGTCTATTTCAATGAACACGGGGATGCTCAGGAGACGTGGACAAGGATCAATCAGTTGGGCAGAAGGTGCCTCACGCTCGCCGGAGACATCGGAGATGAATCGTTTTGTGGGCATGTGGTGGAAATGACGATCCGTACTTTCGGCCGAATCGACTGCCTGGTCAACAACGCGGCGGTGCAATTTTATCAGGAGAGCATCGAAAACATTACGCACGAACAACTGGAACGAACCTTTCGAACGAATATTTTTGCGATATTCTATCTCACCAAAGCGACCCTCCCTTACTTGAAACCGGGAAGTACGATCATCAATACCTCTTCCGAAACCGCAAATATCGGATTTAAAGGGTTGATCGACTATTCAGCGACCAAAGGCGCGATTAACACGTTTACGCGTTCCTTGAGCATGTCGCTGATCGACCGCGGAATCCGTGTAAATGCAGTTGCTCCTGGAAGAACGTGGACGCCTCTCCAACAGGCATCGATGCCTCCGAAGCTTTATATGTCGTTCGGTTTTGATCAACCGATGAGACGGGACAGCCAACCGTGGGAGATTGCACCCGCATACGTCTACCTAGCATCTGACGATTCCACTTATGTGATGGGGCAGGTGATCCATGTGAACGGGGGGGCGTCTTTCGGTCAATAACCGTTTCATTGTCCTACCAGGGTCCCGCCAACAAATCGGATTTCGTACGCTATGGGATGGCCCGGCAAAGCATCTGAAAAAAAGTTCCGTGAAAGGTCCGAGGTCACTGAAGAACTTATGGTTTTGTAGACCGGCTAAAGGTACGAAACAAAAAGACGACCTTTATCCCCAAAATTGTTGGGGGTGGTCGTCTTTTCGCTAAGGAGAGGGACGATAAATACAAAACTGGACGCATTGGCATCCGGCAGCTAAAGGTTTTTATTTATCATCAACTTTCTTTTCTTTCTCTTCATTTTTTTTATCCGCCAACCTTCTCAAATCTATAGAATTTACCTTGGTAGTAACGAACCTTCGTGATCCAAATGAATCCCAATATCTCTTTTTTAGTCGTTCTTTATATACATTTTTCTCTTTACGCTTATAGCTATACGCGAATTTCTCAAAATTGGGCGTACTGTAAATGATGCTAAGCTCGATATTTTCAGAGAAGTGGCTATCACCGTCAGCAACTGTTTGAGGAATATATAGCGTATCGGCATGCCTCCAAATAGGCATAAAAAATTCTTCCGTAACCATTTTGCCAAAGCAATCATAGACCGTTTTCAGCTTTACATTGATGATATCGTTTACCGTGATGTTCTTTATCACCAGGAACGAAAATAACGAGCGAGTACGATATTTCTGATAGTCCGCTAACGAACGCATTATGCGATAACTTCTTTCCGTTTTCACCAAACAAAATACGCTCCTGATATTTTCTCAGATGGTTTGAATAGACAAGAGCCATTGATCAAAATATTTAGGGGTAGTAAATTACTACGAGAACTAAAAGGAGAAGATGTAAGTTCTTTTCTTGTTTTATTCAACAATCAAGGAACCAAAGCTCCTTTATTGGACCATGTACGCAATATAATGAATAGATTTACCGGGTATTGGAATAATAACTTCCTAGAATTACCTCAAGAAAGGATACAGTTATGGCGTCTAACGACAGGTCCGGGGAATATAAGCAATCCGAAAATACCCCTGTAAGAGATAAGCCCGCCAGCGGCATCCAACAACCGATTTCACAAAGCTTGTCCTATACCCGAGAGGAATTGGAAAAGCTTTTATCGCATTGTCACGACATCGTCATGCAGCTCTCCCAGTACGGTGCCGCGTTTCAATATCAAGCGCTTTCGGTTCATTGCAGCACGCTTGTCGAAGAGAAGGAGGTTCTTTTCTTAAAATCCGCTTTCCTGGATCTTGCCTCCCAAGAAACAGGGGCATTTCATTCGATCGCGCCGGAAAACGTCATCCGTTTTTTTGAAAACCGAGGCGTAACCTCCCACCGGGTTTCGATCGTGGAAGGACTGCCCGATGCCGTACAACAAATTATGAGCGGACATGTGGTTATCTTTTTTGACGGGTGGAATAAAGCGCTCAGCTTTAACGCTTATTCTGTTGAATCGAGAACGGTCAGCGAACCGATTATGGAGCCTGTCGTGCGGGGTCCCCATGACAGCACCACCGAGGATTTAACGAAAAACATCGGTTTGCTGCGTTCAAGATTAAGAAACCACCTTTTTAAAATCGAGATGTTTTCTGCGGGCGGGGAATGCAGGACTACAGCCGCATTCGGTTATTTGGAAGGCGCCGTAAATCCGGAAACGCTGGAAGAGTTCAAAAAAAGGCTTGGTGCAACAAAAGAAGTTGAAATACTGGATACCTCCTTTATTGAGGAATTGATTGAAGACAGCACCTATTCCCCTTTCCCGCAGTATCGCTATACGGAGAGGCCGGATACGGCCGTCGCAGCAGTATTAGACGGCAAAATTATCGTTATGGTTTCTGGCTCGCCGTCCATTATGATCTGTCCCGGTCTTTTCGCCGAATTTTTCGCGACGAGCGAGGATTACTACTATCGGATGGTAGAGGCATCATTGCTTCGGCAGCTTCGGGTTATTGCCTTTTTCATGGCGCTAATGCTGCCAAGTATTTATATCGCAATGAGCACCTTTCATTCGGAGCTGATCCCTACCGTTCTGTTGATGGCCGTTCTTGAAACTCGTGAAGGCATCCCGTTTCCTGCCCTTGTGGAAGCCTTATTAATGGAGTTTTTCTTCGAGCTTCTGCGTGAAGCCGGTATACGTCTCCCACGCCCTGTCGGCACAGCCGTGAGCATCGTTGGCGCTCTCGTCATTGGACAAGCCGCCATTCAAGCGAAAATCGCTTCGCCCATTATGATTATTATCGTAGCTTTAACGGGGATCGCTTCCTTTTCCATGCCGCAGTATTCATTGGGGGTAGCGCTGAGGGTGCTGCGCTTTCCGTTAATGATCCTATCCGGGACCTTGGGAGGCTTCGGATTAATGATGGGGCTGCTGTTTATTCACCTGCACTTGACGGCTCTCCGGTCGCTCGGTCAGCCGTATTTGGCTACGTTCGCTCCGCTGCGCATACGCGATCTTCGCGATATATGGATACGCGCTCCTTTGAAGACTCTGCTCCGGTCGCCGCGGAATCGGCACATGCACAAGAGCCGGAAATCGTAACGATTTGAGCCCGAAGAGGAGAATAATGATGATGAGAACAATCAAATCGATGACCATTATGCTCCTCTGTCTGTTCCTTTTAACCGGGTGCTGGGATAAGGCCGAGCTGTTGGATTTCGCCTTTGTCCAGGCCGTCGCCTTTGATAAAACGGACAACGGCAAATTTAAATTGACCACGCTATTCTTCAAACCAACCGGGGGGAGCGGAGGCAGCGAGAATGGTAAACAAGCCGACTCGAAATCGTTCACGATTCAAACCGAAGCCTATACGGTTTTTGAAGCGATCCGGGACATTACGATTCATTTCGGACGTAAAGCTAAATGGGACCATATGCGGGTCATTCTAATCAATGAAAAGATGATCAAGCAGAAGGATATCGGGGATATATTGGATTTTTTCGCCAGGGATCATGAGCCGCGGGGAACGGCTCTAGTGCTCGCTACAAAGGGAGAAGCCGCTAACTATTTAAAAGTAAAACCGTTAATCGAGTCTACGCTTGGAGAACAGCTGCGGACCATGGAAATTATGGCAACCCGTTATTCGGCAAAGTCCATCCAAACGAATCTTCTGGATCTGACCATTCAGCTGAACAGCGAGGTCGGAATAGCCCTGCTGCCATATGTTCAATTATCCAAAAATTCCAAACAGCTTACAGCCTCGGGCATTTCCATTTTAAAACGCGGGAAGCATGTCAGCACCCTGTCTCCTACTAAAATGCAACGATTATTGATGCTGACCAATCAATATGAGGAAGGAAATATTGAATTTTCTTGCAGTAACGGAAACGAAAATGTTAAAGAGGCCTTCGAAGTCGTTTCGGCAAAAACGAAGGTGGTACCTATTATTCATGGAGATTCGCTGACTGTTGTGCTCAATACGAGAATTGCGGGAACGGTTGGCGAGATTCGCTGTTCTTCGATCGTGAAGATAGAGGACGAGGTCGCGTTCAAAGAAAAAATTAAGAAAACGGTCGAGCAGGAGGTTCGGGATTTAATAGCTGAACTACAAACCAAACGACTGGATGCGATTGGTATCGGCAACAAAATATTCGCCAAGCATCCCGCATTATGGAAAAGTTGGAAGGAGAACTGGGACGAACGTTTTGCCCTTGCGCATTTCGAGAGCCATGTTGAGATCCATGTGCTTAATACCGGCGTGATCGTTGGAAAACCGTACTCCAAGTATAAGGGGAGGTAAATGGATGCTGATCCGACTCGTTATTGTGATCATTATCTTCGCAGCCGTACTCGTCTTTGACGCCCCTAATTATAAAAAAAGCAATAAACGGGGGCGTGCCGTTTACGGGTTCTCCGTGGCGGCGGCCGTCTATCTGGGGCTTGATTATGCAGCGGGAAAAGATTGGCCGGATCTACATAACGCGGTCGATCTTATTTTTTCCGCGCCGGCGAAAATAATCGTTAACTATTTTGAATCCCAGTCCTGACATGAATTAAATATCGCATTGGGGGGATTTTGTAATGAATGTAAAAGAAACGGTCAGTCCCGTGCAAATGTCCACCTTGTTTTTTATCTTTATGACCGGATCCGCTATCATCAATATCCCCGGTCCGCTCATCGGCTTCGCAAAAAACGGTGCATGGCTGTCTCTTCTCATTTCGAGCGCTTTCGGTTTCTTAACTTTGGCCTGCATTCTTTATTTGCACGGAAAATATCCGGGCTCTACGTATATCGATTACGCCAAGGAGATGCTTGGGCCTTGGTTGACCGCGCTGCTATCCGTCCCTTTTATCCTGTTTATGTGTCAAATGGCTTCCGGAATCGTGCTTGACGCGGGATTATTTCTGACCACGACGATGATGAAAAAAACGCCCATCTTTGTATTTAATACCATTACCTTCACGCTCATTGCGTTTACGGTGCGGGCCGGTATTGAAGTGATGGTGCGCATGTTCACGAACCTTATTCTGTTTATGCTGTTTTTTGTGTTTATCGTGATGCTGCTTTCGATACCCAATTATCATCCTGACTATATCTTGCCGACCATGCCGGATGGCATCAAGCCGGTTTTGCACGGGGTTTACTTTGCGTTTGGATTCCCGAACGCGGAAGCTTTCCTATTTGCCATGCTGCTGCCGTTCGTAAAGAAAAATCCGGACAAAAAAAACAGTTTACACCGATTGATGTTTATCGCTTTGCTTCTCAACACCCTCATCTTAATTTTATCCGTAATTTGCGTCATTTTTGTAGCCGGGTCGGTCGCCGGTGACATCAAATATTCTTTGTATATGGTTGCGCGTCTGATTGACTTTCAGGACATTATCCAACGAATCGAATCCGTTATCGGCATGACATTAATCGCCGGTTCTTACATGAAAGCGACGGTCGCGCTGTTCGTCTTAAATTTAACTTTAACCCGGCTGTTTGGCCTGCAGGACGACCGGCTCCTTATTTTACCACTTGCGCTTATAAACCTGTTCCTGTCGGTCGTTTCGTACGACAGCGAGATTCAATGGGCCGATATCGTGTCGAACATATGGCCGTTATGGATCGGAGTAAGCGGATTTGTCCCGCTGCTGCTTCTGACTCTGATCGCGTGTATCAAAAGCAGCAACAAAAAATCGGGAAGCAGCGGCACGTAAGCGTCATCCGAGTGTTGATATAAAGATATGCGTCATTCTGTACCGCTTATATGAAAATAACCAACCATGCTCAATTATCCATGAGGTGACGACGATTTAAATGAAACAATTCACTATTTTGTGCCTTGTGTTTGCTGCTTTGCTTTCCTCGGTACATTTCAAGACTCACACAATCCGTG
Source organism: Paenibacillus sp. J2L1-98 (assembly GCF_056269405.1). Taxonomy (NCBI): domain Bacteria; kingdom Bacillati; phylum Bacillota; class Bacilli; order Caryophanales; family Paenibacillaceae; genus Paenibacillus; species Paenibacillus sp. J2L1-98. Next base: position 18,657 of record NZ_JBWDNW010000035.1, on the reverse strand, counting down.
TGATTTTCATTGAGCGAATACTCGATGTACTCCAGATTCAGACATCGCTTGTCCTCTGGCACCTCGGTTCGGAAATCAAAGTCCTTTGGACTAGAGCGCATAACAGGATACATCGGGAATTTCTAACGTTTCCCCTGGTTGTAGACGTTCCATAATGTCTTCCATCGACAGGGAGAGGTATTCCGATTTCTTCTTGAGCGTGCCATCCCGAAAATACTCTGGATTTTCGTTCCTTTGATAGACCCGTGTGTTGAGTTTTAAGTGTGAAATGTAATAGGCCTCTTTCTCATGAATGGTATGTAAATTTTCTAAGCAGAAATAGCCTAAATCCCGAATGAACACATCTTTCGGTTGAATATCCTGTAAACATATGTTTCATTAGTCAGTCTACTGAATGAATCTTGGTATTTCAGACGACCTTCATTTGTTTTCACAAGAACTGAAACGACATTTGTCTCCTCTTGCTCTCACCCAACTAGCCAAAGAAACAGGATTCGTCACACGAACCAGTAAATATCGTGTACAAGATTTAGTCGCCTTATGTGTATGGGTGAGTCAACGAATAGCTACGACCTCTCTCAACCAGCTTTGTAGTACGTTAGAGGCAACGACAGGGATTCTCATGAGTCCAGAAGGACTGAATCAGCGTTTTAACTCAGCTGCTGTACGTTTTCTGCAGTAGATCGTTTTGCTTTTACTCCAGCAAACACGCTATTCGTCTGGATCGATCCCAAGCGAGTACCTGTTCGAATCATCGTGGAAGAAAAAATATACGGATCGGGGAATACGAAAGATTCTGGCCAAATATTCGGAGGAAGCCGGTCTTGTACAAAATCTGTCGCCGCATAAGCTACGACATTTCTTGTTGACCTGGCTTAAAAAGCAGGGCATCGATGACGCACTCATACAGCCTTATTCGGGCCACGAAAGCCGTAAGTCGTTGGAACTCTATTCAAAACTGGCAATCACCGATGCCCAGCAAGAGTACAACGACGTCATCAATAAATTTCCCATTTAATAACATCTACTTTGCGGGTGGTATCAGCTTCGCTGGTACTACCCCAAGAGGAGCGTAAGCTGGATGCTTCGGATGAAACGCTCGCTTTATTCTTGAGTGCAAAAGGAACTCCGGCTCGAAAAGCAGATGGCCGGCTATTTCCTCGTTCCATAAACCGCATCTTGGAACAGATCGGTAAATGGCACGATGCAGAGCTGAAAGATCCAGAGCACCATATTTCACCGCTGCGCCCGCATGACTTGCGCCATACTTTTGCCAATGAATTAGCCATACATCCTGATGTGACAGAGCAAGATTTAGAACGGCTGTTGCGGCACCAGAATAAACGATATTTAACGATTTATACGAGGCCGCCAGGAGCCACGTCTGCGGGGTTTTTTGAAAAGTTATAGTACCCGATCCGTGCGAATGGCGAATATTTCATAAGATTGTTTATAATTAAAACTATTTATAATTAACCCCGTTGACAGAAGAACATATGTTAATATTAATGTCTGAAGACCACTAAATTAACATCGGGGAATCCCATGTGATTTGAATGAGTTTAACACATGAGTATTTTCTTGTTAGCAGCGACTTTGAGTTAAAAGATCGATATGAATGGTACAGCACTAATCGGTATACATGGGAAGAAAAAGTTGAATTATCAGATGATATTATCCAGTACATGATGGATTTCTTGAACTGGATGCCCTCGTATAATCCAAAAACAAAAGAAAGTGGTCGTGGATTGAATTACCATGGACTAACCGTTATTCATAAAACTGGAGCTTAGAAGCTAATAAGGGTATTAGACAAGTGGCTAAAATTAATCGATGAAGCACCAGACACATTTAGCTATAGAGGAGATAAAATTTGAAAAGAAGAGGAGAACGGAGAAGGTTACTGGGAACAGACAAGGAATAGGATGAAGAGAGAAAGAATGCAATTTGAATTTAAACAAGGATGCAGATGTTGTAATATCATGATTCCAGTAGGGAAAGGGAGTTATGTTGAGCTAGGAATTGCTCTGGGGGCCGGAAAGAAAATTTATTTATACTCCTCAACAAATAAACTAAATAATCGGAAACACATGTACGTTGTATCATGTAGATTCAGTTGAACAGATCTTGATTACCAGCATCATTAAGCTATCGGTTTGCCACTGCCTATAACATGGCAGTGCCCGCCGCTGGAACGGACTGGAGATGGAACGAGGAGAGCAGCTCGCTTTCTGATACATTGCCCGCAGCTCGAAAGGCAAGCCTGTTCGAGATCCAGCTGTAAGCAGCCTGCTTGGGTGAGCCCGTTTTGCCCTATTTTTTTACAATATCTTAACTATCTATCTAACGACCTATTTGTTAGGATAATCTCCAAATGAAAAATAAAGGATAGGGTAGCATGCGGGCGACTTCATTGGAATCGGAAGCTTATAATCAAATCAAGGAACGGATCGTGCGCGCGGATGTGATGCCTGGCGTGCTGTTATCCGAGAACGAGCTGGCAAGCGAACTTGGCATGAGCCGGACGCCGATCCGGGCAGCGATTGCGATGCTGGAGAAGGAAGGGCATGTCGAGAGCTTCAAAGGTCGGGGCGTGCTCGTGAAAGAAATTTCGTTTCGCCAGTTTTGCCAAATGCTTGAGGTGCTTGTGTCGATGCAGGTGTTCGTCCTGGAGATAGCGAAGCAAAGAGAGCTGGCGTTCGATCTGGAGGCGCTTGGCCTCTACTTGAAACGTCAGGACGTCTCCCGCGAGGAGGGCGACTTTCTTGGCTACTACAACAATTCCTTGATGTGCATTGAGACGATACTAAGCGCAATGGGCAATGACTATATGCTTCAAGTACTCGAATCTTATCGCGGAAAGTTCATCTGCAGGATGGTCACCTTCCGCAAGCAGTTTCCGCAATTAAAGCCGCAATGGGCCAATGTCATGAACGCCAAAATCTATCAAGCGCTGCTTCGCAAAGACTATGATGGAGCGAAAGCGGCAATCGAGGAAAACTACAACTTTACGACGCAGCAGCTCATGCTGAGCGGCGTCATTTAACGAAGCGAAAATAACGGAATACCGACTTATGGAGAGAGGGATGCCTATGAAGGCATCCTTTTTTTGTTTTGTAAAGCCAACATGGTTTTTTACGTATCATTTAGACTGCGATAACAATCTACTTACATACAACCTGCATACTTACCTCAAATGGTGATTCTTCCATTTCATGATCCGAGAGGAGAGAGAGTAGTGACAATCGTTCAAGCAAGCCGCAATGCAGGTGAAATATGGTATGACGACGCCCGTTTCCTTACGGACAAGCGTCCATGGTTCGGTCAATTGCCGGAGCTGGCAACAGGAGATTTCTCTTTCGCGGTATTGGGTGACCGTTGTGGCATGGCGACGGCAGGCGTATTCGAGAAAGCGCTCGAGGTTGTCAAGGATTTGAAGCCGGATTTCGTTGTTTCGGTCGGCGATCTGATCGAGGGCTATTGGAGAGACGCTAACGATGCGGTAGCGGAATGGGAAGATATCGATGCGAAGATCGGGTCAACGGGGCTACCTTTCTTCCACGTCGTCGGCAATCATGATTACGGCAATAACGTGATGTTGAATGTTTGGCGCGATCGCAAAGGCTTTGAATATTATGCATTCCGGGCAGGAGACGCGCTGTTCCTCATGCTGAATACGGAGGATCCGCCGTCCGAGCTGTCCGATGAATTTATCGATATTATCAAAAAAGTGACCTACAACGTCCAGAACGATCCGGACCATTCGGACGCTCATATGCAGGCTTTCTACGATGACATCGTAAGCCGCATGTCGCCCGAGCAGCTCAAGGAATTGGGACGCATCGATTTAGCGTTCGGCGACGAGCAAATGGCATTCGCGGAGCGCGTTCTCGAGGAGAATCGTGATGCGAAGTGGACCTTCATCAGCATGCATAAGCCGGGATGGAAGTCGGAAGACAAGCGGTACGCCAAGCTGATGGAGATGCTGGATGGCCGTCCGCATACCGTGTTTGCCGGACATCTGCATGCGATGGAATATTCCGTGGAGGGCAACGGCGAGCGCATTCAACTCGGAAGAACCGGCGGCCATGCGCATGGTCACGGACCGGAAAGCGACAACTTGTTCTTATGGGTCAATGTGCGTGACGGTAAGCCTTCATAACGCGTTATTCATTTGAACGGCATACAGGAAATCAGCAGCTACAAACCGCAAGCACATTCTTAAGGAGGCTGGACAATAATGCAACCCGTATTTTTCGCACATCTTACCGATACCCATGTTAACGTGCCGGGCAAAAATCCGCTTTTTGAAATGGATGCAACGAAAAAATTGCGCGAAACGTTCGTGGAGCTAGGCAAGCTTAGCCAAAAGCCGGCTTTCGTCGTCGTTAGCGGCGATCTGACGCAGGATGGCGATGTCGACGACTATCGTCACCTGCGTGCAGTGCTGGACGAGGAGAAAGCGAAGCTTGGCATACCCGTATATGTCGCGCTAGGCAATCATGATTCGCGCCCGTTCTTCCGCGAAGGTTATTTGCAGGAGCAGCCGTCGGAGGAATCGTACTATTACAGCATCATGGTAGACGGTCTTCGTCTTGTCGTGCTGAATACGCAAGTTCCGGGCTCGCATGGCGGTCGTTTGGACGAAGAGCAACTGACTTGGCTTCGCGATGTGCTTGCGACGCCAGCGCCGAACGGCACGATTATCGTTCATCACCATCCGGTCGTATCGACGATGACGCCGATGATGGATAACCATCTGCTCGACAATCCGCAGGACCTGGCTGCAGCGATCGAGGGCAGCGATGTAATCGGTTTGCTGTCGGGCCATATACATTGCAACAATATCGGACTGTTCCAAGGCGTGATAAGCGCTGCCGCTACGGGTGTTGCATTCGGTATCGAACCGACCAGCAATGACGTTATGAAATTCATCGACAACAGCGGATATAACCTTGTGCTGGTGAAGGAAGGACAAATGATCGTTCATCCGATGGCGATGGCAGGCGATCAACGAATCGTATTCGAATGGAAGATGGATGCGGCTCATGCCCATGCGTAAGCAGAACGGTACCGTTTCGGAGGAACACCTATAAATATAAGAGCCCTAATGGGCCAATAAGGAGAGAGAGTTAACCATGGCTTACAAAAAAATGGTGGCTGCCACTTTAGTGTCATTATCTCTGCTGGCATCGGCTTGCGGCAATGCGGGAACAAGCTCTAACACAGACGGTTCAAACGCGAATGCGAATGCTGCTAACACGGCTAATACCGGAAAAACGGAAAATACGGCATCGGACGAGCAAGTGACGCTGAAGTTCTATAGTTACAACCTGGCAATCGCTAGCCAAATTCCCGGTACGGAGAAGCTGATCAAAGAATTCGAGGATACGCATCCGAACATTAAGATCGATGCGGTTCCGATATCTTCGACTGACATTAACGCCAAGGTGCAGGCTGATATCGTTGCGGGCTCTGCTCCTGACATCGCGCAGCTGACGTTCGACGGTCTCGACTTTGCCGTCAACAACTTCAACGCCAAGCCGCTTGAAGATATTGTGCCGGCCGATGAATTGCAGGCCAACTTCGAAGGCTTCTCGCCGAACGGCATGAAGCTGGGACAAATGAACGGGAAAACCTACGGCTTGCCGTTCACGTTCAGCACGCCGGTTCTATTCTACAATGCGAAGCTGTTCCAAGACGCGGGCCTTGATCCGGCCGCTCCGCCTACGACGTGGGAGCAAGTGAAGGAATACGGCTTGCAGATCGCAGACAAAACAGACTCTACAGGCGCTCATGTAGGCGGCGCGATGGGCGGCGACTGGATAATCCAGGCGCTAATCGGCAGCAACGGCGGTCAAGCGCTGTCCGACGATCGCAAGACGATCAAGTTCGGCGAGCCCGAGGCAGTTGGAGCGGTTCAAATGTGGCAGGATTTGATTAAGAGCGGCGCTAACAGCAAGCTTAACGACGGCGAAGCGATCGAAGCGTTTAGCCAAGGCAAGATCGGCATGCTGCTGTTTACAAGCGCGCTTCAAAGCTCGTTCGTAACGGCATCGCAAGCGGGAGGCTGGGAGCTGAAGACAGCGAAAATGCCGGCATTCGGCGACAAGCCGACAACACCGGTCAACTCCGGAAGCGCCTTATTCATTCTGACGGATGACAAAGCGAAGCAGCAAGCGGCATGGGAGTTCTTGAAGTTCGCAACGAGCCAGCGCGGGTACACGATTATCACTTCGGAAATCGGTTATTTGCCGCTCCGTCCGGCCATCGTTGATGACCCGAACTACTTGAAGGGTTGGGTAGAAGCGAACCCGCTGGTGAAGCCGAATCTGGAGCAGCTCGACTCTTTGCAGCCATGGGTATCGTATCCAGGCGCTAACTGGAAACAGATCGAAACGATCTTGAATGATTCCGTATCGAAGGCGATCGTTAGCGATGGCGATGTTGCCTCCATTATGCAAGATGCGCAGCAACGTGCTCAAGCACTGATCCAATGAGCTATGAAGCAGTAGGCATGACTCGCCGTCATGCAGCACGCGCCAAGCCGCAAAGCAAGGAACGAAAGCCGTTCCTGCGGCTTGGCCGAATCAAGCCGTATATCTATCTACTCCCAGCTCTCGTGTCGATAGGCTTCTGGATATACAAGCCGCTGCTGCAGACGTTCAATCTAAGCATCTACCAATGGAACTTGCTTCCTACATCGCCGAAGCAATACGTTGGATTTAAAAATTTCACTAATCTATTCAACTTGCCAGAGATGGGTATTGCGCTATGGAACACGCTAATCTACACGTTGGGCGTTATTCCGTTCTCACTCATTATTCCTCTGATCATCGCGATCGCCACCGATAATATCGGAAGAAAAGCGAGTAATGTGTATCGCGCGCTCATTTTCTTGCCGATGATTATGGCGCCGGTCGCCGTATCGTCCGTATGGCGGTGGATCATGCATCCGACGAACGGTATTTTGAACAAGGCGTTAGTGGACTGGTTTCATCTGTCTGAGCCGATTCGATTCTTCACTGACGAGCATTGGGCCATCTGGTCGATCACGTTCATTACCGGCTGGAAGCTCATCGGATTCAGCACGCTTATTTTCTCGGCGGCCATGACGGGCATCAATAAGGAATATATCGAGGCTGCCAAGATCGATCGGGCCAACTGGTTCCAAATCATATGGCATGTTCTGTTGCCTTTGTTGTCGCCAACGATCTTATTTATGGCAATGATGAGCACGCTGTTCGCATCGGAATGGAGCTTCTCGTACATTAACGTTCTTACGCAAGGAGGGCCTTTCAACACGACGACGAACATATACTACTTGCTTTGGACGTACGGCTTCCAATCGTTCAATATCGGATCAAGCTCGGCTGCTGCTGTCGTCTTCTTCCTCGGATTCGGTGTGCTTGCTTGGCTGTTTATGAAAATGACGAAGAAGCTATCGTTCTTCGACAACTAGAAGGGAGGAACGAAGATGGGGAAGGCTGGACGCAATGCGGGGTTTTACACGGTTGCTACGATTAAGCATGCCGCGTTGATCGCGCTCGCGTTGCTGGCGGTATTTCCGCTCTATTGGATGATCGTAACCTCCTTGAAGCCGGAGAGCGAAGTGTTCACCTCGAGCTTTATTCCGCTTCATCTTACATTTGATAATTACGTGAACGCTTGGAATGCCATACCGATGGGACGCATGCTGGGCAATTCGATGGTTGTTGCCGTTATACAGACGCTTATGCAGCTTCTTACGAGTATTTTGGCCGCTTATGCGTTCACGCGCTGGGAGTTTCGCGGAAGCAGCTTGATCTATGGTTTGATCGCGCTCACATGGCTTGTACCATTCCAAGTCATTATGATTCCGAACTATGTCGCCATTAGCGACTTTGGTTGGCGGGATCAATTGGCTGGTCTTATCGTGCCGAACATCGCCTCGGCTTTTGCTGTGCTGCAGCTGTACAATGCATTCAAATCGTATCCAAAGACATTGATCGAAGCCGCAAGGCTGGACGGCGCCTCGGATTGGGGCGTATTATGGCGCACGATCATGCCGAATCTGAAGTCTTCGATCGCTTCTATCGGCATTTTACTATTCATCACCTCATGGAACGATTACTTCTGGCCGCTTCTCGTGACAACGAAGCTGGAGAATACGACTGTGCAGAAAGGGCTGCAAATGTTCATCTCTTCCGACGGCAACATGTGGGGAGCGCTTATGGCGGCCACGACGATCGCAAGCTTGCCTGTACTCATTATCTACTTATTGCTGCAACGACAAATTATTGATTCTTTCGTAAAAGGCGGGCTGAAATAATGACAACTTCAACAGACAGCAACAAGCGGCTACTCCGGTTGGAGGGAGCTTATAATGTAAGGGATATTGGCGGTTATCTAACGGCTGAAGGTCACACGGTGCAAACAGGTCGTTTCCTGCGTGCAGACGGCCTTCATCGACTGACGAGCGACGATCAGGATACGATTCTTGGCATAGTCCGCACCGTAATCGATCTTCGGCATGCCAAAGAGCTGGCGGAGAAGCGCAATGTGTTCAACGGCTCGGCGCGGACTAACTACTACAATATTAGTTTGATTAACCCGGCGACCTCGACCAATGCTAATATTCGCAGCTTGGGAGACATGTACGTTAATATGCTGGATGAGTGCGGACCGATGCTCCGTGAAGTGTTCGAGCGGATGGCTGAAGCCGAAGGCGACGGCGTGCTGTTCCATTGCGCAGCAGGCAAAGACCGGACAGGGGTCGTAGCAGCCCTGTTGCTTGATCTTGCCGGCGTTGAACGCTCGGTCATCATTGCCGATTATGCGGAGACGGAAGTCAACCTGTCGCCAATCATGGATGAGCTACGCCAGGATCGTCCCAAGCAAATTCCGGCCGACATGTATGAGCGCTTCCTTGGCAGCGCACCAAGCAACATGGAGTTGATGCTCGATCATTTGCACGGCGCATTCGGCGGTGCAAAAAGCTATTTTGCAAGTATCGGGCTTAGCGAGGAGCAAATAGCGGGCTTGAAACGGATGCTGCTGCAGCCGTAATGAGGGAATAGAATCAACATCTTTCAAATTGACAATAGTGGGACGGTGGAAGATTTAGAGTATGAGCATATTAGGGACTATGAGTTACCCCTAATTGGAAGCACAATTTTAAGAAATCTGTGCACAATAAGTATCTAAAAAACAGCCTGTCAGGATTTTATGTCCTTTGGAGTAGTTATTAAGCGAAGCGGATTAAGCTAACGGGTGCTATGGCTTAATGTAAACACGAAGACAGCCGGCCAGAACGATCGGCTGTTTTTTCATTGAATGAACAGGATAACGTAGGGTACCAATCCATCGTGATGCCTACGGAAGTGCCAACGGCGATCCCCATCCCTACTCCAATCAGTACAGTAGAAATGCAAAACTAGTGACAAGTTTAATTTCGTTGGCTTCTCTCAAACACATCACATCGTACAAACCTTTTTCTTCTATGTCGAAGCGCCTCGAATACTCTCTCTACCGCTTCAAATCCAGCGATAACTTCATCCACGCGGATTTCGATTATTCAACAAATTTTTAGAGCCTTTATATATACACTCTAAGGGGTTGTTACATCGTGATATTAGTTCATCAAATGTGTTAATAAAGATTCATGATGATGAGACTATTATAGCGAAGGTTTCTGATTTTGGATTGCTAAAATACCGGAAAGTACGTAGACTGATCCAGGTAGCATTGTTAAAGGTTCTCTGAACGATCCCAATTTAGCGAAAATCGGATTTGGGAACTATGAAGTACGACATGAAATTTATGCATTAGCCCAGCTCATCAATTTTGTGTTGACCGGCAATGCAAATGGCGGCCTCTATAAGCGTAATCAAGAGGTTTATAATTATTTATCCATTGAGTATGATCCAGATATTAATAAGCGGTTTAACAGCATCGAAGAGATGTCAAATGAGTTTATGAAAGTGAAAAACTTAATCAAATAAGTCGCTTATTACCGCTAACAGTATTAAACTATCTTACCCGTTAGCCATCCATGCTGCTCACGCGACACCACAGATTATGGAAGTAATTGCGTTCTTCCATGGGAGCTTAATGACGCATCGTTAGTCTAATACTTTATTTTCTTTCAACACGACCGACGCATAAAGTTGATTCAACAGTCCTTTTAAGGGCTGTTTTTTTTAAGCCTTAAGCAAGGATCTGGCTTGAGCCAGGGTCTTAATCTTAAACGACAGGGTTTAAGGGGAGGTGGTTTGATTTTAGCGTATGCCGGTGAGTGATCGGCCGATTTCTAATAAAGGCATCAAAGACGAATGGTCTCTAATCCCCCGGTTCACCGTCCCTAAATCCCAAGCGACCCCGGAAATAGCATCCGGGTTCCATTGGGGTTCTTAACGGGACTCGCAAGGAAGCAGAGATCTCTGGTTTATGCTCGAACATCATGGCTTTCTCTGCTTCCACTGGCGCTCCATCTCCGCAAACCATCATGTTCTACGAAGCAGATCGGAACCATGATTCCACTCCGCTATCACTCCATTCCATCATCGTTCCCAACATTCGAGGGTAGACCCTGGAAGCACGACCTTTGTAAGCAGTTCGAAGAAGAAAAGGTCCGTTTCGCAGACGTTCTCTCGCGTGCAGCCTTACCCTATTCCGCTTTTCAAAGACACAATCCTGTACCGTAGCCATCTCGTCGCATGGGAGCATAGAGAACCTCACAGCGCAAGGCGAAAAAAGGTTTTTGAGTAAAACGCTCAAAAACCTTTTTGTCGTCCCTTCGGGCAGCCTTGCCCTGCGAGAACCTATATGCTCTTAAATCTGCGACGGCTACGGTACACGAATGTTCTGTTCTTTGAAAACTACATACGGCAAGGCAAGACAGCAAGCAAGATAACTGCTCACAAACCTTAAATATTTCGCTCCGCGGGGACCGGCAAACAGGTTCCGAATTTTAGGGGTTCAAGGTCAAAAAGCAAGCTTGAAAGGGGGTGAAAAGCAGCTATGGGCAATCGAGAGTTTGACGCGCTTTATCCGCGCCGGGAAACGGGTTTTGAATCTTCTTATGATTTCGTTGATCTTGATTTTCCGGACGATGATGGGGACGTTTTCGAAATGGAGAACGACGAGCAGGGAAAGGAGGTGGAAACGGATGGACGAGCTTCTAAATCGGGTTGAGGAAGCGCGAAACCAAATGTACCAACTTGCCGAGCGGTACGGCCTTAGCGCTCCACAAGTAGTGGAACAGTCGCAAAAGTTGGACGGTTTGCTAAACACCTATTATCAAATGAAAGCGAGGAAAAGCGCATGACGCATTTATTTATCGGTAAATTTCCACTAGGACAAGTGGTAGCGACAACCGGAGTCATGAGAGCGACAAGCGAGAAAGATCGTATTTCAGCTCTTACACGACATCATAACGGTGATTGGGGCGAGGTTTGCACCGAGGATTGGGCGCACAACAACGAGGCGTTAGAAAAGGGTTTTCGGCTTCTGTCTACTTACACAAGCGCGGACGGTGTGAAGTTCTGGATTATCACCGAGCATGACCGCAGCGTGACCACATTTTTACTTCCATCCGAATATTAAAAGGCCCATTTGCTTAAAGGGAGCAAACGGACCGGGGCGAAGAAATTGCTGTACCCCTTCGCCCCTCCATTATACCACGCTATAAGGGAGAGGGAACATATGAGCGTAAAAATTTATGAGATGGTAACCGAGCGGATTGTAAAGCAGCTGGAAAATGGCGTTGTGCCTTGGCGCAGACCTTGGAGAGTCGGTGCGGCGGTGAACTGGAAAACCCAAAAGCCGTACAGGGGCATTAATACGCTCTTGCTGGAGCCCGGAGAGTACGCGAGCTTTAAGCAGGTGACCGAAGCCGGGGGCAAGGTGAAGAAGGGTGAGAAGGGGCAAATCGTCGTGTTCTGGACGTGGCTAGAGAAAGAGGATGAAGAAAGCGGCGAAAGGTCGAAAATACCGTATTTGCGCTACTACAGCGTGTTCGAGATTACCAAGCAATGCGAAGGATTGCAGAGCAAGCGAAACGATCAAACCTATGAGCATGACCCCATCAACGAAGCGGAGCGGATTTGTCAGGGGTACAAGGATGCGCCGCCCGTTCGGTATAAGTCAGGGCAGGCGTTTTATGTACCGTCACAGGATTACATCAGCGTTCCACAGCTGTGCGACTATGAGAAACCCGAAGAATATTATTCGACCTTATTCCATGAGCTAATTCACTCCACAGGGCACGAAAAACGCTTAAACCGTTGCGGAATCACGGAAGTTGCTGCTTTCGGAAGTGAAGTCTACAGCAAGGAAGAACTTGTGGCGGAAATCGGCGCGGCGATGCTTTGCGGCGTGGCCGGAGTAGATAACAGCACGCTAGAAAACAGCGCGGCGTATATCGGCGGATGGCTGCGGAAGCTGAAAGACGATAAAAAGTTGATTGTGCAGGCTGCAGGGCAGGCACAGAAGGCGGCGGACTTTATTTTGGGCATGACCTTCGAGGAAGCAGCCGAGTAACAGCGGAAAATGCGCCGGCCACAATTGGGGACCCCTTCCCGATCGGGGCCGGGGGTTCCCGATAAAAAGTTGCGCCATGGGTTCAAGACCGTGCCCGAGAAAATCAAAGAAATAGGAGTGATGATTCAAATGGAAAAATTATTCGCATCCTCGTATGAAACTTATAAAAATCTTGTTTGGGCTGTTGTCGAACATTCGCTTCAAATGGGATTCTTTAATGCTGTTAAATTCGTACAGACTTACGACATGATGACGATAACCGAAATACTTGATGTCGCGAACGTAACGCCGGAAAATTACGAAATAGACTGCATGAAGGCGTACATCCGCGAGTTGGAACTGCGCCGAAACTTAAACGAGGCCTACACCAAAAAACTGGAACACCATTTCAAACAACTTTTCTTGCATTCGGATTCAAAACAAAAAACGAGTGGAGGAATGTGACCATGACCGAAAAAGCCATTCAAAAAATTCAAGCGGAATGGATGCCCATACGAACAATCCGTATGTACAGGTGATTGGGAAATTGCTACTTCAATATTTGCCCGATCATATCGGCCTTGCGGAAAAGATCATGGAGGAAAAGAAGAGTATCGCCAGTAGCTTGGATGCCATGCGGATGGTTGCTGAAAAAAAGAAGGTCGGCCATGTTGCGGTGCTGACGGATGAAGAAGGATTCGAAGCGTTTCTTGCCTATTTTAAAAATCCGCTTCCTGAAGTCCCGGCTGCTCCTATTCGACCTCCGCAGCCATTACCAGCCGTCCCCCCCAAACGTGCAGCTGCTGAACCGATCAAGAAGCCAAACAAGAAAGAAGACACCGGGCAGCTCACGCTAGATCTGTTTTTGGGAGGGATGTAACGATGACGGAACTAACTTCTGCTGAAAAGCATCGTATTTTTGCTCATTTCCCAGAAAAAATCAGCAAAGCAATCGTGAATATGCTACCGATGAAGCGCTGATTTCAAGCCGATATCTCTTCACGCGTCGTCATGGAGGTTTTCAATTCGGGCACTGCACCCATTGCCAGAAAGAGTATCTGACCGAAAAACTGAAACATGGAGACGAAACGGTTTGTAAAAAATGCGGTTCGACATGCAAGGTGAAAGCGAGTGGGATGGGAAGGAAAGCCATGGTTGATCAAGCGTACTTCACCTTTTACGAGAAATCCGTTCTCCATCCGGAAGCGATCACGGCGCGAGGAATTTTAGTTGCCCGCGATTACAGAGGGGATTACCGGGAAACGAAAACGGAGTATCGCGTGGAGTATATGTATCTTTTTGAACCGGGGAACTATGCGCTGCTTGAAAATAGATGGGGAAAATGGTTTAAGCGAAAACAGGTCTTTTCCGATTACCCTCCATCCATGGTAAACAAGCGTACAACGGTATGCCGGGCAAGTATAGAAGAGGCGGTAAAGGGTACGCCTTTTCAGTACAGCACGTGGGAAAGGTACTTTGATCAAAATGGGGATATGATCCGGCTTTTTCAACGTTACGCGCAGTATCCGAGCATCGAATATATCACCAAAGCAGGGTTTCAGCATATCGTCCAGGCGAAGCTAACAGGCGATAAAACGTATGGCGTCATTAACTGGAGAGGGAAGACGCTGCCTAAAGTCATGCGTCTTTCTAAAAAGGAGCTTCATGACATTAAAGATTAACAACTTAAACTAAAGGTAATGGACTTACACTATTACCATGTTTCAAAAAAACGCGGTTCCCACATCACGATGGCCGATGCCGCTCTTCTCAGCGCACTTGGAGAAGGATATTATGCAGCTGAAATCGAGAAGCTGCTCTCTTTGGCTTCTATGGATGAAATCAATCAGTACATCCTCAAACAACTGCGAAGAGAAGGGAAGCATTATCGGTCGGCAACGACCGTTTTAACTGCATGGCGCGACTACCTAAAGGATTGCCAAACGCTTGAAATGGATTTATCCAAAGATTCTATTTTGTTTCCGAACGATTTGTATGCCGCCCACCAAAAAATGATTAAGAGGGTTAAGATCAAAGCGGACTTATCGCTGAATATCAAAATAGCGGCAAGGCTTCCTGAACTCCAAGTTTTTCATTTCACTGACGGTAAACTTTTCTTGCGTCCAGCCAGAGACAGTATGGAACTGTTTGAGGAAGGGAAAGCACTGCAATACGCAGAAAAATATGCGGAAGGAATATCATCAATTTTCCTTATCCGGAAGATTGATTTTCCAGAAACACCCTTCTACACGATGGAAGTTATTGATCGGAAAATGTTCAAGTTTATGGAATGAGACACTGTCATCCAACTGATGAAGTCCATTCATTTATTCAAGCTTTTAAAGCAGAAAAACTAAGGAGTCGTAAGTCAGACAGAAAAGCATCCATAACGGCATAAGACGGAAACGAGTTCACGGAGATACGGAATGGATGAGACTGATGCAGATACATGGCGTAATCGACGTTTTGTCGGAATATTGTTGAAGTGTAAACAATACAGCCGCCGGGAAAACTCTTTTTCCGGCGGGTGGATTCAACCAAATAGGGAGGGAAAACGCACATGAAAACATGCCCTTATTGCGGCGTAGCACTTGAATTTGATGAAAATCATTACTTCTGCACCTTTTGTCAAATGACGGTGGCTTCGGCTGACGTTCAAAGCAACGGAAGACGTAAGCCACTGCTGGCCGATCCTTTTGTTTGCGCTGAATATGCGGAGCTCTCCACACCCGAACTGATGGAAAAATCCACGTATTTTTTGATGGTTCTGCTGCGGCAAGTTCGCCGGGAAAGGAAGGACAAATACAACTATGTACGGCTTTTTAATAAGGTGATAGACGCAGGTAGAAATGAGTATCTGGAAGTCGCGCAGGAGTCAGGGAAAACGTATGAATGGTGGACACGAAAAGCTTGGGTGATTGAAAACATTTTGCGGGATCGGATGGCGACGTTTCCGGAACGTGTGACGGACTATTATTTGAGCGGTTTGATCGATCATATCCAGACCTATAATCAAAAGCCCATGTTTCTGGCCAGGAAGGGAAAAACGCGAGTTCCGTACGGCCAGGATGAAACGGGATTTTCTTCAGCGGACTAAAGCGGTTTCCGTGGACACGCTAAAGGAACTTGGCAAGCCACTCCTGAAACGCCACAGTGGCCTGCGGGCGACGTGCTGACGGTTACCGATGTGACCTATAACAGCGTACAGCTGAATTGGCAGCCGGCTACGGATGAAACGGGCGTAGACAAGTATAAGGTATACCAAGACAACACGCTGCTGGCTACCCTGAACGGGGATGTGAACAGCTATGACGTGAAGGGGCTGTCTCCAAACACGTCCTACCTCTTTTCATTGGTCGCCGTTGATGCCGATGGCAATCAAAGTGTGAAAAAAGATGTCACGACTACTACAGCATATACGGCTCCCGGCTCTTTTCAGCTTTCCGATTCCAAAACTTATTCATACGGCGGATCCAATTATGAGTTTTTGTTATATTACGGGTACATTTCGTCCTCAGGACAAGAGTTGAGTGGATCTTGGAGCCCCCCTGAAGGTTTCCATGGAGTCGTTAAGGTCTCCATGGTTTCCCCAGAAGGGGAAGATTATGACCTAAGTCTGGAGACCGTGGGCGGGGGTAATCGATTGCCGGAAGATACGACGTTACTCCCAGATGGTACCGAATACAGTGCTTCCGAGGTGCCCGGAGGTTACAGAGCAGAGTGGAGAGTTAAGGGACATACGGGCAATGATTATAGTCCGGATAAAAAGGTTTTCGTCTATGTGAGCATCAAATATGACAATCGCTGAAGATATTGCTATGTTTACGGAAATTTAATGACCGGCCGCGGGGTCTCCCGCGGCCTTCTTTGCACCCGCGATTTGGTGACAAGGCCGGACGCAGATCCTCGGGCTATTCATGGGTGTAAATCACAGGCTGCGTAGTCTGATTATGGTCTAGCGGGCAGGGCGCCGAGTGCCAATTCTCGCAGGTGGAACAATTGGTTTAGGTCAACAAAATCGGGAACAACATCAATCAAGAAGCCTGCCGCGCGAACGAGTTGGAACATGTAAGCCTAGATGATATGAAGTATTTGAAGAAGCAGCTGGACAGCATCTATAACCAGATCGAAAAATTTTACGATGGGGGATATTCAAAATGCCATACGTAAAACAAATTACAATACGTACTACTTTGAACTTTAATGCCACTTCCATATTCTTTGGCTGATGCGGGGATGGCTTTTCTAATGAGATATGTTCTCAGCTAAATTGGATCTAGTATAGGAGAAAGAGTTTGTTGGCGTGCTGAGCTGTTGTCTAATCATAAAAACCATCAATTTATGATTTATACCGCATAACTGAGAAATTCTAACTCATAAACTTAATTAACAGAATTATTTAAAAATTTAAACAATTATCTTGTATTTTTTGAAGCGCTTACATATACTATAAGTAACACAAAGAAAAGAAATGGACGACAGATTACCTCAGGAGGCAACGCCAATGAATAAGGACGGAAATTTCGTTATCGGGTTATTATGGGGTAGCACATTATCTATTCCTTTATGGGTATCGTTGATTGGTTGGGTATGGTCGATAGCCGATATGATAAATAAAATTTAGTTTTACTCTTATATAAAATGTACCGTTTAATATTGACTTGGAAAGGCCCTCTGGTTATTCAATTGTCCTTATTAAGGGGTCTGTTTTTTGGAAACTTAAGGATAAAAAGTAATAATGGAATACATAAATAGGAATCGAGAGCATCAATTCTGCAATCAAGCAACCTGGCTTGTCAAAGATGGTTTATTAAATGTTGCGAATTAGATTTAGAGGATATCGATAATAAAATAGAAAATAATGGTTCGCATTGATATTATAAAAATCTTGTTCTTTGTTAAGCTCCCATGGAAGAACGCAATTACTTCTATAATCTGTGGTGTTGCGTGAGCGGCATGGATGGCTAACGGGTACGATAGCTTCATAATGCTTCACTACGTAGGCTGCTGATGTTTCACTCGGCAGCCTGTTGTGCTAACTTTAGCGTGACGGATGGAGAAGTCGGGTTTGAAGGATTTTCCTCCTTTGTGACGAAAATCGTTACAGGAGGTGTTTGCTATGGAAGTTAAAATTGACTTAGATTTCACCCCGAGATCGCCAAGAACCGCCGTGCCATATACGGAATCAACCTTTGTACGGTCATCATCCCGGTTCACAATTCGAAGTGAAGAAATCGGAGTTGCCCTCGTGGATTTGTGGAACTTTGGGTGGGAGGATGGCCCTGTCATTGATTCCTTAGGTTGGGAGTTAAGCACGGAAAGAGGCACCTCTCATGCGTTAAGGAAGAAAGAGATCATTCTGAACAAAATAACGCCAGCAGTACGTTCACTGCGACAACAGGGCATCCAGATTTTCCATTGCAATCATCCTCAGTTTTTGAGTCATTACCCCCAGTGGCACACCTCGATGATAGAGGAAGAACGGTCTCATTTGGCTGACCTTCAGGTTTATGAAGTGAGTATGGAAGAGAAGACTACGGCATTTCCTGAATTCGAATGGCGGGAAACTTGGAAATCCAGACACAGAGACGATGTGTTTAATGTCTCCTGGATGAATGTGCAAGGCCATGTCTACGACCGAATTAATATACCAATTGAAGTCGAGCCGCAAGAGGGAGATCTGCTCATTTACTCTAGTGAACAATTTGACCGCCTTCTCCGGAATAGGGGCATTAGAGTGCTTTTTTATATGGGTTTCGAGACGGATGAATGCATCATGAACAGCACTTACGGCATTCGGAATATGCATTCTTATGGATACATGACAAATATCGTTCGAGATTGCACGACAACATATGAATCGGCTGAAACGGAAAAAGGGTTGTGGCGTACTAAGGTAGCCATCGAACAAATTGAGAAATTATGGGGGTATTCTATAATCTCCTCCGATCTGGTGAAATCGTTCGATAACTCTTAGTGGGTTGGAGTTCTAAACTAACGGATACGGAGTTCAATAAACAGCGGCAGTCTAGGACATTATTTTCACGTCTGATATGCTCCCCATACGGTAGACAGGTGAAATAATAAAAAGCCTGCTACTGTGAGGGGAGCTTTTTCATGTCTAGAGGAAAATATACTGCTTTGGAGAAACTCGCC
>NZ_JBWDNW010000036.1:0-34801 GCF_056269405.1 Paenibacillus sp. J2L1-98 | reverse complement strand
AGCGATCACCTGGAGGAAAGCAAGGCGTTCTTGAAATACCTGCTTCTACATTATCCGAAGGTGGCGTTTGAGAAGAAAGCCGCTGTCGGTCTGGCGCAAAAGGTGGAGGGCGATTTCAATGCGGCGGGTTATTCGGATTTGGCCATCGATGTGATGAGTAAATTTAACGATATTCAGGGTGGGGACCTCAATTTTGACAACGTTATTGAGCCTTCGACCACGCAAACTCAATTGTCGGGATTGCAGTCCTTGTTTGTGACGGACATCCAGGCTGCCGATTTGGCGAAAGAGATTGAGAATACGTGGGAAATGAACAAAAAGTAACGCATTAGCCGGTAAAGGGGACCGATTGGTTCCCTTTTCGGTTAAATCGACTTTTCAAAGGAACCCGATTTTAAGGAGGAGGCCGTTTCATGAATGGCGTTTTGAGAGTGAGCCGGGGAACGATAGCCTTATTTGTTCTGCCGTGTCTCCTGTTTTATTTGGCGTTTGTCTTTTATCCGATTATCGTCTCCGTCTACTATTCCTTCATGGAGTGGGACGGGATGGGCCAGGGAACATGGATCTGGCTTGACAATTACAAGGTGATGCTCACGAATGACCCGATCTTCTGGCCGTCCGTGCTGCGAACCATATATATTTCGCTATTTTCGCTGGCACAAATTCCTGTCGCGGTACTGGTTGCCGTATTGATCAACCGTTACGTGCGCAGACCCAACTTCCTCGTTTCGAGCTACTTCCTGCCGGTTATCTTGTCGGTTGTTGTGATCGGGCAGCTGTGGAAAGCGATTTATAACCCGACAGAGCTTGGAGGCATGCTCAACAGCATTCTTATCAGTCTTGGCCTCGAAGGATGGACGAGGACCTGGCTGGAGGATACCGACATCGCGATTTTCGCCCTCTGCTTCGTGATTTTCTGGCAGTATATCGGCTACCATGTCCTGATTCAATTTACGGGCGTTCAGAATATATCGAGCGATATTTACGAAGCGGCAAGCATCGACGGTGCCGAAGGCTTCAAAGCCGATCGCTATATTACACTGCCCTTGCTCGCGCCGGTCATCAAAATGTCCGTTGTCCTGGCTGTAATTGGGTCACTTAAAGCCTTCGATCTGGTCGTCGTTATGACCGGCGGGGGGCCGGCCAACAACACAGAGGTTATTTCCACGCACATGTACTATATGACCTTCAATACGTTCAAGTACGGTTACGGCAGCGCCCTCTCCACGTTTTTGGTCGTTTTCTGTCTGATCGCAACCGTCCTGCTGAACCGGCTGTTCAAACGTGCGGAGGAATCGGCTTCATAGAGGAAAGGAGTTGTTCAAAAGTGACAACGGAAGCCATTCGAAAAACAGCAAAGCAAACGGGTTCCTCCACCATCGGAATTCTGAAATGGAGAAATCTGAAAAAGGCAGCGGCATGGTGCTTTTTGGGCGCCTTGGCCGTCACGCAAGTTTATCCGCTCCTTTGGCTGCTGCTCTATTCTCTTAAAACGACAAGCGAAATCTTGGAAGGCCGGTTTTTTGCCCTCCCGAAATCGTTCCAATGGGGCAACTATGTAGAAGCCTTTACTTCAGGCGAATATCCGAAATATATTTTTAATAGTATCATCGTTACGGGCATTTCCCTTATTCTGACGATATTTTTCGGGGCCATGGTTTCGTACGCGATAACACGCTTTAAATGGCGTTATGGAAATGCCGTACTGCTCGTCTTTATGATCGGAATCATGATTCCAATCCAGTCGACACTGCTGCCGCTGATGGTCATTTTTAAAAACATGAATATTCTGAATACGCATGCGTCGATCATTATTCCGTATGTCGCGTTCGCGCTTCCGATGGCGGTTTTTATTCTGTCGGGATTTCTGAGGAGCGTGCCACATGAGATCGAGGAATCCGCCATGATTGACGGCGCATCGATCTACCGGACCTTCGTAAGCATCATTTTGCCGATTATCGTACCACCGATCATGACGGTCACGATCCTGACCTTTATCTCGGTTTGGAACGAGTACATCATTGCGGCGACTTTTATTTCTTCCGAATCGCTCAAGACGCTGCCGTTTGGGCTGAACAGCTTTGTTGGGCAATATACCGCCAATTACGGTGCAATCGGGGCTTACCTCGTATTGGGCGCTTTACCGGTTATTATCGTCTATTCCGTTCTTTCGGAAAAAATCACAAAAGGAATGGTTGACGGTGCAGTCAAAGGCTAGAAGCGTGTATTTGTTAAAAAGCTAAGGGAAAGACTTTATTGTAGGAGGATACGATTTGAAGCGATTACGTCTTAACTCATTCGCCACTCAGTTATTTCTATGGTTTCTGCTATCCTCCCTCATCCTTCTTGTTCTCCTTAGCGGCGTCTTTTACCAGTACACGACCCGCCAGATCGATCTGCGAGTGGGAGAAGCCGCGCAGAGGAACGTTTCCCAAGTGATGGAAAGCTACACTTTGCAAGCCAGAGGTTACGACAGCCTGACCAAGTCGATCACCGGGAATATCGAGATCCAGCGCCTAATTTCTCAGGAAGAAACGAACAGTTCCTTGCAAGTGATTAAAGATATTACGATTGCGAATTTGCTCGGTTCGATTTTTTACAGCTATCACGATCTGAAGGGAATTCACATCATCACCGACGCGGGGAACTTCTACAGCTACGAATCCGTGAACCATCCGCTCAACGCTGCCTTTATGAAGAGCGCGTGGTTCAATCAGCTTCAGAACTCGGACGGCGGAATGGTGTGGGGAGGTATGCTGCAAGAGCCGCTGACCGTCAGAGATGATGCCGTGTTTA
Organism: Paenibacillus sp. J2L1-98; assembly: GCF_056269405.1. Classification (NCBI taxonomy): domain Bacteria; kingdom Bacillati; phylum Bacillota; class Bacilli; order Caryophanales; family Paenibacillaceae; genus Paenibacillus; species Paenibacillus sp. J2L1-98. The sequence continues at coordinate 32,005 of NZ_JBWDNW010000036.1, read as the reverse complement.
CATTCGGGCGCAGAATGTACAATCTCTACACCGGACAGCCGCTCGGCGTACTGTTGATTGAAGCGGATCCGCAGACGTTTCTCCTATCCATGAACAATCTGACGATCGGACCGAAGAGCCGCACTTTCGTTTTTTCGAATACGAATCAATTGCTTGTTTCCTCAGGCTTCGAAGGTAAGAAACCGGCGGACTTACCGGATCTGTCGCAATATACGTTCAAAGATGGTTCATACATTGTGGATGACAAGAATGATATGATTGTGATTGCGCGCGACTCCAGGCCCGGGTGGACGCTTGTAAACATTACGCCCAAGCCTGTAACCAAAGTGGAGTACTCGAAAGCAAACCGGTTTTTCATCATAGTAACAAGCACGCTGCTAATCATCGCCATTGGGCTTGCCACCTTTCTGTCGAGATCGGTATCGAGGCCAATCAAGAACATCGTTAATGAAATGAGAAGGGTGGAACGAGGGGACCTGAGTCCGAAGAAGATGGCAGTCAATTCATATGACGAGCTGAATTATTTGGCAAACCATTTCCACAGCATGATTGGCGAAATCAACCAGCTCGTCGAACGGGTCCGTATTTCGGCTGCAAGCGAGAAGAACGCACAGATTTATGCGCTGCAATCCCAGGTTAATCCTCATTTTTTGTATAATACGCTGGAAATGATCTATTGGCTGCTCGATGAGCAGGAAAATGAACAACTCGCAGAACTTGTACTTTCTTTGTCGCGCATGTTCCGCTACAGCAGCGATTGGCGCAGCTCGTCGGCCACATTGAAGAACGAACTTGGGCAGATTAATCATTACCTGGCCATCATTCATGCGCGATCCGATGGCCGGATTCGGGTTGAGAATGTGATCGACGAGCAATGGCTTTCGACGCCAATTCCCAAGATGACGCTTCAGCCGCTGATCGAGAATGCGATCATTCATGGCTTGAGCGAGGGTACGGATGAAGGAATTGTCCGTATTTCATCATCACAGGAAGGACAGATGCTTCGCATTCATATTCAGGATACCGGGAAAGGCATTTCGCCGGCGAAGCTAAACGAGCTAAAGCAATCGCTGAAGCAGGCAGAAAAGCTGGACTGGAACCGGATGGCGGAAGAGGAGAAGCATGGTTATCAACCGGGGAGTTATGGGGAAGCATCCCGTTCGGGTTCAGGTCTCATTAACGTTCACCGTAGACTTATACTGGAGTATGGCATCGGCTACGGTCTCCATATTCAAAGCAAAGAAAGCTTCAGCACAACCGTTACGGTTGATCTTCCGATCTTAAGGCGGAATCCGTAACGGGCCTGAAGCGAGGGGGGATCGGAATGAATGTAATGGTGGTTGATGATGAAAAAGCGATCCGAGAAGGGATTAAGCGGACAATCGTTAAAGAGTTTCCGCAAATTGATGTGAGTACGGCCGCATCCGCTGCAGATGCGATTCATATTCTTAGGCACAAACAGATTCATGCCGTTTTTCTGGATATTTTGATGCCCGGTATGAACGGCTTGGAACTGCTGAAACATGTCGGTCCGACATATACGAATCTGATATGGATCGTTGTTTCCGCTCATTCCGAATTCAGATTTGCCCAAGAGGCGCTTCGATTGGGGGCGCGGGACTATATTTTGAAGCCGATCGGCAAGGACCAAATCATTGCGGCGACAACAGATCTATTGTCCGAGTGGAACGAAAAAAAGCGCCAGATGTCCGATTACGCTCTCCTTGAACTGAATTTGAAATATTTGCGTGAAGCGGTATTCAGACGGTGGATTAAAGGGCTAGACATCGGAAATTTCGATCTGACCGCGCTCAAGGAGCGGCATGACCGCTTTTATCTCCTTGGCATCCAGCTGGAAAGCGATCGGGAGTTGTCGCTGAAAAACTTTGTTGCTGAGAACATTATGTCGGAATATATCGGTATGAGTGGCTCAGGCTTTATCGTGACGGTGGATGAGGATTTTCTGGCTGGTGTCGTTACGCTCGATAATAAGATGGCTCCGGAACAATTCCGATCGGAAGCTATAACTCATCTGGATCGCTGTCTTAAAGTCCCTTACCAGTTTTATATGAGCTCGCTGCTTACGGATTTCTACGCGATTCCAAGCGAGATTCGGAGGCTGCAATCCGTATCCGATCATCAGGTCGAAGACGCTCCATTCGTGAGCAACGATGTTATCGAAACCGCAGTGCAATATATTCATGGCAACTTTAAGGAGAACCTTACACTGGAGCTCGTTGCTTCCGTCATCTATTTAAACCCGATTTACTTTAGTAGACTATTTAAACAAACAATCGGTATGGGATTTAAGGAATATGTAACTCAACTGCGCATGGACCGGGCTGCGGCACTGCTTGCTGACCCGAAACTAACCGTTACGAAAATCGGTGAAATGATAGGGTACCCGGATGTGAGGCGCTTCTCTCAAGTATTCCGGAAGAAGTATGACTGCAGCCCTGGCCAATATCGTGCCGAGATCTATAAGGAGAATTCTCACGAATCGTAAGAATCATGTTGATAGAGCAAGAACGTCCCGGTAGGGTAAGCGGGATGTTCCGGTTAGATACATGGATTATAGAGTTCTCTCTAACAAGGCCCCAACTTGTTTGGCCATAACTTGAGGTGGATAAGGCATCCCATTCCTTATCCACCATTCAATTACCCCTACATAAGCGGTCCCGGCATATTGCAATAAAATATCTTCGGTTAAATCTGCATTTCTTCCGCTTTCTTTGTCTATTTCGCCTTCGAATCCTGCCATAAATGAATCAAGAAGCCGGGTTCTAAAAGAGGGGGCTCCTTTACTCGCTAACATAGTTGAGAAAAATAAATAATTTTTCTCAAAATATTCAAAGTAAGGTACAAGGGCATTGGACCAATCTAACTCACATGCCCATTTCTCCATATCACCTAATTCAATAAGATGCGCTTCGATCAGTTTATCCAACAAATCAAATTTGTCCTGATAATGAAGATAAATAGTTCCACGGTTTATGTTTGCCCGGTCGGCAATATCCTGAATGGTAATGTCATCGAAGTTTTTTTCAGTCATCAGCTCAATGACAGCCTTTTTCATCGATTCCTGTGTTTTAACAATTCTCCGATCCACTCTTGCCATCGTAAATTCCAACAACCTTTCGTAGATATTTAACATTTTCGAGTGCTTTGTTGAAATACCAACAAATTACTTTATTTTAACCATTGAATGAACGTTTCTTGTTTATATAATAATAGATATATGTTGATTAAACAAACTATTTTGTTTATCAACCTCGCAATGGAGATGTTGATGTGACTAAGAATACAGCGGCTCATCAGTCAGTCGCGAGGAGCTGTCGGAAATGAAGCAGAAGGTGCAACATATTCGGGAGATAATGTAGGATTATCCGCAGTGAAACACGCTACACATATTGTCTCAGGATAATCTTAAGAAAGGTGGATTGAAGAAGATGATGTTACACGATAAAAAAGTGGCTCTTGTGACAGGTGCGAATCGAGGAATCGGATAAACGATGTCAACTAACTTCTTCGGTGCTTATTATGTCATTCATTCTTTTATTCCGCTAATGGAAAAGCAGGGTTATGGGAGAATTATCAATGTTTCTTCAGATTATGGAATGATGAGCCAATTGTCGAGGCATGGAGCCGGTGCTTATAAGTTATCTAAACTTGCCCTTAATGGATTGACGCGATTGGCAGCTGTGGAAGTTCAAGGAGATATCAAAATAAACGCTGTCGATCCGAGATGGGTAAGTACGGATATGGAAGGACCGACTGCACCACGAACACCAAAGCAAGCCGCAGAATCAATCCTTTGGTTGGCGACAAGCGGACCCGATGGTCCTAGTGGTGGTTTTTTTAGGGATGGTAAAAGAAGTGATTGGTAACATTAGACGTGTTAAAAATGGCAACGAGGTCCTATACGTATCCTCTAATGGAGGGAAGAAGAGTGAGAACGAGATCAAAACCATGTACGACAATTCAACGAGCAGGGATTTTTTGGGAAGACTCCAGCTTACATTAACATTCGAAGACTTTGGTGGATTAGAGAAAATGAGTTTACTGGATGAGGGACTAACTACTGAGGGCGCGACGGAAGGCACTACACCGGCTACCGGAGATTTCGTTTATTACTTGCCCTGGAAGACATTGCATTTTATTATGCTGATGGGCAATATTCGTCCGATTTGATTCCATTAGGCAAGGTAGAATCTGGCGTTGAAGAGCTTGCGGAAAAGCTCGCAAGTATGAGTGATGACTTCACAATGACAATTGAAAGAATAGATTAATCCGGTGGAGGACCAAACGATATGCGAACAATCTTATCTGTGACTTTCGCACTGGCGATGATTTTTATATTTACAGCTTGCGGAAATGAGCCGATTACTAACGCTCCGGGAAATGAACAACCTGTTGCACCCGTTGATCAAACCGAGGAGAGCGGTCAAAATTCTATTGATGAAAAAGAAAGCGTGGAAGGTGCCATGATAAAATTGATTTTAGACAATGAGGAAATCATCGTAAGCATGTATGACAATCCAACAAGCAGGGACTTTGTATCGATGCTCCCGCTAACCTTATCATTCGAGGAATTCGCTGGAAAAGAAAAAATCAGTTATTTATCGCGTAAATTATCTACCGGATCTGCCCCTTTAAACGGTTCTTCAGTTGGCGACTTTGCTTACTATTCCCCATGGGGCAATCTGGCAATATTTTATAAGGATCCCGGCACCGCCGGGAATGGCCTGATTGTACTAGGAGAGATTAAATCCGGGAAAGAACATCTCGCAAATGTTAAAGAGAATTTTACATTGACGATCGAAAGAATGGACTAAAGGAGAAGTCGGAGATGAAACGATTCTTACCAATCCTGTTCGCAATCCTTCTGATCACTGGTTGTTCTGGTAATGGGCAACAAGGTCCCCCAGAGACCAACGAGTTAACTGAAAATCCAGAAGTGATTGCAGACAGTTTAGAGGTTCCTTTGTCAATCGAAAAACTGGTTAATACCTATTATCTAACTGAAAGACCTGGGAGCATCGTAAAAGTAGGGAATGGGGAAATTGAGCGTCAGCGTGTTGAACTCAAGAAAGAACTTGCGACGTTGGCCGATTATTGAAGGGGATAGCAAACAGGAAGGTTTGGTTTCGCCGCTATTTACTTCCGGCAATGAAGCAACTTGGGCGCCATCTGGAATGGACTATTATGACGGCAAATTATACGTTGCAGCATTAAGAAGAACTGCAGTATTAGAATTTTGAACTAAAAACAGGAGCACAACGTGAAGTCATAACCGATCTTGGAAGAATTAGGGATGTTCTAATTGAAGATAATTTCTTTTATTTCATCAGCAACACGACAGACGGTCGCGGTGTTCCCAAGGAGAACGGCGATAAGCTCTATAGGATTTCACTTTCCAAGTTAAATTAAAGAATTGTTTATTGCAAAGATGATGACCGCAAAGAAGAACATCCCAAGACTAAATTTGACTTTCTGGGCTATACTTTTTGGCCAATCGAAGAATTTGTTTGGAAAATATTTCGTGAATTTAAAGCCAGCAGTGAGCAACAAATCGTGTAAAGCGATGAGACAGACGGTAAGAGACTGGCGAATGCAGTTGAAGCCGGACGTGAAAATTGATGACCTGTCTCGGATGTTCAATGCTTCTATAAGAGGTTGGATCAACTACAATTGACACTTCTACAAGTCGCAATTGTATCCCGAATTACGCCACATGAATGATGCTCTTGTCGTATGGGCTCGGAGGAAATACATGAAACTGGCGAGACATAAGACTCGGGCCATACGATGGTTGGGAAGGTTGGTAAAGAATCTTCCCAAACTGTTTGCCCACTGGATTTGGAATTCTGCCTGCGGCTGGATAATGGGAGCCGGATGAGCCGAGAGGTTCACGTCCGGTTCTGAGAGGCCTGAGGGTGCGATTCCCTCGGGCTACTTACCACGTGTGTTACTTTCAGTACAAGGACGATGCAGAACGATGATAATTTAAATGAGCAAACGCAAAGATGTAATGAACAGTTCTTGACGATTGCAGGTGAATTTAATTGGGAATACCAAGTGTTTCCCTAAACGCTACCTAGCCCATTACCCCGCAATATTAACTTCTTGAGTGGTCTTTTAAGGTCTCGTAGATGCTATGCGGACTGGTATAGTCCCCTAATGATCGACGGTATATTCTGAAAGACACCAATCTGGTCGGACCGATTGGATTGACCAGTATCGTGCCCATGTTGATCGACTTGTTCTTCATCGCGCCGTTTATCAAAAAATTCGAAAAATGGAACATGTAAATCGTTGGAATTGCCGTTGTCATCATCGGCTCGCTTGCTATGATCATTATCATGTTAACGCAGATAATAGCAAGTAATGTCAATAAAGTACAAGAAAAATTTCTAATATTCTGAATAGATTTAATCCTTCAACATTCATTAGAATTATAGAATACCAAAAAAGGAGGATTGTAAAATGTCTCACTAAATGTAAACGCTTTAAGTTTGAATTAAACCAGATAAAGGGGTGTCCAACAAACTTGCATTTGTATGTAATGTAAAAATGATTAAAAAGGTAAAAATTGTCGATTTCTATCTATTTTTTCGAATAATCAAAAAGGAGACAAAATGATGAGGAAGAAACGGTTACAACCGGTCATAGTAATCCGCCTTCTGGTTCACGTCATCCGTGTCCTCGCCATAGTCAATCAACGGCTCGTTCATCAAGTATGACGCTGTTCGCGCCATCGACCCCGACCACACGATTTATATCGCAGCATTCTTCGACTGGGGCAATATCGTAGCGCCAAGCGTAAAAGGATGGACGAATGTCGTATACGAAGTGCATCCTTACGATATGCCGAACGGGAAAGACTGGAGTGCGCAAAACACGATGGTTGAAGACAAGATCCAGTCGATGGTTTCCAAGCAAAACGACTGGGATGTTCCGGTTCTGCTCGGCGAATATTCACTCTATCATTATGACGATGTCTGGTCGAAATGGATGGGTGGGCTGAACGCAATCCATGCCTCCTGGACCAACTGGACATATAAGGTCAAGGGTGACATGAATGAGGGCGTCGGCGGCTACTGGGGCTTGTACAACAGCAATCCGGCTCCGGTGCCGGTCATCAACAATGATAATGCATCCACGATTACAACCAAGCTTCAACAATTTGGAACGAGCAATTTCCAACCGAATACCAGCTTCATCAACACAGTCAAATAGTTCGCGAAGGGCGATCCGTGGATGGCGACCGTCTCACTCGACCAAACGGGCTGGACGGCAACCGCTTCGTCTACCGAATCGGGCAGCTCGCGCCTTCGAACGCACTCGATTGGAGCACGACTACCCGTTGGAGCAGCGGCGCAGCGCAATCGAACGGCCAATGGTTCCAGGTGAACATGGGCTCGAAGAAGGTGTTCGACCAGATTTCTTTCGAAACAAAGACCACGGACAAGTGGGATTATCCAAGAGGATATCAGATCCAAGTCTCGAATGACGGGACAAACTGGACGACTGTGAAGAGTGGTCAGGGCTTCGGTTGGAAGCAGGCAATGACCTTCACGCCGCAGTATGCGCAATATGTTCGTGTCGTCCAGACCGGCAGCGGGCCAGACTGGTGGTCGATTGCCGAGTTCCACGTGTATTCGGAGCCAATGCTGAGCAACAGTGGTTGGACGGCGACGGCATCATCGTCCGATACGTTTGGAAATGTTCCGTCAAAAGCCATTGACGGCAGCAATTCAACATGGTGGGCTAACGGCGCATCACAAGCAAATGGCCAGTATTATCAAGTGGACTTCGGACGGAATGAAACGTTCAATCGGGTACTGATCGATGCAGGCACATATACGACCGATTATCCGAGAGGCTATCAGATTCAAGTTTCAACAAACGGCACAACTTGGTCGACTGTTGCTAGCGGCACCGGAAGCGGCGCTGCGGTTCTAGTAGATTTCGCACCGCAGACGGCTCGATATCTGAAGGTAGTCCAAACGGGGACAGCATCGAACTGGTGGACGATTACCGAACTGAACGTATATGGTGAGGTTGAGAAGAGCCGGACCGGTTGGACAGCCGCCGCAACTTCGACGGAATCAGGCGGTTCAACAGCCAATGCATTGGACAGTAACACGGCTAACCGTTGGAGCAGTGGTGCTGCTCAAGCCAACGGTCAATCGTTCACAGTCGATATGGGCTCCAATCAATGGATTAATCATATCGTCATGGATTCCGGCTCCAACACGAACGACTATGCAAGAGAATTTACTGTGGAGATGTCCGATGACAACACCAAGTGGAAGACGGTTGCGAACGGAGAAGGTACCGGGCCTGTCGTCGCGGCCAACTTCCCGATTACGGAAGGCCGTTACATCAAGATCACGTTAAAGCAAAGCTCTACGAGCTGGTGTTCAATTGCAGAGTTCAGGGCTTATGAGTAAGATCCGGTAAGTGTAATCCAAGTTCTGAGGAGCCATCCCGTTTAGGCATATTGTTGTCTCTAGGGATGGCTTTTCCAAAATAGGAGGATGTTATGAAGTCCGCAAATATCCGAAACATGTTTCGCAAATGTATCTCCATCGCTCTCCTTAGCTGCATGGTAGTATCAATGGCTTCGATGCTGCCGACCAGCGTTTCTGCTGCTCTCCTTCCTTATCAAGATCCTGCTCTTTCGATTGATACAAGGGTTGCGGATCTCTTGTCGCGAATGACACTGGACGAGAAAGTAGGGCAGATGCTCCAAGTGGAGCGGCTAACCGCTACCACAACACAGGTGAAGGATAATTTCATTGGTTCCATCTTGAGTGGAGGCGGATCTAATCCTTCACCGAACACACCGACCGCATGGGCGGATACCGTCGATGCGTTCCAGTCCGCTGCGATGCAAACCCGCCTGCAAATTCCAATCATATATGGGGTGGACGCAGTTCATGGACATAACAACGTCTATGGAGCCACGATCTTCCCGCACAATGTTGGGCTGGGCGCCACTCGGGATTCGGATCTAGTGAAGCGCATCGGCGCTGCAACCGCTAAGGAGGTCCGGACAACGGGCATCCAGTGGGACTTCTCTCCATGCTTGTGCGCTCCGCAAGATATTAGATGGGGAAGGACGTACGAAGGCTTTTCGGAAAATGTTACTTTAGTCGGCCAATTGGGCGTCGCTTATACACAAGGTCTACAGGGCCTCCCGACGGATAGCGGGTTTCTGAAAGGTACCAAAGTAGCTGGCAGCATTAAGCACTGGGTAGGTGACGGCACAACTACGAATGGTGACGACCAGGGCAACGTAACCCTGACCGAACAGGAGCTGGATCCTTACATCCAACCCTATCGTGAGGCGGTTGCTGCAGGCGCGAGAACAGTCATGATCTCGCTCACCACTTGGAATAATGTAAAGGCACATACCCATTACCATATGATCTCGGAAATGCTGAAACAGGATCTTGGATTTACGGGCATGGTCGTTTCGGATTGGAACGGCACCTTTGCGCTCGTCAACCAAGGTTATTATTCGAATTATTCGGATGCACTCAAAGAAACCGTCAATGCAGGCATCGACATGTTTATGGAGCCGGACAACTGGCAGTCGTTTATTCCGACGCTCAAAAATCTAGTCAATACCGGCCAAGTTTCTCAGGCCAGAATCGACGATGCCGTAAGCCGAATCCTGCGTGTTAAATTCGAGACCGGCATATTCGAATCTCCTTACGCTGATAGAAGCTTGATCAGCGGCGGCACTTTCGGCGGTGCGGAACACCGAGCGATTGCCCGTGAAGCCGTGCGTAAATCGGCGACGCTGCTCAAGAACGAAGATCATATATTGCCGTTGTCCAAGGCTTCAAAAGTATTCGTAGCCGGCACAAAGGCTAACGATATCGGTTACCAGTCCGGAGGCTGGACGATCTCCTGGCAAGGTTCTCCTGGCAGCATTACGCCGGGAACGACAATCCTGCAAGGGATTCAAAGCGCCGTTACGAATTCAGCGAATGTAACGTATTCTTCATCCGGCACTGGTGCAGCCGGGAACGATGTGGCAATTGTTGTCATTGGGGAATATCCTTCGGCCGAAATGGTCGGCGATGTTGGAACAGGGCAACCCAGACCAGATCTGGAGCTCAGCACAGAGGATATGACACTGTTGAACAACGTGAAAAATTCCGGCGTCCCAATGGTGGTTATCATGCTGTCCGGCAGGCCTATGATCGTGACCAACCAGCTTCCGGATTGGAAAGGGTTCGTAGCTGCATGGCTGCCGGGAACCGAGGGTAATGGATTTTCGGATGTCTTATTCGGCGACTACGATTTCACGGGTAAATTACCGCTGACCTGGCCTAGAAGCATGTCGCAAATTCCGAATAACTCGAACGATACTAATTATTCACCCTTATTTCCATATGGATTCGGCCTAAACACTTCGGCAATGAATACAAAAGAATCGGCTGGAATAATGGAGGCCGAAAACAATAATGCTTCATCCGGTGTTCAAACGGAAGCCACGCTCGACGAGAATGGCGGATTAAACGTTGGTTATATGGATACGGGGGACTGGCTGGATTACAGAATTAACGTTCCGACTTCAGGGACGTATAAAGTTCGTCTCCGTGTGGCGAGCCAAACCGGCTCCACCAACGCGGTACAACTGAAGAACGGCACGTCACTTCTCGCCACCTATTCCGTACCTAACACCGGCGGCTGGCAAACATGGACGACGCTGTCGCAGAACGTGACGCTAAGCGCTGGCATCCAAACGCTACGGCTGCAAGCTGCGTCCGGCGGATGGAATCTGAACTGGCTAGAGTTGATCCCGACAACATCAATTACTAGTGGAAATTTACTTTCAAATGCAGGTTTCGAAACTGGCAGCACAACTAACTGGACCTCATGGAACGGTGGGACAAACGCTCAAAGCGTGGACACGGATAATCCGCGCAGCGGTAACTATAAACTCGTCCATTGGGCTGCAACGGCCTATCAGCAATTGACAAAGCAGACGCTTACTGTACCAAATGGAACTTACAAATTTAGTGCGTGGGCGCGCAGCAGCGGCGGCCAGAAGAAGCTTAATCTGTTTGCTAAACAGGTAGGTGCTGCCTCTGAGCTAGCCTCGATTATCGCATCCAACGCTGGCGACGGTTGGACGAAGTATACGATAGACAATATCAAAATAACAAACGGTCAAATCGAAGTCGGAGTATGGGCGGATGCGAACGCAAACAACTGGGCGGTATTCGATGATTTTGAACTGGTTCCTGCGAATCTTTTGAGCAATGGGGGATTAGAATGGGGTAACACGTCCGGATGGACGGATTGGCACGGAGGACCGGCTTCGCAGTTGGTAGAACAGGATAATCCGTTTGATAGCAGCTACAAGTTGACGCACTTTGCTTCATCCGCATTCACGCAACTGACGACCCAAACCGTAGCTGTTCCGAATGGGACTTACAAGTATAGCGTGTGGGTTCGCACCGGTGGAGGCTTTAACGCGTTGAAGCTCGTAGCAAAAGGGTATGGAGGTGCGGAACTGAACACACAAATAACAGGAGCTACGGGCAACTGGACACAGTATACGATCAACAGCATTCCGGTGACAAGCGGACAGGTAGAAATCGGTATATGGTCGGACGGTAATGCGAACAATTGGGCGACATTTGATCAATTTGAACTGATTAAACCTTAAAAAAAGAAAAGCGGTCCATCCTTATTTATGGAGTGGGCCGCGTGTTATGAACATACCTCAAATCGGACTGATAACGAATGGGAATGCCCTCGGCAATTCTGAAATTCAGGGGTAAAGGCAAGAATGGATTACATTAAAAAATGACTGATTGCACTGATGAAGGTGTATTGAAAAACGATCAAAATTCCTCATGAACGGTATAACTGGAGAAATAAAGCCTGCCGATGTTAATCGCGGCAGGCTTATCATTTTATTAATTGAGCTAACAGGTAAGATAAAACACACAAAGGAACAGCTTAGCATCTATTCTACTTTAAATAACATTTCTGATAAGAAATGTGGGCTTTGCCGGGGCTAGGAGTGAATAAAACTATGAAACGAGCAAGTATCCGCTATAGGTTAATGGTTCTAATGATATGCCTTACCACTCTGCCCGTCTTGACGGTTACCTGGATTGCGACAACTCGAAATCCAAAAGGTCGAACATCCCTTAAAGGTAGTCCTATCCATTTGGTAGTTTATGTATATTTATTCATCAACGTCCATTAACTAGTCCTTAGCCTGATGTCACTATGAAGTCTCTTTACGTCTGCGACCTTCAGACGTTCGACTCGGTCGTCGCTTTATTCGCTCGATCCATTCCGAATAGGGTCGCCAAAGCAGTGTCTTCAGCCAGCGGCTGAGTTGTAGCAAGGAATGCCCCACCTTTGTATTCAACTTTATCAGTGCTAATAGGCAAAAAGCGATAAGAGCAATCCATACTTGGTTATGTACGGCTCGCTCGCTTGTTCCGTAAAACCACTTGATCTGAAGATGCTGTTTCACGTTTCGATCGCCCAACGGCTGCGGTACATCTCACTGATTTCCTCACTGGTCAAGTCGAATCGATTGGTGATGAGAACGAGTAGATTCCCTTCTGAATCTTCGGTTTGTATCATGCGAAGATCGTGCTTGACCCGTTTTTGTGGTGACCCAATACGAACTCTTTCATCCACAACAACTTTACTGCCTGATGGGATTTCAAACGAATCCAGCGGCTCAATAACGGCGTTATTCTTCAGGCGTGTGACAAAGCGAATGTTGTCCTTGCAGTATATGGGCGGGGATTAAAAGTTACAGTTGACTTACAGAGAAGGACGGCCATGGCGTAGTCCGGTTTCAACAATTCAACAATGACATCGGGTTGTGTCCACAACGTCAAAAAATTCGATAATACAGGGGAAGACTTGGAGGATCTCATCTCGATTGGAACCATTGGACTCATCAAAGCCATCGAGAGCTTTCAGACAGGTAAAGGGACGAAGCTTGCTACATTTGCTGCTCGTTGTATTGAAAACGAAATACTTATGCATTTGAGGTCTTTGAAGAAGACACGGAAGGACGTGTCTTTGCATGATCCGATTGGCACGGACAAGGAAGGCAACGAAATTACGCTAATCGATATCCTCGGGACGGAAGCCGATGATATTGTCGATAAGGTGCAGCTGAATATAGAGAAAAGCAAGATCTATAAGAACCTCGATATATTGGACGACCGCGAGAAGGGATCGGCCGCTTCGGGCTTGAGCATGGCGGGGATGAGCGGACTCAAAGGGAGATTGCAAAGGAGCTTGGAATTTCGCGTAGCTATGTGTCACGGATTGAGAAGCGTGCGTTGATGAAGCTTTATCATGAATTTTATAAGGCAAAGAGATAATAATTATTTTTAAAAATGATTATTTATGTTATGAAGTTAAGTATTATGGCCACGTCTTAGAACGTGGCTTTTTTATTAGAGAATTTCTTATAATTCGGAAATTCTTCACTCTTTTTTGATATCGATGGAATTAACACCAACTCCTATAGACCGTAAAGTTTTTAACTTGTACAACTATACGATGAAGATACATGGCCATTACAGCAATAGCAAGCGTAACTAATTTATATCCCGCTGATTGAGAGTGAACTGAGGACCGTTCTCCAACATTATATCAGTAGCTCAACAAAAAGGAACAGTAGCGAACAAGCTGCTGTTCCTTTTTATTGGACTCGACCAGTATTGTACCGAAATCGACCGTATATATTAACTATCGGTATATCGGCTCAGTTTTGACATGGGTAATTTGAAAGGATTTTGATTTCATTATTGAATATATGGACTGATGTTAAATGAGGCTCCTCTTGTAATCGATTTACTAGGCTGTGATAAAAGCGAAGGATTTCTTTGCGGGTAAAGGGATCGATCATTAGACGGGATCGGTCCTTGAAAATTGATATTGATGAGGGCAGAGCTCACCTGGTGTTGATGGGCCTGCCCTTATTTAGTAATTGTTGAATAGCGTTTTTTCTAAAAGGAAAGCCTTAAGATATTGAAAATGATATGTTGATTTTTTAAATCGGATATGTAAGGAAGGAATGAAGTTTTTGAATTTGAAATTCCGAACATTTCTCAAGATCATGTTGGTATTTATCACGACGATCATAGCGGCAATCCCGACTGCTCATGCAAGACAAACTCAACCTGATTTTAATGAACCTTACCGGCCGCAATTTCACTTTACCCCGATCAGAAATTGGATGAATGACCCTAACGGGTTGGTGTATTTTAAAGGTGAGTATCATCTTTTTTACCAGTATAATCCGTTCGGAAATGTGTGGGGGAACATAAGCTGGGGGCACGCGGTCAGCAGGGATCTCGTGCATTGGAAGCACTTGCCTATTGCCTTGGAGCCCGATGATCTGGGTATGATTTTTTCCGGATCCGCGGTAGTGGATGAGCGTAATACAAGCGGCTTATTCAAGGGAAAGTCCGGAAGATTGGTGGCCATATATACAAGTGCAGGAGAAACGCAACAGCAAAGCATCGCTTTTAGTACGGATAACGGACGGACTTGGACGAAGTACGGAGGAAATCCCGTCATTCCGAATCCTGGGATCAAAGATTTTCGCGATCCGAAAGTTTTTTGGCACGGTAAAACTGAAAGATGGATTATGGCGCTCTCAGCTGGCGATAAAGTCCTGTTTTATGCATCCCCGAACCTGAAAAGTTGGACTTTTCTAAGCGAGTTCGGCATGAAGGAGGGGGACCACTCTGGGTTTTGGGAGGTTCCCGATTTGTTTGAACTCCCGGTTGACGGCGATCCGACCCATACAAAATGGGTACTGAAGGTGGACATCAACCCGGGCGAGAAAAATCAAGGGTCTCGCGGTCAATATTTTATCGGCCAATTCAACGGAACGAATTTTGTCAATGATAATCCGTCCGATAAGGTTTTATGGGTTGACTACGGGAAAGATTTCTATGCTTCACTGTCCTGGAATCATTTGCCCGAACGGCGGGTCTGGATTGCATGGATGAATAACTGGCAATATGCGGATAAGACACCCACCTCTCCATGGCGGGGGGCCATGTCGATTCCGCGCGAAGTCGCTTTAAAAACGATGCAGCAAGAGGGGGTCAGGCTGGTGCAAACTCCCGTTCGTGAGTTGCGACAACTTCGGACGAATGAGAAAAAGTGGAGTAAACCAGAAATACTTTCGCCTGGATCTAATCTGCTCTCCGATCTTCAAGACGATACCTATGAAATTAACGCCGAATTCAAATTGAACTCGGCAACGGAATTCGGTTTTAAAGTCCGAAAAGGAGATCGTGAGGAGACGATAGTTGGATATGATGTAAACAGATCGGAGATATTCGTAGACAGGACGAATTCGGGAAATACGCAATTTAGTCCATTTTTCCCGGGGGAATATCGGGCTTCATTGTTTCCCGTCCGTAATCGGATCAAACTGCATCTGTTCGTTGACCGCTCATCTGTGGAACTGTTCGGAAATGAAGGCGAGCGGGTAATCACAAGCTTGATCTTTCCTTCACTGAAAAGCCGCGATATCGAACTTTACGCCAAAAACGGAACTGTGAAGCTGATCTCCATGAGTGTCTATCATCTAAAGAGCGTTTGGAGAGAAAGTTAAGTATTTCCAAGATGAGAGGAGGAATGTAAGGAAGATTTATCTGAACAGCAAGAAGAGGCGTCGAATCGATCTCGACGCCTTATTATAATTTATTCGATTCAGCCGAGAGCACTTATAGCCAGAGCAAATGCACCGGTGAGTCCCGCCTTATCTCTTAAAGCAGGCTGAACGATAAAGCTTTCCGCAGCTTCTGAAAGTGCAAGCCTTTTGCCGCTCCCCATGTAGTCTCCCCCAGCGCAGCCGCATTCACATCCGTATCAAAACCAATTGGAATATCGAAATACTCTGTAACCGAAAAACCGCTCCAATACGGCTTAGGAGTTACCTTGTCATTCTGTGCCGATACAAACCGCAGGCGCTCGAGGCGTTTCGTACCCTTAAAGCGTTCTTTGGGAAATTGGAATTGACCAACAAGGGGCGCTGAACGCTTTGGTTTTAAGCTTCTATGTTCGCCGGATCATGAGGAAGAAAGCGTCGTTACATACGATGTGAAGAGGCAAGCCTTCACTGTAGACTTCGAGCGATCCAGCAACGATCAATCGCTTCAATATCATGGATATACTTCATCTTTTCCGAATAAAAAGGGTGAAAAGCATATTCCATATATACCGGAAAAAGAGTTCACGAAACAACAAGTTGTCCCGTATCCGTTAAAGGATGGTAAGACGCTAGAGCTGGACATATTCGTCGATAAATCCGTAATAGAGATCTTTGTAAACTCGGACATCTGTATCGTACAGAGAGTATACCCGACGCGTGACGACAGCAAGCGGTTCACGTTATTCTCCGAAAACGGCGCGGTGGAGGTAAAAAACATTAAGAAATGGGAAATGGATGCGACGAATCCGTGGTAGAAGAAGGACTTTTATAGATTATAGAGGATATCGTCCGAGCGCGGCGATACGCAAGTTATCCGAGTATGTGGATTTCGAAAGGTCGTGCACGGACACAGATGGCGACGGGAAAGCGAAAAAAATCCGACAGCTCCGATTGATTCCGGTCATTGTTCGATATGCTCATTGATGATTGCGAAGACTCCATTAAGACAACTAGTTAGGAGGGAGCAGCGGTCGGCAAACTTTTTGATTTTGCACATGCTGTTGTTTTTTTGTCGGAACGTTGACTTATGTAGAAAAGACACCTCTTTTCAGAGGTGTCTTTAAATCATTCATCCTTTAATTTCCATTATACGCATATTGGAAAACTCTGTCCAACGCAATTCCAATTGGTCCCCTCCATGCACACAAAGGCCTGGTCCTATGCTCTGCAGTATAATTCCTGAGAAACTACCCATGTCATGCCACCGTTCATTTGCCGCATCTTGAAACTGGGCCGTTACGATAGTATCTCTAATCTGTAATTGAAGGTTTACAATATCGGAGGCCACTTTCATAGTCGCTAATACCTTTCCAACCCCCTGCACTTCCTTGGCTAACACAACAACATGCTCGTCATTGACGAGTTCTTTTACCAGTTTCACATAGTTATCATCATCGGAATACAGAAGCAAACCACCCTGCTCCCCATTGCGTTTCGGATTGTTTTTAACAGTTGCATTAATACAAATTCCGTCGGCACATTCTATTAGTGAATTGAAAGCAACATTCTTTGCACTATTGTTGCCCTCCCAAAGAGTACCGGGCAACGAAGCGATTCGTAGTGTATCCTGATCACAATTCCATGCCTCACTCTCTTCTCTTACCCAAGTCCATCCGCAATTTTCTAGAATTGAAAAATCCACATTAACGAGCAGTTTCTTTATCATCTTGGCCATCCTTTCATCCGACCTAACGGATCTCCTAATTGTTTTCGGGAGCGGTAGAGTTCCAAAAGGAACAGCAGGAAGAGCAGATTTCATTTAAGTGAGATAAGGTGATCTTCAAAACAAACGAAAAGATCAATCAGATAAATCTGATTGATCCAATAGTCAGCAGGTCATCATAGCTAAACAAGTATATCAAAATAGCATGAAATTTTATCAGTTGGATAACATTTTACCTGTCGATTCTCTAAAAATAGGTTCTGTTTTGACATGCGTAATTTGATATGGCTTTGTTGGATTTTTTATTCGGGATAGCAGCATGTCTGCAGCTATATTCCCCATTTCGCTGTTGTAGATACGGACTGTCGTCAAGTGAGGCTCTACGATCCGTGATTCAGGAATGTCATCGAAACCACAGACAGCAATATCATGCGGGATTCGAATGTTTTTGTATTTGAGAGCTTTCATTACGCTTACTGCGATAAAATCATTTGCGCAAACAAAAGCTGTAGGTATTTCTTTCATCTTGTCCAGCTGTCTATCGATCCAGTTGGGTTCCGAAAAATAATAACGATCTTCCTCGATTATACAATAAGACAAATTTGGCTCAAGCTTTGACATCGCCAATGCCCTGTTGAATCCTACCCATCTTTCATTAAAGCTCTTACAGTGGTTGTAATCGCCGACGAAGCCTAATTTAGTATGACCATCTTCTATGAGCTTCTTTGTTACCGCATATGTCCCGTATTCATTTTCCATCAGAAGGAGATCTGCTTTCAGGCTGCTGTAAAAAACGTCAGCAGCAGCATCTATAAATATGGTGGGGATTCCTAAATTGCAGACCATCTCACTGTATTTCTTGTCAAACATCTCAATGCAAATAATTCCGTCCACCTTGGACGGCTCAAAATTGTTCGGAAGGCTTAAGTTGTTAATGTCCGCTTTGCGGACAATATGAATGGACAAGTTATAGCCTTCGGAGCTGATCTTAATTTCTAAACCGTTTATGAGCATGGATCCAAAGTGTGAGCTTATGGGCAAATCACATGTTAATAGAGTAATATTTCCTGGATTTTTTGGCATAATACTTTCTGAGTCTACAAAAGCAAACTGTTTGTACTTTAATTCAATCGCTTTTTTGATCACTTTATTTCGTGTTTCATCTGGAATGCTTTCAATGCCGTTTAAGGCTTTGGACGCAGTATTTCTTGATATGCCTAACGAATCGGCAATGTCTTGTATGGTGATTTTATCTTTGGCCATTTTTATAGTTCCACCTTTACGGATAGCTAACGATACTTGCTGTTATGTAATCTAAATGTATTATAATTTGACTAAAATATCAATTTAAATTTACAAATGAACAATTTGATTGGTGTATTTGTTTTTTATTCAAAGTTTACAAATGTAAACTTTTAAAATGTGCATTTGAATTTTTAATTAAAGAAAAGATACAGCGTTTGATGCTCAAACAGCCGGAGGATTATTTGTTATTGGTCAATTTCACGTGGAAAATCGAGGAAATAAACACTTATCGTTTGTATAATGACAAAGTAAATATTACAAATGACAAAAATAAATTTGTTAAATGTATTGACTAGAGGGACGTTTATTTGATAAATTGTATTTGCAGATGCGAATGTAAGCCCTTTCTAAAGGTGCGAATGTTTACTTTTCGTTTCTTTAAATGTTTAGAATGGGGGTAAAAGGAGTGCAAAAGGTATTGTCAAACCTGGGTGGTAAAAAAACCGGAATATGGAATCAAGGCAGTATTAAAGGTAACATGCAGTTCATAAAGAATAACTATTTTCTTTATTTGCTGATGGCGCCGGCTGTTATTCTTACACTTATCTTTAAATACGTACCGATGTACGGCGTAGTCATCGCGTTTAAAGATTACAGCTACAGCAAAGGAATTTTAGGGAGTGAATGGGTAGGGTTCAAATATTTCATGAAATTTTTAAATGCTCCCAATTTTGAACCAATTTTCTGGAACACGCTTAAATTAAGTGCCTATGGGCTTATCTTATCGTTTCCTATTCCGATCATATTGGCGCTTATGTTAAATCAATTGCGAAAAGTGGGCATTAAGAAAAATATTCAGTTAATCTTATACGCTCCGAATTTTATATCCGTAGTCGTTATTGTAGGTATGCTGTTTGTCTTTTTGTCTCCAACCGGGCCGATCAATAAAATCATTACTTTAACAACCGGTCATCCGATTACGTTTATGTCTGATCCGGAGTATTTCCGCAGCATCTATATTTTATCGGGAATTTGGCAAGCGGCCGGCTGGTCTTCGATTATCTTTGTAGCGGCATTGGCAGGCGTTGATCCAGAGCTCCATAATGCAGCGAACATTGACGGGGCAAATTTGCTGCAACGGATATGGCATATTGATTTGCCTACATTAAAACCGGTTATGGCTATCTTGTTTATTTTGTCTGCAGGGGGCATTATGGCAATTGGATTTGAGAAAGCATTTCTAATGCAAACCGCACTAAATTTGCCGACATCGGAAATCATAGCAACCTATGTGTATAAAGTGGGCTTAAAAGCAGGCGACTACTCTTACTCAGCAGCCATCGGTTTGTTTAATTCCGTAATTAATATTATTTTGCTTGTCCTAGTCAACTTCGTTGTAAAGAAATTAAACGAAGGCGACGGACTCTATTAAAGAAAGGAGTCGCTTTATGACTATTAAGCCTACGCGATTGGACCGCGTTGTTCTGACGATCACCTATATCTTATTAACACTTGCTGTATTGCTGGTGTTAGGTCCTTTGTTATACGTAGCCGCAGCGTCTTTCATGGAACCGACAGCATTGCTGAATAAAGGAATCTCTTTTAATCTCGCTGATTACAGCGTCGAAGGCTACAAGCTCATCTTGGGTAATGAGGCCATGCTGCGCGGATTTATGAACGCTATTTATTATTCGGCTGCATTTACAATCGTTACCGTGCTTATATCCGTATTTGCAGGATACCCGTTATCGATTGATGATTTTGTCGGGAAAAAATGGTTTATGTCCTTGTTTATCATCACCATGTTTTTTGGCGGGGGACTGATTCCCACATTCCTCGTGGTCAAGCAATTAGGCATGCTGAATACGGTTTGGGCGATCATTCTACCAACGGCGATCAATGTTTGGAACATTATTTTGGCAAGAACCTTTTTCAAAGGAATACCGAAAGAGCTGAAAGAAGCTGCTAAAGTTGATGGCGCATCCGAGCTGCTCATTTTTTTAAGAATCGTAATGCCGCTTTCTAAGCCAATCGTTTTCGTGCTGGCGCTCTATGCTTTCGTAGGTCAATGGAATTCCTACTTCGATGCTATGATCTATCTGGAAGACCAAAAATTATATCCGTTGCAGCTCGTACTTAGATCTATCCTCATTCAGAATCAAGTGGATCCGGGGATGATAACCGATCGTTTGGCCATGGCTGAAATGAAAAGGTTGTCTGAGATCATTAAATATGCATCCATCGTTATTTCAAGTCTGCCGTTGATCGTTATGTATCCGTTTTTCCAAAAGTATTTTGAGAAGGGTGTCATGGTCGGTTCATTAAAGTAATGAATCGATTGACATATAGAGAGCTAAAAAATGAGGAGGGTTTTGTTTGAAAAATTTAAAGAAAACAGCAGCAGTCATTTCTCTAGCGACAATTATGGCAGTTACAGGATGCAGCGGCAATTCGAATTCCAAAAATGCCGATTCTGCATCGGGCAACAGCGGTTCTAAGCCTACGCTTAATTTCATGACGCAAAGCAATGTATTGGCACCGGCGGATCCTAACGAAAAGCTTATTTTTAAACGTATGGAAGAGAAGACGGGCATTCATATCAATTGGAAAAACTACACAAACGATGTGTTTGTAGAAAAGAGAAATTTGGCGCTTGCTACAGGTGAGCTTCCGGATGCTATTTTTGATGCGGCTCTAGCCGACTTTGACTTATTGAAGCTGGCTAAGGACGGGACGATCATACCGCTTGACGATATGATTGAAAATCAAATGCCTAATTTCAAAAAGGTACTGGAGCAAGCGCCGCAATATAAAGCAATGATTACAGCGCCTGATGGTCACATTTATTCGCTGCCATGGATCGAGGAGCTGGGTGCTGACAAGGAAAGCATTCATACCGTTAACAATATTCCTTGGATTAATGTGGAATGGCTTAAGAAGCTTGGTTTGAAAATGCCAACGACTACTGAAGAGCTGAAGCAAGTGCTGATTGCCTTTAAAACAAAAGATCCAAATGGCAACGGAAAAGCCGACGAAATTCCATTGTCCTTTATCAACACGAATGGCGGCGGCGAAGATATCGGATTTTTATTCGGGTCGTTTGGTCCGGGACTAAACTGGGATATGACGCTTGTAAGCGACGACGGCAAAGTTAATTTTGCTGCGAATAATGATGGCTTCAAAGAAGGAGTCAAATATTTTAATGAGCTGTACAAAGAAGGTTTAATCGATGTCGAGTATATGACGCAGGACTGGAATACGTATATCGCGAAAGGCAAAGAAGATGTCTATGGGCTGTATTTCACTTGGGACAAAGCGAACGTTACCGGCGCGAACGATAAATATGAGCCAATGCCTGCGCTTGTTGGGCCGACTGGCTTGAAAAATGTAGCGAGAACGAACGGAATGGGCTTTGATCGCGGCAGAATGGTCGTAACAAAAGAAAACAAGGATCTTGAAGCCACTGCCAAATGGATGGATCAATTGTACGATCCGCTTCAATCGGTACAGAACAACTGGGGCACTTACGGAGATGATACGCAGCAAAATATTTTTGAATTCGATGAAAGCGCACAAATGCTCAAGCATTTGCCTCTGGAAGGTACGGCTCCAGGTGAATTGAGAGGTAAAACGAGCGTCGGCGGACCATTAGCTATTTTAGATTCTTATTACGGCAGCGTGACGACAAAACCGGATGATGCGGCTTGGAGACTGGACGTCCTGAAAAAAGTGTACGTACCTGATGTAAAAGCTAAAAATATTTATCCAAGAGTATTCTTCTCCTTGGAGGACGCAGAAAGACTGTCTGCCATTGAAGCGGATCTATTCCCTTATGTGCTTAGAAAACGTACGGAATGGACGGAGAACGGGAAAGTAGACCAAGAATGGGATGAATATTTGAAGGAATTGGATCGTCTAGGCTTGCAGGAATACCTGACTATCAAACAATCAGGCTATGACCGAAATGCAGGTAAATAAATAATAGATAAATGGGATGGAAGTATGCTCTAGCCACTAGAGCATACTTCATCATTATAGGATTAAGGGAGTGGAATACATGTCAACGATTACTTATAGAGAAAAATATCGTCCACAGTTTCATTTTACACCGCCTGCGAAGTGGATGAATGATCCGAACGGTATGGTGTATTTTGAAGGAGAATACCATTTGTTTTATCAATATCATCCTTATGGAACGATATGGGGACCTATGCATTGGGGTCATGCTGTAAGTAAAGACCTTGTTCATTGGGAGCATTTACCGATTGCGCTATCACCTGATGCAAACGGTCAGATTTTCTCGGGAAGTGCTGTGATTGACTGGAACAATACAGCAGGCTTTGGGGAAGAAACAATGGTTGCCATCTTCACGCATGCCGGGGACAATGGACAAGTCCAAAGTATTGCATACAGCCAAGATAAAGGTAGAAACTGGATCAAATATGAAGGAAACCCTGTTCTTAAGGAAGAAAGATTCGTCGATTTCCGGGATCCCAAAGTATTCTGGCATCAATCAACGGAGCAGTGGGTTATGATTTTGGCTTCGGGACAGACTGTTTGCATCTATCACTCACCCAATTTGAAGGATTGGACGTTCGCCAGTGAATTCGGACAAGGTATTGGCTCTCACGACGGGGTTTGGGAGTGTCCGGATTTATTCCCACTGCTCGTTGACGGCGATCCGTCGAAAACGAAGTGGGTAATGTTGGTCAGTATTGGTAACGACCCAGCGTTTCCAGAGGGTTCCAGAACCCAATACTTTACGGGGGGGTTCAACGGTCATACGTTCGTGAACGACGAAGCGTCCGAAGAAGTGCGTTGGTTGGATTACGGAAGAGACAATTACGCTGGTGTCAGTTGGTCGGATATTCCTGCGGAAGACGGTCGGCGTATTTATATCGGCTGGATGAGCAATTGGAAATACGCAAACGTAACGCCCACAGAAGGCTGGAGAAGCGCAATGACAATACCGAGGGAGCTTGCGTTAGAGTCCAGGAATGGTGAAATCGCGCTTATTCAACGACCTGTAAGGGAGCTGGACAAACTAAGGATGCCTGTGTTGTCCTTAAAGGATGTATCATCGGAAGAAGCGCAAGACCGATTGTCCGAACTGCAGATGGATAGTTTTGAGATGATTGCCGAGTTCGAAACGGGAACGAAGGAAGCCTTCGGTATTAAGGTACGTGCTTCGGCAAATGAGGAAACCGTCATCGGTTATCTTCCGGAGAGCTCCGAGTTATTTGTAGACCGTACCCAATCCGGACAAATCAATTTTCATGAGCAATTCGCCTGCAGACATTTAGCGAAGATTGAGGCCGTCAATAGCCGGTTACGACTTCATGTATTTGTGGACAGCTCCTCGCTTGAGGTCTTTGCTGATAATGGAAGAACCGTTATAACGGATTTGATATTCCCGGATCCCGATGCGAGTGGGTTAGAGATTTACGTCACTGGAGGAAGTATAAATCTCCATTCACTTGAAATATATACTTTACGTCCAAACAGCTTATAGTAATTTACCAGCAAGATTTCTAATAGGACTCTCTCGCAATTATAAATTTGGGGTGTTTCCCTTTTCCTCATCGAAAAGAGCGGAATGCCCTTTTATTATGCAAAAATAACGTAGGTGCATCATGAAAAAGAATGTTAAAGCGCTAGCTGCGTGCTTTCAAAAAGCAGTAGGTCGGGATGTAAGGAACGATGAAGGATTCAATGAGGAGGAATAGTGCATGCGTATTGGCGCAATTGAGGCGGGCGGTACTAAATTCGTCTGCGGGATCGGAAATGATGAAGGGGTAATCGAGGAGCGGGTAAGTTTTCCGACCGAACAACCGGAACGGACAATGGAAAACGTCATCGCTTATTTTCAAGACAAGCAGGTGGAGGCTATCGGGATTGGAACCTTTGGGCCTATCAATATCGATCCTGCCAGCTCCGAATATGGGTGCGTGACAACAACCCCTAAGCCAGGCTGGTCGGGCTATCCTTTTTTGGGGACGTTAAAGGAAAGGTTCGATGTACCATTTGGATGGGATACGGACGTGAACGCTGCGGCCTTCGGTGAAGCGACTTGGGGCGCTGCCAAAGGTTTGGACAGCTGCGTCTACTACACGGTCGGTACCGGGATTGGCGTAGGCGTATATGCGGAAGGGAAATTGGTTCACGGCCTTGTGCATCCGGAAGGCGGGCACGTTTTAATCAGACGCCATCCAAAAGACGAGTTCGAAGGGCTTTGCCCGTTTCATGGGGATTGTCTCGAAGGGATGGCCGCGGGGCCTACGCTTGAAAAGAGATGGGGCATAAAGGGGAGTGAGCTTTCCCAGGACCATCCGGCGTGGGAAATGGAAGCTTTTTATATCGGCCAGGCGGTAACAGGAGCAATTCTGATGCTTTCACCGAAGAAAATCATTTTAGGCGGCGGCGTCATGCATCAGGAGCAGCTGTTACCCTTGATACGCGCCGAAGTCCGGAAAAATCTCAATGGATACGTAAGTGCGACAGAAATTCTCACGAATATCGATAAATACATCGTGAAGCCCGGCTTAGGGGACAATGCAGGGTTAGCGGGAGCGCTGGCGCTAGGGCTAGAGGCGTTTATTATTTATAACCAAAAGTGATAAGGGAGGTAATTCTGCATTGCAATATACACGTTTAGGACGTTCAGGGTTAAAGGTAAGCAGGCTATGTTTGGGAACGATGAATTTCGGCCCGGTTACCGGTGAAAGAGAAGCATTTCAGATCATGGATGCTGCTTTGGATGCAGGGATCAACTTTTTCGATACGGCGAATCATTACGGCAGCTCAGGTCATAGCGGTGAGACGGAAGAAATCATTGGGCGCTGGTTTTCTCAAGGAGGAGGACGGAGGGAAAAGGTTGTATTGGCAACGAAAGTATATCAGCCAATGGATGATCCGAATGACGGGCCGAATAATGCAGGAGGGTTATCCAGCTATAAGCTTCGCCGGCATCTGGAAGGATCCCTTCGCCGTTTGCAGACGGATCATATTGAACTTTATCAGATGCACCACATTGATCGGAACGTAACCTGGGAGGAATTGTGGGGTGGCTTTGAGTCTCTTATCGGGCAGGGAAAAATCGGCTATGCCGGCTCGAGTAATTTCGCTGGTTGGCATCTTGCACAGGCACAGGCAGCAGCTAAGGAGCGCCGCTTCCTTGGGCTAATATCAGAGCAGCATAAGTATAATCTGATGTGCCGATTACCGGAATTGGAGATTCTTCCTTCGGCTCGTCATTTTGGAATCGGGATACTTCCTTGGAGCCCGTTAGCAGGTGGTCTCCTTGGCGGATTCGCCTTGCAAGCACGTCAAGGAGTCAGATCTCAAGAGCAGCAAAAAAAGATTGAACAGATTCGGGTTCAGCTTGAAGCTTTCCATGCGTTATGCAATGAACTAGAGGAAGACCCTGCTAATATCGCATTGGCTTGGCTGTTATCTAACCCGGCAGTAACATCGCCAGTCATTGGTCCACGTAATTTGGAACAATTTCAGAATGCCTTGCGAGTTATAGACATTATTCTAGATGATACTGTACTGAACAGGTTAGATGAAATTTTTCCGGGTCCGGGTGGAAAGGCTCCGGAAGCTTATGCGTGGTGATGTATATCTGGTTTGAACAGGTAGCGGTTCGAGCCCGTTATGCTCCATAGAAAACAAAGCACACATAACGTTTGAGTCATGGGTGCTTTGTTTTCTTGTTTATGGGACCAGGGGAACACTCTTTACTAGGAAGACACCCTCGAAGATGAGGGGCGTCAAGAGATAGGATTATTCCCTTGGTAGACACCGTTTACCTTATTAAAGGATATGTTGAAGGGCTGTTCAGGTATCGTTTTTTTGGGGGGTGGTTTAATGTTTTTTTCAATACGAAATCGTTTATTTCTCATTTCCACATTTTTGTTAACGATTCCATTCATTATTTTATCTATTATTATTCCAAGTTGGTTTACAACAATTATTGAAGAGCAGACCCAGGAGATAACTGTAGAATTGATGGACCAATACTCCCTTTATATTGAATCAATCACTACACAGGCACAGGATCTAGGGAAGCAGGTACTTGTTAATCAAACTACCCAACAGTGGTTGAAGTTAGAAAAAGACTATTCTGATACTCCGAAAGAACAGACTATGTTAATGAAAAATCAACTTAGAATGCTGCTATCTTCAATCATGATTAATAATTCAAATGCTATGTCCATTTCAGTCTTTCTTAATGATGGTGCCGGGACTTGGGGGGATAATCCCTCCCTGCAGGAAAGGAATTGGTTTAAAGACTTTACAGAAAATGGACAACGCTTTGTAAAGTCGCATATAGATCCTTATCAGCAGTCTCAAATACGCGAAAGTAATATTAATAGCTATATTTTGCCCCTTTTTGATATGAATACGTTTGTTTTAAGTGGGATTATAAAGGTTAATTTCCCAACAGTTTTGCTTGAAACGGCTCTAAATAAGATCACGATTGGACAAAATGGTCGTACGTATTTGATAGATAAGCAAGGAGCCAACGTTTTGCAGGGGCAGATCTACACTCCTAAAAGGGTATTAGAACAAAGTCTGCCCAAAATAAAAAATGAGAGTAATCAAAAAGGGTTAATAGAAACGGATTATAATGGAGAGAGATATTTCATTTTTTTTCAAAAGTTATCAGTGGGAGATTGGATTCTAATCAGTGAAGTGACAGAGTCTGACTTATTCTTTAAAGTTAACCAACTGCAACGTAACTTGCTATTCACTAGCGCCATCGTTTTTTTGTTAACGATTGTAGCTTCTTACATGCTTTCTTCCAATATTGTAAATCCTTTAGGAAAACTTGCAAGAGCTATGCGATTTATTGAACGTGGAGATTTTTCTGGTGCCAAACGATTTATGCCAACAATTAAATCTCATAACAATGAAGTTGGTTATGTAATTAAAGTATTCAATCATACCATTGAACAATTGAAGAGCTTAATTCAAACAGAGTATGAAGCAAATATATGTCGAAAAGATGCTGAATACAAAGCCTTGTTATTACAAATCAACCCCCACTTTTTGAACAATACTCTGGAGATCGTTGGGGGATTAGCCCTTCAAGGGAAAAATAAAGAGGTAATGAATGTAAGTATTTACTTAGGTAGAATGATGAGATATTCCTTGAATATACAAAGTGACGTAGTGACATTAGGTGAAGAATTAAACTATATTCGCAGTTACACAGACATACTAAAGGTAAGATATGAAGACACCATCACTATTATAATTGATGAGGATCCCGAAACAAAAACGGTTCCAATTATAAAATTCATTTTACAGCCACTCGTGGAAAATGCGGTGAAATATAGTTCTTTAGAAAAGAAATATGCCGAAATATATATCAAAACCGAAAAAGTTAGAAATCAGGTATTTATTGTTGTAGAAGATAATGGTATAGGAATGTCTGAAGAAGTTATTTTTAACTTAAACTTACTAAACCAAGAGAAGTATGATGAAACATATAACGTATTAGAGAGTAAAGGAAATAGCATTGGGCTTAGAAATGTGCTTGGGCGATTAAAGCTTTATTACGGTCAAAACTTTTCGTATCAGATTGAATCTGAAAAGAAAGTAGGAACAAGGATTACATTTTGTATAAATTTTTACAGAGGTGATATACATGATGAAGGTCATAATCACGGATGATGAGATTCAAGTTCGTAAAGGCTTACGTATGAAAGTGGATTGGGAAGAAGAAGGGTTTCAAATTATTGAAGAGGCTTCTAATGGCCAAGAGGCATTTGAGTTACTACAAAATATAAATGTCGATCTGGTTATTACGGATATGAGAATGCCAATTATGGATGGCATTGAATTGGCTAAACGTTGTCATCAAGTATTTCCGAATGTGAAAGTAATTGTATTATCGGGTTATTCTGATTTTGAATATGTGCGAAATTCGATGAGGGAAGGGGTTAAAGACTATTTGTTAAAACCGATTGCACCCGACGAATTAGTAAAGTATTAAGAAAAGTTCGTAAAGAAGTTGAGGATGAGAAGAGCAAACAAGTTGAATCAGATCGGATAAGTCGGCTTGCTCACTCCCACTTACAAGAAGTGCAAGAACAATATTTACTGCAATTAGTAAAAGAGGGATGGTTAAAGCAAAATATGGTGACAGAGAGGCTGCGTCAGCTACAGTTAGACGATCTTGCAAATGAGAATGTTAAAGTACAATTTGTGACAGTAGAAATTAGGGAATATGATAACAATTCGAATAGATTAAAGGAACTCTGGCTCCCTTTTCAAATGTTATGCAAAGAAATAGCAAAAGAGCATACAGGAACTCATTCCTTTTTTGATCCATGTTATTCAAATATGATTCAATTTTTACAACTTATAGATTCAGAACGGCCCAATAGCACTTCCAATATAGTTGAAAAAGTTCAACAAAACGTGAATACTTTCTTAAATTTAGAAACAGTAATAGGAATCGGAAATATTGTCAGAGGTCTTACAGAGTTTAAGACGGGTTATATTTCAAGTTTGCTTTCTTGGAGTCAAAGTCAACTAGGCCCCCAATCACAAATTATCGATGGGACAGTATTAAAAGAAGATATATTTGAGTTTTCACCTGATTTTGAGAGAAAGTTAACAAATGCTATTGAAAATGTAGATTTTGAGGCGTTTAAAGGAAACCTTAACGTGGTGTTGGGGGTAACTGGAAATCAATCGATTTTGTCCTTTTCATTTGTTGCCAATCGAGTGTTATTTCTGTTAGGTTCATTGGCTAAAAAATACGATATCGAAACGAAAGACATCCAAGAAACGATTTGGAATTGCCAGCAGAGTATCTGGGAGCTCAATTCTCAACGTAAAGTTATTGAGTATCTCGTTCAATTAGCGAAGCTAATTATTGAAAAGGTACGTATGGGACGTTTTTCTAACGGGAAATTAATCATAGATAGTATTATTCATTACTTGAACCAGAATTATGCAATTGAAATTTCTCTTACCTCCTTGTCAGAATTGTTTCATATAAATAGTGCTTATTTATCAGAAACGTTTAAAAATCATGTTGGGCAGAATTTTAGCGATTATCTTGTTAACCTGCGAATGGATAAAGCTCAACATTTTCTTAAAGATAGACAGCTTAAAATAATTGACGTAGCCAACTTGGTTGGCTTTTCTAACTCAGGTTATTTTAGTACAGTATTTAAAAAACATTTTGGTCAAACACCTGTTGAATTTCGTAATTCGGCAAATTCATAAGTGAAAGCGTTTAAATAATACTCAATTTGGAAAGAAGAGAATGTAGATGAAAAAATGGTTAACTTTAATTATTTTTGCAATTATTTTATTTTGCATTGCAGGGTATGCGTTGTCTATTTTAAATACATTCTCTAGCGACCGTGAGGATAAAGGGGAAGAAACGAATGTTGCAGACCCAATACAACTGACATTCTGGCGAAATTACGGGAACCCGGCGGAAAATTATGCATATGAAGAATTAGTTTCTGATTTTGAAGCAACCCACCCCAATATTGAAATTAATATGCACTCCATACCCTATCATGAATATGAAATATGGCTGCGCACGGCATTTGCTGCTGGAACCCCCCCGGATATTACAACTATTGATAGTCCTAACTTGGCTCTTTATGCAAACGCAGGATCGCTATTATCCTTAGATCATTACATGAGAAAAGAAGGAAATATCGATGATATCCCTGAATCTACACTAAATGGATTGAGCTTTCAAGGTGAAATTTTTCTTGCTCCTGTCGTAGAATCCAGTATGGCCTTATTCTATAACAAACGTCTTTTTAAAGAGGCCGGCGTCCCTTTTCCGTCAGAAGATCCCAATAAACCCATGACATGGGACGAGGTGCTGAAGGCTGCCCAAAAAATAAATAATCCCGAGAAGGAAGTGTATGGGATTGATCCAGCACAGGGGTTTGGTGTTGGAGAAGCTCCAGCTTATTTTAAAATGCCGCTCCTTTGGCAGTTCGGTGCGAATGTTTTAAGTCCTGATGGAACTTCTGCAAGTGGGTATTTAGATTCAAAAGAATCGTTAGAGGCATTACAATTTTATCAAGATTTATATCATAAGAATGGGGTTGCCGCGGTTGAATTACCGCCAGAGCCCTTTGAATCGGGAAAGCTTGCTATGACTGTGCTTGGCTCATGGACAGCATTAGAAAAATATCATCCGAATTTCAAGCTGGGAAAGGATTTTGGAGTTGCTCCTTTGCCAAAAGCCAAGGTTCAGGTTGTTCCAAACGGGGGATGGGCACTCGGAATCTCATCAAAATCTAAATTTCCAAACGAAGCCTGGAAGTTTATTCAATATGTTACAAGCTACGAAGGAATTAAAAAATATGTAGAAATAACAGGTGATATTCCTGCTCGATATTCTGTAGCCAGAGATTTACCTGAATTTAATGAATATCCTAAAAATATATTTATACAACAAGCACAACATTATTCAAAGAACCGCCCGGTTACACCAGCTTACCCTGTTATAAGCGATGCAATTAAAACATTATTTGAGGAAGTTGGAATTGGTGGAAAAGATGTAAAGGCTTCAGCGAAGGAAGCGGTGGAAAAAATTAATACGGGTTTGAAAGAAATACAGAGACCTTGAAATAGGCAATCCTCTAGTTAAGTAACTAGGGGATTTTTTGTCTAATCATATTTGTAATCGGTTCCAAGTCCCGAAAATTTTAAACACCCTCAACTAAAAATATTAAACTCTTACCTCTAGAGGTTTTGTTATAGTAACAACAGGATGTACCTTTTTAAATGACAATGAAAGGGGTGATGCCGAAGAGTGTGAACTGCCTTACATAAGAGCTAACGTTTAGGGGGACTTTCTTCTAAAATTCAAAGGGAGTGGTTGATCAAATATCAAAGCGATATAAAAAGGAACGAGTGTAAACAACGGCTTAGTCCACGGCGAATGGTAGCAGCCTAGATGTTCACACACGTATTTTGTCATGCTTAAAAATAAAGTAACTTTTTTAAGCAAAGCCTCTTATTTATTGTGCAAGAAATGAAACTCTTATTCAAGTACAGAGAGGTTCTAAACGCAAGGAACTCATAAATCTGGAGGTTGTTAATCGATGAAATCATATAAAATGCTTGTTTTTCTAATGCTTTCCCTGTTTCTGGTGCTAACCGCTTGCTCCGGCAACAGCGCGAATAAAGGCTCAAACAGCGCGACTGGTACGGAAACGTCGGGGAACACCGCGAAAGATCAACCCGAAGAGAAGAAGCTTAAAATCGGTTTAACGGTTCCGACGCTTGGCAACCCGTTCTTCGTAGCGATGTCCAAAGGCGCGCAAGAAGTAGCTGCAAAATACAATGCCGAAGTA
>NZ_JBWDNW010000037.1:0-34468 GCF_056269405.1 Paenibacillus sp. J2L1-98 | reverse complement strand
ATGTAAGACCCCTTGAAGACGACGAGGTTGATAGGTTCGGGGTGGAAGCACAGCAATGTGTGGAGCTGACGAATACTAATCGGTCGAGGGCTTATCCTAAAGACGTTTGCCAGGACCCATACATCCGGCAGACAGCAGCTAAAAGGTTCAGCAAACCTAACTTTCGTATCCAGTTTTCAGGGCGCAAATGCGTCAAGAAACACCCCACATCCGGTGGGTTTTATTGTTTCGATGGAGGCTTAGCTCAGCTGGGAGAGCATCTGCCTTACAAGCAGAGGGTCGGCGGTTCGATCCCGTCAGCCTCCACCATTACTATCTAAAGCAGCCATTGTTCCTTGTGAACAATGTTTTTTTATTTTCAGGCGGCTGCATCCGGAAGACACAGCATGCTGTTTCAACGCCGGCATTGATCGCCCATACGGACATAGTTTAATATATTTAACGTGCAGCGTTCAATCGAGAGAGCTGCCCTTTTATCCAGTAAAATGGACAATCGGGCAGCTCTTTTTTTGTTTTCGGTCCGCATCATCACTAATCGTTAATAAATTAATGAAATGATTAATAAATTTATAATTGACAATAGTATCATCCAGTTGATAAAATTCACTTTGACATGAATTAATAAATAAGTATATAAACGTTTGTGTGATGTTGTTAAGCACTATTATGCCCGGATTGCTCCACACTCGAATTCGTTGTGGGCAACAGGTGAGCCAACTGAGGCATGATAGCGAAATAACTATTAAAAAAGGGGTTTTGATGACATGTTAAGCAAACAAGCAGCAGCATCGCAGCAGTTTACAAATCCGGTAATTCCACAACGGGCCGATCCATGGGTGTATAAGCATACGGATGGATACTATTATTTTACCGCTTCCGTGCCTGAGTATGATCGTATCGAAGTAAGAAGAGCGAAGACCATTCAAGAGCTGGGATCAGCGGAGGCCGTAGTCGTATGGAGAAAATATGAGACAGGCCCGATGAGCGCAAACATTTGGGCGCCGGAAATTCATTTTATCGCGGGCAAATGGTATATCTATTTTGCAGCAGCAAGAACCTCGGAGACGGTGGACGGATTATTCGATCATCGCATGTTTGTTATCGAGAATGATTCTGCTAATCCGCTGGAGGGCAGTTGGACGGAAAAAGGGCAAATTAAAGCAAATTGGGAATCATTCGCCCTTGATGCTACCACATTCCAGCATGAGGGTGTTCAGTATTTGGTATGGGCTCAGAAGGATCCGGCGATTACCGGAAATTCTAATTTATATATTGCTCCTATGAGCAACCCTTGGACGATTAGCGGTAAGCAGGTTATGATTGCGACTCCGGAATACGATTGGGAAAAAATCGGCTTCCTTGTCAACGAAGGCGCGGCGGTATTGAAGCGTAACGGTAAAATTTTCATCAGCTTTTCTGCTAGCGCTACCGATTTTAATTACTGCATGGGTCTGCTCTCGGCGCCGGATACGAGCGATTTGCTTAATCCGGCTTCCTGGACTAAAACAGCTGAGCCTGTATTTCAAACGAACGAAACGACAGGCCAGTACGGTCCTGGCCATAATAGCTTTACGGTGAGCCCGGACGGCGAGCAGGACATTATTGTTTATCATGCACGGAACTATAAAGAGATTGTTGGTGATCCGCTGTATGATCCAAATCGCCACACCCGTGCTCAAGTATTTGGCTGGAACCCGGATGGAACCCCGAATTTTGGCATCCCGGTTGCAGATAGCGCTATGAGGGTCGAATAGCTCGCTTGATGATTCGTTTATTTATTAATAACATCATATTTTTGTGATATGAAATTCTTCAAATGGACAAAACGAGTCGTAATCCGCAGCTTCTATGATAAAAAAAGCGATAAACAGCATATCTCAGTAACCTTTCGACATCTATTGACAGTGAAAGCGCTTTGCATTATTATAAATTTAATAAAAACATTAATTACTTAATAAATATGCTCACGTCGTATATTTGGCGCTAATTAATGTAAACGCAATACATTTAGGAGGGGTTTAGGTGGCAAAGAAAAAAGGATTACTTTCCGTGTTTGCAGTCATGATGTCGTTGATCTTAGTGCTGTCAGCATGCGGTGGTAAAGACAATTCAGGAAATTCCGGCAGCACAGGCGAGAAAACAGAGTCGAAACAAATTTCGTTTATGTTTAGAGGCGGTCCTGAAGAGCAAAAAGCTTATGAAGCAACAGTGAAGAAATTCGAAACGGACAACCCCGGCGTTAAAGTTAAAATCATTACGACAACAGGCGATCAATATGCAACGAAATTGAAAGCTGCCATTACAGGCAAAAGCGTTCCGGATGTATTCTACTTTGATCCGGGCGATCTGAGAGCGTATGCAAACGGCGGCGTACTTAAAGATATTACGGAATACGTATCCGACGTGAAATTCGATAACATCTGGAAATACGGCGTCGATAGTTACCGATATGACGGTGAAACTGTAGGACAAGGCAGCATATACGGCTTGCCGAAGGACGTTGGTCCTTTCGCGCTTGGCTACAACAAAACGATGTTTGAAGCTGCTGGTATTCCATTGCCGGATAAAGATAAGCCTTACACATGGGACGAGTTCATTAAAGTAAACCAACAGCTTACGAAGGATAACAACGGCGACGGAAAAATCGATCAATACGGCACAGGCTTTAACGTAAACTGGGCTTTGCAAGCTTTCGTATGGAGCAACGGCGCTGACTGGCTCGATGAGACAAACACAAAAGTAACGATCGATGATCCTAAGTTTGCGGAAGCGCTGCAATACTTCGCAGACATGCAAAATGTTTACAAAATTACGCCTTCAATTGAAGATGCAGCAACACTGGATACTTACCAGCGCTGGATGAAAGGCGAGTTGGCGTTCTTCCCTGTAGGTCCTTGGGATCTGGCGACTTATGAAACATTGCCATTCGATTATGATCTTATTCCTTACCCTGCAGGCTCCACCGGCAAATCGGCAACCTTCGTAGGATCGCTCGGTATCGGCGTATCCAATAACTCGAAGAGCCCTGAACTGGCTGCTAAGCTTGTTACGTACTTGACGGCCTCACCTGAAGGTCAGCAACAGCTGGTAGATGCTAAGGTTCAAATTCCTAACCTGATTGACATGGCTGAAACTTGGGCTGCTAATTCGGAAACGAAACCGGCTAACAAGAAAGAATTCCTTGATATCGTTCAAGACTACGGTAAACCAATGCCTAACACACTGACTTACAATGCAGAATGGTACCAATTGTTCTTCACGGATATTCAACCCGTACTTGACGGCAAGGTTACGGCTGCAGATTATGTGAAATCGCAGCAACCAAAAATGCAAAGCTTGCTTGATAAAGCGATTGAACAAGAATCAAAATCAAAGAAATAATAAAAGCTTATCATTTTTAACCCGCAAGCAGTGATGTTAGTTCTTCCCATAGAGCCAGCATCACTCTTCTGCCGGGTGAATCAGGGGTGGAAGATGAAAACCAAGTCGAATCTCTATCGCAAAGAAAGCTACTACGGGTATTTATTTGTACTTGCTCCCGTTCTTGGATTTCTCTTGTTTACTTTGTATCCGCTGTTATATTCGCTCTACGGTTCATTTACCGATTGGGATGGCTTAGGCCGGATGGATTTTATCGGATTGGCCAATTTTAAAGAAATATTTATGGACGAACAATTCCACAAGGCCAGCTTCAACACATTGTTCATGATGATCGGCATACCAATAGAAATAGTATTAGCCTTGCTGCTAGCTCTTGGGCTCAACCGTAAAATGTTCGGTACGACAACGTTTCGCGTCGTTTACTACATCCCGGTCATATCCTCGCTCGCGGCGATTTCAATTTTGTGGCAATGGGCTTATAACGGCGACTATGGTTTAGTTAATCAGTTTCTTGCTCTATTCGGTATTGAGGGCCCCAACTGGTTGACTGATAAATATACGGTGAAACCGGCACTCATTATTATGATGGTATGGAAAAACCTCGGTTACTCGATGCTGCTCTATTTGGCAGCGCTTCAGAGCGTACCTAAGGACTATTATGAGGCTGCTCAGCTTGACGGAGCAAACGGCTTTCAAATCTTCAAACATATTACGTTTCCTATGGTTAAACCGGTTACCTTCTTTATCGTTGTAACGAAAGTGATCGGCGGCGCGCAAATTTTTACGGAAATAAACATTATGACATCAACGGGCGGTCCGGAATACAGCTCTGCCTCGGTCGTATTCTATGTTTGGCAGAAGGCGTTCGGCAACCTGCAAATGGGCTATGCCTCCGCTATGGCGATGCTGCTTGGCATTTTCATCTTCGTAGTGACGCTTGTTCAATTCAAGATGAATGAAAAATCGTCGAAGGATCTGGAATAACGACAACAGAGGAAAGGAGTGACCCTGACTATGCTATCGGCCAAAAAATTTAAGATTACGGATGCACTCGTCTTTATACTTATCAGTATAGGCGCTGTATTTATGATTGCTCCGCTTGCATGGACGGTTTCGACTTCATTTAAGACGAAGAGTGAAGTGTTCGCCTTGCCGCCCGTATGGATACCGGAGAAGTTCGACTTCATTAAATACGCGGAAATTTGGGACAAGGGGCCGCTGCTCAGCGGTATTCAGAACAGCCTGCTGATTACGGTGTGCGTCACGATTATAGGGACGTTCACCTCGAGCCTAGCGGCTTATTCATTCGCGAAGCTTCGTTTTGCGCATAAAAACAAAATTTTCATGCTATTGCTTTCATCCTTGATGATTCCATATCCGGCTATTATGATTCCGCAATTCATCATGTTCTCCGAATTCGGTTGGGTAGATACGCTCAAGCCGCTTATTGTACCGGGTTTGTTCGGAAATATTATGATGATCTTCTTCCTTCGCCAATATTTGACCAGCGTGCCAGGCGCTATTATTGAAGCGGCGAAAATCGACGGTGCCTCTTACTTTGGCATTTTCACAAAGATTGTATTCCCGTTAATCCGCCCGGCAGTAGCCGCGCAAGTTATTTTGTGGTTCATGGGAATCTGGAACGATTATTTGGCGCCGATCATTTATTTGAATTCGCCGGAGAAGCAAACGCTTCAGCTCGTTATTGCGAATTTTAATGCGACCTATGCGATTCAAACGGATTATCCGCTCATTATGGCTGCATCCTTCGTTGCTTTGCTGCCTATGCTCATCATATTCCTGGTATTTCAAAAGCAAATTATCGAGTCTGTCGCTATTTCTGGCGTCAAAGGGTAGGAAATACATGCAACAAAGCCTCGGGCAAAGCGCTCCGGGGCTTTTTTTGTGCTGGCCGCCTCTCTCTTCCCTTCAGTGCGCACCAGACGAGTTCTTCCAATCTCCTGTCGATCCGCCTCGGGAAGAGCCGGCAAAAGACTTACCATTGTAATTACTTTAGAACTAAAATATAATAGTTAAGTTATAAAGTATTAATAAAGGGTGTGGGAGAATACATGAATCAGGCTGAAAGTCAGAAGGTGCGTTTTTGGCCTATAATGGCTGCAATCTTTATCGGTTCATTTCTATGCGTACTGGCATCGGCTTCGATCAATTTGGCGCTTGAAATTTTAAAGGATCATTTTGGGACGACGCTTGGCTCTGTGCAGTGGACGTTAACCGGCTTTATGCTGGCAATGGGAACGACAGCGCCGATCGCCGGTTATTTAGGCGAGAGATTCAGCTTTAGACGTCTGTATCTCTTCTCGTTAATCGGGTTCACATTGACGTCGGTTTTGTGCGCAACTGCCTGGAGCGAAGGCTCATTAATTGCATTTCGCGTACTGCAGGGGGCGTTCAGCGGCTTGATTATTCCGGCCACAATGTCTATCATCTATCAAATTATTCCAAGAGAAAGACAAGCGATGGCGGTTGCGTTCTGGGGCTTGTCTGCCATGCTGGCGCCAGCCTTCGGTCCCACCATTAGCGGCTGGGTGCTGGAAAATCTGAATTGGCATTGGCTGTTCCTTATGAACATTCCGATTGGGCTGGTCGCAATCTTGTTCGTGTATGCTTATATTCCTTATTACCGGATGAATGTACCGAAGAGCTTCGACGGACTTGGCTTCCTGACGGTTATTGTGAGCAGCTCGTCCTTGCTGCTTGCGCTGGGGCAAGGCCATAACTGGGGCTGGGGATCGTGGAAGATCGTATCCTTGTTCGTGCTCGGGGCGGTTACGCTGC
This sequence comes from Paenibacillus sp. J2L1-98, assembly GCF_056269405.1. NCBI lineage: Bacteria > Bacillati > Bacillota > Bacilli > Caryophanales > Paenibacillaceae > Paenibacillus > Paenibacillus sp. J2L1-98. The sequence goes on along the minus strand of NZ_JBWDNW010000037.1, from coordinate 28,288 downwards.
TTCTGTTCATATGGCGGGAGCTAACGACAGAATCGCCGTTACTCGATATTCGAGTATTCAAAAACGGGCGGTTTACCTTAAATGCGATTATATCAAACATCATTACGATCAGCTTGTATTCAGGCACCTTGCTGACACCGGTATTTCTTCAAAGAATTCAGCATGTTTCCGCGATGGATACGGGCATGATATTGCTTCCGGCTTCTCTGGCGATGGCTTTGCTTATGCCTGTCGTCGGAAAGCTGTACGGCATTATCGGACCACGCTGGCTGATGTCGGGCGGCATTTTGCTGCTGACGATAGGTACGCTTGCGTTAAGCTGGTTAAGCATCGATGTCTCGCATACTTACGTTATCTGGTGGATGATCGTACGCAATATCGGCATCGCGCTCGTCGTTATGCCGACAAGCAACGCGGCAATGGAGCAAATTCCACCTGAGCTGTCGGGTCATGCATCTGCGATAACGAACTGGACACGGAACGTGTTCGGCTCGTTCGCCATTGCGATTTTCACGACCATGCTCGCTTCCAGATCGGTTACGCATGCTGCCGGCTATATGAAGGCGGGCGATGTCGACAAGATACACATTGAGATGATGTCGTTCACGATGAGTGTGAATGATGTGTATGTCGTTGCAACATTGGTTGCAGCCGTCGCGCTGCCGCTCAGCCTATTCGTAGGTAAGGTGAAGCGGACGGAAGGCTTGAAGGCTAAGAAGCTAAAGGAAACAGCATAAAAAAATGGTTTCACAATTATAAAGCCGCTTTCACTCGTTTCTAGAGTGATAAGCGGCTTTTATTTTAATAAAAAAGGCTGGAGCTTTATAAAAAATATCTGGAATTTTTATGGAGGCATATACTATGAGTACAACAAATCATTTGATTATAAAAGCCCATAGGGGCATCGAATTACAGACCAGAGGATGGCAGCCTGGGCGAATTGGGATAAGTTCCGCGAGCTGGACAAAATACGTGCGTCATGCTGATACGGGTTATGATCTGGCCATTCGAACGGCCAAAGAAAAAGGCATTCAAATTCCATCGTTGGATTAAAGGGTGGCTGCGAAATGAAATCGATTATTTATGTTAAATCCGCGAACCAGGTCGTAACCGTTAAAGGGGCTAGCCATTTGCCAAAGCGGGGACGGGAAATGTCTGAGCTGGACATTATTGAGAATGGCAGCGTCATATTAATTGATGACCTTATTGCTTTTGTAGGTACGGATGAAGAGGCAGCCAAATTTATGAATACATTGTCGGGATATGTAACGACAATAGATGCCGCGGGCAAAGTGGTCACGCCTGGACTTGTTGATCCTCATACCCATCTCGTATTCGCGGGCAGCCGGGAGAAAGAATTCGAGATGAGGCTGCAGGGCATCAAATATATCGATATTTTAAAACAGGGCGGCGGTATTTTGAGCTCGACGAAAAGTACCCGGGAGGCCACCTTGGAACAACTGGTTGAGCAATCCTATGTGCGGCTGAACCGTTTACTGCAGCACGGAGTTACGACTGTAGAAGCCAAAAGCGGGTACGGCTTGACGGTTGAGGATGAATTGAAACAGCTGCGCGCCGCCCGCAAGCTGAATGAGCTTCATCCCGTCGATTTGGTATCCACGTTTATGGGAGCCCATGCTGTTCCCGCTGAGTACAAAGAAAATCCAGAAGCCTTCGTCAGTCTTATAACCGATGAAATGATACCGCTCGTAGCGAGGGAAAATCTGGCTGAGTTCTGCGACGTATTTTGCGAAGACGGGGTGTTCACGGTCGAGCAGTCCGAACGAATACTCGAAACCGGCAAACGGTATGGCTTAAAGCCGAAAATCCATGCAGATGAGATTGTTTATACCGGCGGAGCCGAGTTGGCGGTTAAAGTAGGCGCTGTTTCCGCTGAGCATCTGCTGCAGGCGTCCGATGAGGGAATCCGCCAGCTGGCCGGCAGTCATACGATTGCCGTTCTATTGCCGGCGACAGCCTTCTTCCTGATGGAGCAGCCGGCAAGGGCTCGAACGATGATTGAGGAAGGGGTAGCTGTAGCGCTATCCACCGATTGCAACCCCGGCTCATCTCCAACCCAGTCGATGCCGTTTGTTATGAACGCTGCCTGCATAACGATGCGAATGACGCCAGCCGAGGTGCTTGCAGCCGCTACGATTAATGCGGCTCATGCGATTGGTAGAGCGAATCAAATCGGCAGCATCGAAGTCGGGAAGAAAGCGGATATCGTTTTGTTTAATGCCTCTAATTATCAAATGCTTCAATATAACTTCGCCGTCAATCTTGTTGATACCGTTATTAAAAATGGGGAAATTGCGGTTAAGGAAGGTGTTTTGCTTGGAAAAAAAACAGCTACGGGTTAACCCGGCTCGTTTAGAGCAGAGCATCAGTGCTTTGGCCATGTTCGGCAGGAACGAACATGGCGGGCTCAACCGGACTACCTTCACGTCTGCGGAATTGGCAGCGAGGGATTGGCTGAAGGAACAGCTCGCCGGGATAGCTTTGGATATCAGGGTCGATCAAGCGGCCAATATATGGGCAATGCGGAAGGGTAGCGAGCCATTTCTGACTGCTATCGCTTTCGGCTCCCATATCGATACGGTACCTAATGGCGGCAAATATGACGGCGCGCTGGGCGTTTTGATTGCGCTAGAAGTGATGAGACTTCTGCACGAACATGAGATTGTGACGAGACATCCGCTCGAGCTGGTCTCGTTCAGCGCGGAGGAGCCGAATCCGTTCGGGTTATCGACATTCGGCAGCAGGGCTGTTACGAAGAAACTGAAAAGAACGGATATTATGGACGTGAAAAATCCGGCCGGACAGCTTTTGACGGAGGCAATGCGGAGCGCGGGAGGCGATCCGGACCGTTTTGAAGATGCCGCCCGCAGTCCGGGGGAATTGAGCGCATTTCTTGAAGTTCACATTGAGCAAGGAAAACGGTTATTGGAACGGAATATTCCCATTGGCGTTGTAACCGCGATAACCGGCATTTACCGGGAAATAGTCGTTGTATCCGGTGAAGCGAATCACGCCGGTACCACGTTGATGGAGGATCGGAACGACGCATTGACCGCTTCTGCCGAGATCGTTCTGGCACTGGAAGAGGTATGCCGGAACCATCCGGCTAGTGAAGTTGTCGGTACGGTGGGGAGAATGCTTATAACACCGAATGCCGCTAATATCATCCCCGAGAAGGTAGAGTTCATCGTGGAAATACGCGGGAAAAGCCGCGAGGAAATTCAAGAGGTTATCACGGCTTGGGAAAGCTTTATTTCGGTGATCGAGCAGGAGCGCAGCGCCATTGTGCAGCGAACGGTCATGCTGGATCAGCCTCCGGCCCCCATGGATGACGAGGTCATTCGAGTCAGTCAGGAGCAGGCGCATTCATTAGGCTATCCGTATTATTTGCTGGGCAGCATGGCTGGTCACGATGCGACTCATATGGCTTCCATCACGAGAAGCGGGATGCTGTTCGTGCCGAGTATTGGCGGTAAAAGCCATTGTCCGGATGAGGAGAGCCGCATGGAAGACATTGAGAAGGCAGCCAACGTACTGCTTCAAACCATTTTGGAACTGGATCAACGATTGAACAGATAGGGAGTGAACCGTTATGCCGCAATTATATACAGCCGATTCTATTTATTATAAAGAAAAGTTTCAGAACAATCTCGCGATGCTTGTCGAGAATGGTGTCATTAAGGAAATCGGAGAGCGTCAAGCGCTGGAAGCGAAGTATGCAGGAGCCGAGCAAACGGACTTGAGCGGCAAAGCCATCGTACCGGGCACTGTTAACGCTCATAACCACTCCTTTCAAAGCCTCTTGAGAGGGATCGCCGTTGACCGCCCTTTCCTGGAATGGCGCGACAACGCCCTCTACAAGTATACGCCTCTTCTGGATGAAGAAGCGATTTATACCGGTGCATTGTTTGCATTCGGCGAAATGCTGAAGTACGGCGTGACCACCGTCAGCGATTTCTTCTATGTCCATAACGGGGGAACGGCCACTGACGAAGCGGTTATTCAAGCAGCGCAGGATTTGGGAATCCGTCTGGTGCTTGCACGAACGATGTATGATTGGGACGGTGCTCCCCTGAGCTATCAAGAGACCGTTCAGGATGCGGTGTCCCGGACCCGCCAGTTGGCCAAGAAATACCAAGGGAATCCGATGGTTACGATCCATCCTGCCCCTCATAGTCCGCATGGCGCTTCTCCGGAGATGATTAAGGCGGGACACCGTTTAGCCCAGGAGCTAGATACCCCTTTTCATATCCACGTTGCGGAAGAGATGTTCGAGGTGGAAGAAACGCTGGAGAAATATAAGCTTAGGCCCGTTCATTATTTGAATAATCTTGGGGTAGTCGACGATAGAATGATTGCGATTCATCTGGTCTGGCTCGAGGATTCGGAGATCCGGCTGTTAGGCGAGAAAAATGCGGCTTTGGCCTATTGTCCTTCCAGCAACATGTTTCTATCCGACGGCGTAACGTGCATACCGGACCTCGCGCAAGCCGGCGTTCGGATCACGCTGGGCTCGGACGGGGCTTGCAGCAATAACCGGATCAGCGTATTCGAAGAGATGAGAATGTGTTCGCTTCTCCAAAAGGTAACCCGACTGGACGGCACCTGCATTAATGCAAAGCAAGTGTTCGATATGGGGACGAAGGTTGGCGGAGAACTTCTGCGACTGCCCGTAGGCGTTCTGCAAGAAGGTTACCAAGCCGATTTCGTAACGCTCAATCTGGATGACCTTTCCTTGTCGCCAAAGCGGGAGCTGTTCGCGAACGTTGTCTATGCCATGCAGCCGAATGCCATAAGCGATGTTGTGGTGAACGGGAAATTCATTGTGAACGACGGAGAGCTTGCAACAATTTCGGAAAAGTCGATCGTAAACAAAGTAGACCGTTTGTTCGAGAAATGGCAAATGTTCGATGGAAGGCAGTAGCATTTACTTGCGGGTGCTGAGTAATCATTGAATCTGCATCAAGAGAAAAGGAGAAGTTTCCCGGAAATCGGGAAACCTCTCCTTTTTATTATCATTTAAATTTAAAGTGTCCGGGCAATGTGATCGGCTGTTCGAATGGCGAGCGCAATCGTCGTCAACGTTTGATTTTCGGCTCCAGTGTCAGGTAAGGCGCTGTTATCGGCCACATAGAGACCGGATATACCGTGGACCTGCCCGTATTGGTCAGCGACTGAATCAGCTGGGTCATCACCGATTCGGCATGAGCCCGCATCATGATGCAAATCGCCGAGAGGGGTTAGACAAATGGGCGGTCTGCCGCCCTCGGAATTGAGACTTATGCCTGCACTAGCGGCTATGCGTCTTATCCCGTCCGACATTTGGCGAACGACTGCCCAATCGGCTTCGCTTAAGGAAAAATTAACCTGTATTTCAGGGATCCCATAATCGTCTACTTTGTACGGATTCAGCGTAATCCGGTTCTCGTATCTGGATTCGACCTTGCCATAGCCATATAAGTTGACAGTTGTTGTGCCCGATAGCGGCCTTTCTACAGCAACAGGGTACCAATAGAAAGCTTCCGGTCCCGTCATCAGCACGGAGTACGGATTTTCCGGCGTTTGTGGAATCATAATGTTCAGCGGGCCCCATGGGATTGGGAAATCAGCAGTGCTTACGGTTCCTGTGGCCTGCACAAAGGTTTGATTCGTGAAATAGTGCCCCAGCGCCGGGTTCTGAATGCCCGAATATAGCAGCAGGCGCGGCGTTTCAAAGGTACTTGCGCAGCAAACAACCGTTTTGGCTTTTATCGTATAAGCGGTTTTATCCGGAGACATAACCTTGACGCCGGAGACCTTCCTATTATCGTGGATAATTTGCACGGCGCGCGAGTTGATTGCCAGATCGAATGGGCTTAGATTAAGTGCTCTGGCGAGCAGGGAAATGGAGCTGGTAAACATATCGGTATGAATCTGTCCGAAGGATTGAGGCACAATATCAGCTGCGAGCGGAAGGGGTGCTGCCTTGGAATAGCCGCGCATCCACAGCCGCTCCAGTAATATTTCCGTGAAAGAAGAGCCCTCTGCAAAGGAGCTGGTTACCCGCATGGCTTCCTCGGCAACGCCATAGTAGCTCTCCATCTCATGAATCGGGATAGGCCATTTCGCTAAATCCCATTCGTGCATCCGGGGGGTAAAGGTGTACCAGAATAGCGTTCTGCCTCCCAGCGCAAAAAGCTGCCTTGCTCCCGGATATTCCGGGAAAGCACCCGGCAACGGCCTGGATAAGTAAGTGAAATACGCGGTTAGGCGTTCTTGGTTCATCGTCGACAGGTTCCTGGCTTGCGTTGGAATGTACTGGTCACCCCGTTCAATGATGCCAATCCGTTTCCCCTGCTGTTTCAACTGCTCGCATAATCTCCAAAGGACAGCTCCGCCGCCGGCTCCGGTGCCGATAATGAGAACATCATATTCCTCTTGAGCCATCTCCTCCAAGGGTGTGAGGGGAATCCAGTTATTAAGCGGTTCTGTAGGAACGGCCGGACAAGTCGGAAGAGGACTTCCAGACATAGCGCCCGGAAGAGGACTTCCAGACATAGTGCCCGGATCGATTCTTAGGTCTGGTTCTACTATGGAAGGAAGATAGACCAGTTGGCCGGCGGTGACTTGATCGGGATGTGCAATATGCGGATTGAACATGAATAGATCCTCGATGGAAACGTGGTTTTTATTCGCGATCGTTCTGAGTGTGTCATGCTCGTCAGATACCCAAATTTTCAATGAAGTCACTCCTATCCAAATGGCAAGAAAGCAGAGCATATCAACATAGATGAGTCCTATTTATACTGTAATGCGGAGGCAGCCGTTTTTATGCCGGACAAAACCGTTCCTGTTTTATTGCATAAAAAAATAAGCTGTCCCAGGTTTATGGCCTTTGGGACAGCTTATTTACCGCCAGGGATGGCGCCAGCCGTTTACGCTTGTACACTACTTGGAACCTTGACGGCAGATGTCTGCAATCCCCGTTCCCGTCTCCTTGCGACGCCTGAAGCGTATGCGGCTTTGATGACCGCTTCTTTTACTTTCTCGGCGACATGCGGATTAAATACGCTTGGAATAATGTAATATTCATTCAGCTCATCCTCGGTAACGACCGATGCGATGGCATGGGCGGCCGCCAGCTTCATCTCCTCAGTGACGCGGGAGGCGCGGCAGTCCAGCACTCCCCGGAACAATCCCGGGAAGCAAAGCACGTTGTTAATCTGATTCGGATAATCCGAACGTCCGGTCGCCATCACCCGCACAAGCCCTTCGGCTTCTTCGGGCGAAATCTCCGGCGTCGGGTTAGCCATAGCAAAGACGATCGGATCCTTCGCCATCTTGCGAATATCGTCCGCTTTCAAGACGCCGGGCGCGGAAACGCCGATGAATATATCCGCTCCCGTAATCACGTCGGACAACGTTCCCTGCTCGCGTTCCGGGTTCGTATGCTGGGCATACCAATTCCATGCCGCATGCTCATATTCCCGGGTGCTCACAAGCGCACCGGCGCGATCGACGCCAATAATGTTGGTGACCCCTGCGGCTAGCAAAATTTTGGTGCAGGCGGTTCCGGCCGCGCCGACGCCGTTCAGCACGACTTTGCAATCCTGGAGCCTTTTTCCCGCGAGCTTCACCGCATTCAAGATGCCGGCCAGCAGCACAACGGCGGTACCATGTTGATCGTCGTGGAATACCGGAATGTCGAGCTCCTCGATCAGCCGTTGTTCGATTTCAAAGCAACGCGGGGAGGAGATGTCCTCCAAATTAATGCCGCCGAAGGCCGGCGCGATCCGTTTGATCGTAGCGATGATTTCTTCTGTATCCTGCGTATCGAGGCAAATCGGGAAGGCATCCACGCCTGCCAATTGCTTGAACAGCATCGCTTTTCCTTCCATGACCGGCATAGCCGCGAGAGGGCCGATATTGCCGAGCCCGAGCACCGCCGTACCGTCCGATACGACGGCAACAGTATTCCGTTTTATCGTCAATGTATGCGCGCGGCTTGGATCTTCATGGATGGCCATACTGACGTTCGCTACGCCAGGCGTATAGACGCGTGAAAGATCGTCTCTCGTCTTAATGGTCATCTTCGGCGTCACTTCAATTTTTCCGCCCAAATGCATGAGAAATGTCTGATCGGAAACCTGAAGCACGCGCACGCCGGGCAATTTATTTAATGCGCTTACAATTAACTCTTTGCGAAGCGTTTCGGAAATATTAACGGTCAAATCCCGAATCGTCGTCGTCTTGCTCGTCCCGCTCACATCGACTGCGACGATATCGCCGCCAGATGCGCCAATCGCAGTGGCGATTCGTCCGAACGTCGTGCTGTCCTTGTCCATTTCCAAGCGAAGTACGATGTTGGTGCTTGCAGATGCCGGCATTGCCATGTAGACCACACTCCCGTTCAATGGTATCTATAACTGATTCCCTTCATGTTATCGTTTACATGGGAGTGTGGGAAGTTTTTGGCCATATTGTTATTTTTGTTCATTTTGGTCACAGCTTTCGCACATACCGGTTAACGGGCCGGCCGACACTGCCGTAATTGATTTCCAGCTTGACGAGCCCCGTCTTCTCGAGATAGTCCAAATAGCGCCGGGCGGTTACGCGGGCAATTCCGACGGCAGCTGCCGCCTCTTCCGCCGATAATCCCCCATCGTGCAGCCGCATGGCATGCAGCACCTGATTCAGCGTGACGGCGTTCAAGCCTTTGGGCAAATCATCCTGCCCGTTCGCGGGGGCATCCTGCGTTTGAAGGGCTCCCGCCTTGACGGTATACCCCGATGCGCCCGCGGTATGCAGCAAGCGGTCCAGATCGTCCTGCGTGACCGGCGGGACTTCCGTCCACGCATCATGCTGCAAGCGGTAGCGCTCCAACGTTTGCTTAACCCGTTCCAGCTTAAACGGCTTTATAATATAGTCGAATGCGCCGTGCCTGAGCATAGTGCGTATCGTTTCCGCATCCTTGGCCGCTGTGACGGCGACGACATCGACCGGCAGCGCCATGGTCCGCAGCCGCTGCAGCGTTTCGATGCCGCCGAGCGAAGGCATGAACACATCGAGGAAAACCAGGTTCGGCGACAGTTCGCAGATAAGCTGCAGCCCGTCATTTCCGTTGTCTGCGACACCGACAACCTGGAAGCCTTGCACCTGCTCGATAAACTGTCTGTTCACCTCTTGAACCATCGGATCGTCTTCGATCAAAACAACTTTAAATACCGGTTTTATATTCGCTGTCATCTTGAATCCCCCCAGTCATCGGAAACGAAATCTCCATCGAAGTGCCGCGGTCAAGCTCCGATTCGCATCGCAGCTGGCCGCCTCCTTTTCTGACGATGCCTTGCAGCAAATAAAGTCCGATCCCGCGGTCTTTGCTCTCCTTGGTGGAGAAGCCGCGCTCCAGCATCCGCGCTTTTGTATCGCCGGTCATTCCGCAACCGTTATCCTCCACGAGGATAGAGAGCAGTTCTTCATTTTGCTCCAGGCTTACATAAATTTCTTTACGATCCCGCTCGGCTTTGGCTAAAGCGTCAAAAGCATTCTCGATCAAGTTGCCGAGCAGCAGAACGAAATCGTGGCGATCCAGCAGGGGAGGGAACCGTTTCAGCTCGCTGTGCGGATCGATCTGGACATGTATGCCGAGCTCCTTGCCGCGGCTGATTTTGCCAAGCAGCAGACCGGCCAGGCTGTCATCTGCAATATTTTCCTGCATAAACCGCGTTATCCCTTCCTGCTGCTCGGCTATATCGTACACATATTGAAGCGCTTGATCTTTTTTGTCCAGCTGAAGCAGTCCGGCAATGGTGTGCAGCTTGTTGCTGTGCTCATGATTTTGCACCCGGAGCGCATCGACGAATTTGTGCACCCCGGTAAGCTCCTCCGCCATCTTCGCCACTTCTGTCCGGTCCTGAAAAATCGCAATGGCGCCAACAATCGTTCCCTGCTCGCGAATCTGAATTCGGTTGCTCCATATGAGCGTGTTGCCGATCCGCAGCTCTTGATTGAGCACGGGCCGCTCAAGCTCCATCACCTCAGGCAGCCGGGTATCGGGCAGCACTTCACGAATGGAACGGCCGACGGCATCCTGCTCTACACCGAAAATTTGTTTGGCCCGCTCGTTAAAAATCGTTATCGTCTCACTGCGGTCGATAGCGATTACCCCTTCGTGCATGGCCTGAAAAGCGGCGCTCCGCTCCCGGTACATGCGGGCGATCTCCTGCGGCTCCAAATTGTACATTTGCTTCTTAATATGGCGGGCCAGCAGAGCGGAACCGAACATGCCGAACAGCAGGGAGAGCAGGGAAGTAAGCGCAATCGCCTGCCGCTCTTGCGCGACGAGCTCTTTAAGCCCGGGCAGCAATCCGCCGGCGACGACGACGCCAATCTGCATATGCTGCTCGCTTATGACAGGCACGTAAGCGCGCAGACCGACGCCGGCTTCTCCAGTTACTTTGGACACATACGTGTGCTCCGCAAACGCCGCATCCGCGTCGGTCGCGGTAAAGGTTCCGCCGATCCTCTCTGAGAGCGGGTGTGAAAGCCTCTTCCGATTCATATCCAGTACAACGACATATGCAACGTTGTTAATAATTCGAATGTTATCCGCAACCGGGGCAATCTGCCGCGAACCGCCTTGCTGTTCTATGTTTTGTCTAATATCGGGCAAATTGGCGACGGTTCGAGCCGTAATCATCAGACGCTGCCGCAGCTCGTCCTCCTTGATTCTGGTTACGCTGCCTATTACGACGACACCGCCGATCAGAAGGGAGAAGAGCACCAGTCCAAACGATAAAATAATGATTTTCCAATAAATGCGCAATTGGTTCAAGAACAGCTTCTCTCCTTCCGGTCGTTAGTTTACGATTTGACTCTATTGTGAAATAATGATCGTAAAATAGCAACTGGGAGGTATACGGTGAAAACGTGGATAGGCATTGGCTTGTTTATTGTGCTCGGAATGTTTGCGGCTTTCGTGATCGGGTTCCGGCCGCATTTTGCAGACTCGCTGCCGATAGATGACGAGCAGACGGGACTGAAGGATCGTATCGTGATCAAATTCAGCCATGTCGTTGCCGAAAACACGCCCAAGGGCCTCGCCGCCGCGCATTTTGCAAGGCTCGTGAAGGAGCTGAGCGATGACCGCGTGGAAATCCAGGTGTTTCCGAACGGGATGCTTTATTCCGGAGATACGGAATTTGCGGCGCTGCAGAGCGGAGCCATTCAAATGATCGCGCCTTCTTTCTCGAATATGAGCGTGGTTGATCCGGCGTGGCTGGCGATGGATTTGCCGTTTGCTTTCGCGGATCAGCAGGCCGTGGATGCTGCGCTGCAGGGCGAGCTTGGGCGGCGGTTGCTCGGAACGCTTAACGCTCACAAGGTGCAGGGAGCAGCCTTTTGGGCGAACGGTTTCAAACAGATGACGAGCAGCGTGCGGCCGCTTCAGGTGCCGGAAGATTTTCGCAACCAGACGTTCCGCATCCAGCCGAGCCAGATGCTAGTCAGCCAATTTCAAGCGTTTGGCGCATCGACCGTCAAAATTCCATTCAACGAGACATACGGTATGTTGAAGGACCGGGCAGCGGACGGGCAGGAGAATACGATATCGAATATTGCAACCAAGCGTTTGTATCAGGTTCAGAAATATATGACGATCAGCAATCACGGTTATTTGGGTTATGTGGTCCTGTTCAATAAGAAGTTCTGGGCGGACCTTCCTCCGGATGTACAAAGGCTTTTGGAGCAAGCGCTGGAGGAGACGACGTCATGGCTTCATCAAGAGACGGCTTCGATGCATGCGAAGCAGCTTCGCGAGCTGGAGGAAATCGACGGTTTTACGGTTCATAAGCTCACGGAAAAGGAAAGACAGCAGTGGATCCGCAAGCTGGAGCCGCTTTACGATCAGTATGAGCAGATCATCGGCACGGAGCTTATGAGCGAAATCGGAAGACCAAAATAACCAAAACGAACAATATGACCGCATGCTTGTTTGGAAGCGATTTCTCTCCTATGATGAGGGCACACGCAAGATAAAGCGTTTTCATAAAAACGAAAGCGAGGCTGCCCTCATGCGATTTAAGTTAAATTTGAGAAACCTTACTGTACAAGTCGTGCTTGCCATTATTCTCGGTATATCGTTCGGACATTTCTTCCCGGCATACGGGGAACAAATGAAAGTGCTTGGTGACGCTTTCATCAAGCTGATCAAAATGGTTATTGCCCCGATTGTGTTTTTTACGGTTGTGAACGGCATTGCCAATATGGGCGACATGAAAAAGGTCGGCCGGATCGGCGGCAAAGCACTGTTGTACTTTGAGATCGTATCAACGGCTGCGCTCGCAATCGGCCTGGTTGTTGTCAATCTGGTCAAACCGGGAGCGGGAATTGATGCCAGCGCTGCGAGCGGCGATATTTCCAAGTATACGGAAGCTGCGGCGGAATCCAGCCATGGCATTACAGACTTCCTGCTTGGCATTATCCCGGATAATGTTGTTGGCGCGATGGCGAAGGGCGACCTGCTGCCGATTTTGATCTTTGCGATTTTGTTCGGGTTATCTTTAACGGCAATGGGCGAGAAGGCTAAGCCTGTAACTGCTTTGTTCGATAAGCTGTCGCATGCTTTCTTCGGTATCGTGAATATGATCATGAAGGTGTCTCCGGTCGCCGCTTTCGGCGCGATGTCCTACACGATCGGCAAATTCGGAGTCGGTTCGCTGCTGTCGCTAGGCAAGCTGATGGGATCGGTATATATTACAATGGCTCTCTTTATCATCGTGGTGCTTGGCGCGATTGCCCGTACTTACGGATTCAGCATATTTAAGTTTATCCGGTACATCAAAGAAGAAATTTTGCTTGTGCTTGGCACTTCTTCTTCGGAATCGGCCCTGCCGAGGTTAATGGATAAGCTGGAGAAATACGGCTGTTCCAAGTCTGTTGTAGGTCTTGTCGTTCCTACAGGCTATTCGTTTAATCTGGACGGCACTTCGATTTACTTGTCGATGGCTGCATTGTTCGTGGCGCAAGCCTCCGGCGTAGATATGACGCTTTGGCAGCAGTTGACACTGCTCGGCGTACTCATGCTTACCTCCAAGGGAGCAGCGGGCGTAACGGGCTCCGGCTTTATTACGCTGGCGGCAACGCTGGCGGCGTTCCCGAGCATCCCGGTTGCAGGAATGGCTCTGCTGCTCGGGGTCGACCGCTTTATGTCGGAAGCCCGTGCGATTACGAACTTGATCGGGAACGGCGTAGCCACTGTCGTCGTAGCCAAAATGGAAAAAGAGTTCCATCCGGATAAGAAGCAGGAAGCGGATGAAACAGCTGATTACAGTGCGCTTCCATCAACGGGGACAGCCGGCAGCCTTGTTAAGACGACTCCGAATATCGGTTAACGAAGCAATGAAATGGAATAGATCTGAAGAAGACACTGGCCGAATCGGACCCGTGTCTTTTTTTGTTTGTCCGGTCGCGGCGGATGAAGAGTACGCAGCATTAATTGTTCTTTATTAAGAACTAAAATGATGATATATTAGACCTATAAGTTTGGTTCCATAGGTTCATGGGTCCTTTTTCTATATTTTGTTCGTTAAGAAGAATATTGTGCATGAAGGGGAGCGCGAGATATACCATCGTAAAAGCCGGGTGCCGTTATTTTATGATCGCGGGGGGTTAAGGGAAATGAAAAATAAGAGTGTATATAACCAAGATACGATTCCCTATTTACTTCAAAAAAGAGCAGCCGAATCCCCTCATGATGTCGCGTATAGCTTTCCGGTTGCCTCACAGCATTATACATGGTTGAAGATTTGGGAAGAAGCCCGCCTTCTGGCCAAAGGCTTCTTGCAGCTGGGCATAAGGAAGGGCGACGCCATCGCGCTGCTTATGCCGGGCAGGATGGAAATGATTATTTCGATGTATGCCGCCGCTTGTGTCGGCGCTATCATCGTTCCGCTTAATACATATTCCAAGAAGCAGGAGCTTCTACATTATTTGAAGGACTCCCGCCCTGCAGCCATGATCATGGGGACGGAGGGTCAGCACAATCATTATCCTGCCATGATGCAAGAAATGATAATGGAGTGCAGGAAAGCGGGAATGGATATCGACTGGCTCCCTGAGCATATTTTTGTGCTGGAAGAAGCCGGCCGGACTGCCGGGCCCTTTAAGCCTTTCTCCGCATTGAGAGCGCTCGGGACAGGCGCGGAGGAGAACATATTTTTACATGCATGCACAGCTATTGCCCCCAAGGACCCGCTCATCCTGCTTTATACCTCGGGCACGCTCGGACTTCCGAAGGGTGTTTTGCGTTCCACGGCTTCCTTCTTACTATCTGCAAATCATGCGGAAGAGCCGGGGAGAGGCACGTCTTTGCTCATGAGACTAAGCGATAGGATCACCCGTTATTTTTCGGTTATGAGTCTGCTGCCCCTATATCATTTAGGAGGGTTTGCGATTCTGTTTACTGGCTTGAAGGCCTGTAATATCCGCATTATCATGCTCAGCCACTTTAACCCTTTGAAAGCTTTATCTGCCGTTGAGAAGGAAAAGTGCAGAGTGCTCATAGGGACTCCGTTTATGATCCAGCAAATGCTTTCGTCCCCGAAGAGGGACGAGTTTAATTTGCGGTCGCTGCTCGGCGTAGCTTTTACATCAGCGGCGGTGAACAATACGATTTTGCAAAAAATTATGAAAAACTTGAATCTCTACTTTTTTATGGTGAGCTACGGCTCCTCGGAAGCCGGCTCAGTCGCGAATGGAACCTGTTTTATTAACCGCAAAAATAACGTTATATTACGGCTCGTTTATGAGCTGCTGAAGCACACGAATCTTTTAAGCGGGTTAATTCAATATAAGGAATTTGAAAAAGCTGCCTACAGTATTGGCGGAAAGGTCGATAAGGTTGTAGAGGTGAAAATATTGAATCCGGAAACAGGGGAGACGATGCCTCCTCATGAGCATGGTGAAATTGCGATTCGAAGCCACCGGGTCATGCGCTATACGAACGAGTCCCACGATAGGGCCAGCATCACCGAAGACGGATGGTACAAATCCGGAGATTTAGGATTTCTGGATGATCAGGGAAGCTTAACGATTACCGGAAGGCTGAACAGGCTCATTTCCCGCGGCGGCGAAAAAATTTCTCCGGTAGAAATTGAGAATGCGCTGCTGCGGCATAGGGATGTGGAGGAGGCGCTCGTGCTTGGCGTGCCGGATGAGCTATACGGGGAGCAGATATGTGCCTGCATCGTCACCAGGCAGGGAGCGGGCCTAACTTCCGATCAGCTGAAAAATGATTTGGCAAAGTATTTATCAGCCTTTAAGCTGCCGCATTATTTTGTGTTTCTACCGGCATTCCCGCTCTCGCCGACCGGAAAGATCTCGATTGCCGAAATGAAAGCATTGGTGCTGAACGGGACAGGAGAGCTGCGGAAACATGCGTAAATACTATCCGGGAATTACGCTTTTTAAGCTGGCGGGCTCGCTGCTTGTCCTTATCGCTCACATTATGCTGTTCCGTTACATGATGCTTTTGCCGGGACAAACGATCGTCCAGTTTGCTGCTCTTGCGGCGAGGGTAGTCGTGCCGTGCTTCTACGTAATCGCAGGCTTTCTGGCGTACAAGGGCTGGAGCCATGCGGCAAGCTCACGCTTGTATATGCAGAAGTATCTAACGCGTCTGTTTATCATCTATTGCTTTTTTTGCTGTATATTCGCGGCGGAAAGTATCGTGCCGAAGCTGATTAACGGCGGCCTGACGGCGGGTAATCTTTTTGTTCAAGCCAAGGTGTTGTTTATAGCCGTGTTCCTGAACGGACCGTTTATTCAATTTTGGTTTATTCCGCCGCTCTTCTTCGGCCTTTTAACCGCCTACTGGCTCTTTCAAAAGCAGCGCGTTCGTCTTGCCGTCATTTTGGCGCTTGCGGGATTTACAGGCATTCAATTCGTATCCGGCAGCCTGAAGACGGTACTTGGCGTGACGGCACAAAGCTTTCCTTCCATTGACCCCGATTATCTCGACTATTTGTATTTATTTGCGACGAGATATGTCGGCTTCGGTTTTACGTTCGTTACCGCCGGCGTTCTGCTCGCCAAGCATGAGGATAAACTCATGCAAATCAGAGTAAAGCCCATTGTTATCTCGGCGATTATTGTTACGGTTACCGAGACGCTGCTGCTGCTTCGATTTAGTGAATGGACGACGGATTACAAGCTGGCCTTCAGCATGCTTCCGAACACGCTCCTCCTTTTTTATGGCATTTTGCGTATTCAAAGTCCAGCCGTACAGACGTATCACAACATGATTAATCTGTTCAGCATCGTCACGTTTTTCGGCCATATATTGTTTATGCGCATAAACCTTCTGCTGCTCGGTTGGAGCACGGCAAGTATGAGCGAAGCACAGGACTTTACGTTCTTGCTCCTGACTCTCTTTGAATGTGCTGTCTTTACGGCATTGTTCAGCTTAGGCTCTAAATCCGTGGCAGCGAGGCAAACGGGAAATTTGCCGTCGTAGTGCTAGTCCTCATCATTGCCGGGTTGGAGGAAGGAAGCGCCAAATACCGCGATTAATAGAATCGTGCAAACAGCTGCCAAGAGGGCGGCTGTTTTTTTGAAAGCAAAGGCTTTACCGCTGCCCGGAGTAGGCTGCTTTGCATTGTTCATCAGCTGCCGTTTCATCTCATTGCCAGCGTGTATTTCCTTCATTCCGTCTATGTATCTATTCATTTGCAATTCCTCTCACTCCTTAACGGGAGCAAAATGGTTCAACGGCTTCCAAAAAAATCCTGACCGCGATAGGCCAGGATTCCGTGTGCAGCGTAATATTCGAAGAAGCTGTCAAAGCTTGCATCCGCAGCAGCTTTAGGGATTACCAGTTCTTTATGAGTGGGCTTATCTGAGCTCTTCCTCAGCTTCCTCATTGTCCTCTTCAGGGGATTCTACCAGCCGGAAATCATCGGTTTTCTCGCCGTCTTCCCAGATTTCGACGAACAGAGCATCACAATGGTCAAAGTCGGCTGCTTTCAGCGACAGCGCTTTTTCCTCGTCAGCGCCTACATACACGTTTTCCATTCCGTCCTCGTTGAACGATTGAATGACATAAATTTTCATCATGTTAAGCCTCCAGCATTTTAATATTGTAGCAGTATACCACAAAATGCGTTAGGAAAAGCAGTATCTGTGCTGTTATTTCTTTAAGTTTAAGTATGTTAGAATGATTCTAATATTAGAAACTAATTTTATAAGTTGTGCTGATATAGGGGAGGGGAAAAAATGCAGCTTATTAATCAAGAGAAGGTGCAGCAACGAATCGACAGCTTCAAGAATCAGGATCTTTATATTCATCTAGAAATGACAACGGGTGCCTACGCTGCCCATCTCGACAGCTCGAAGCATCCCGCGGCTAACTTCATTACGAATGCTGTCATCCGTTATTCTCATGGATCGATTGCAGGCAGCGGGCCTTATCGGGTCGGCTTGAAAATGATACAGGGCTGGATTTATTCGGAAGGGCTTACGCACTGGGAGGAAAGTGAGATGGAAAGGCTGCTGCTGGCAGGACATGACAGCCAAGGCAAGCTGATAGTGTCGCTTCAACTAAGCCGGGTGCCCTTCTGATGAGAGAGGAGACGATAGATGGTATGGAACAAAACATTTTAGTGATACTGCCGCATCCCGATGATGAGGCCTTCACCGTATCGGGAACGCTGGCTAAGCATATACAAGACGGAGCCCATGTCACTTACGCTTGCTTGACGCTGGGGGAAATGGGACGAAATATGGGGATTCCGCCTTTTGCTAATCGGGTTACACTTCCGGCTATACGAAAAATCGAGCTCGAGGAATCCTGCCGCGCCATTGGCATACAGGATCTGCGAATGCTCGGCTTCCACGACAAAATGATTGAATTCGAGGATCAAGAGCAGCTGGACGGTCAGATCGATGCGCTCATTAAAGAGCTGAGCCCGTCGATCGTCTATACGTTTTATCCGGGTTACAGCGTTCATCCCGACCATGATGCATGCGGGACGGCCGTAATCCGCACGATCAGCAGGCTGCCTAAAGAGGGAAGGCCGGTTGTTTATTGCTCAGCTTTTGCCAAAAATCATCAACAGGCAATAGGCAAGCCTCAGCTTGTCAACGACGTTAAGGATTTTTTACAGCAAAAAATGGCATCTATCCAAGCTCATCGCTCTCAGTTCCAGGCGGCTGAACTGGTAGGCAGCAAAAAGCTGGAGGATGAGGAAATTAAGGAGCGGTTTGGTACAGAGCGCTTCTGGATTTATCCCTTTAATTGATTAAAAGTTTTGCAGATTAACAGCTCGAAGGAAAGAAATAGCGGCTGTCGAATGAGATTCGACAGCCGCTATTTCGATGTAAGAATGTAGTACCGTTTATGATTGCTGCGAGATCGATAAGCCAAGGCCTTCGGCGACCCGCTGCCCGTAATCGGGATCCGCTTTGTAGAAATGGCCGATTTGTCGAAGCTTGATTTCGTCTTTCTCCACCGGCTTCATCGCGCCAACAATCGTTTCGATTAGGCGGGCGCGCTCCTCTTCGCTTATCAGGCGATAGAGATCGCCTGCCTGCGTATAGTGGTCATGATGGTCAAAGCCCACACTGTCTGCATTGCCCGATACCTCGAACGGAGCCGGCTTGTTCTCAGGCGATTCCTTCGGCCCGCCAAAGCTGTTGGGCTCGTAGTAAAGCGACGCTCCCCCATTGCCGTCCGCACGCATTTGACCGTCGCGCTGGTGATTGTTTACCGGAGCGACAGGGCGATTGATCGGCAGCTGATTGTGGTTGGCGCCTACCCGGTAGCGATGAGCATCGGAGTAAGCAAACAGGCGGCCCTGCAGCATTTTGTCAGGCGAAGCTTCTATACCGGGCACGAATGACCCTGGCGAGAACGTCGCTTGCTCAACCTCGGCGAAATAGTTGTCCGGATTGCGGTCGAGCACCATACGGCCGACTTCAATTAACGGATAATCCTTCTGAGACCATACCTTCGTCACGTCGAACGGATCGAAGCGATATGTATTCGCATCCTCCACCGGCATGATTTGTACATAAAGCTTCCACGCCGGGAAATCACCGCTTGCGATTGCATTGAACAAATCCTCGGTATGGTAGTCCGGATTTTCTCCGGCAATTTTGGCAGCAACCTCATTGGTTATGTTTTTGACGCCTTGCTCGGTTTTGAAATGGTATTTTACCCAAACGGCTTGGCCTTCATCGTTCACCCATTTGAAGGTATGGCTGCCGAAGCCATGCATATGTCTAAATGTAGCGGGAATACCGCGGTCAGACATAAGGATCGTAACCTGATGCAGAGATTCCGGCGACAAAGACCAGAAATCCCATACGGCATTCGGATTTTTCAAGTGGGTTTGCGGATGGCGCTTCTGTGTATGAATGAAGTCAGGGAATTTAATCGCATCGCGAATAAAGAAAACGGGAGTGTTGTTGCCCACCAAGTCGTAGTTGCCTTCCTCGGTGTAGAACTTAACGGCAAAGCCGCGTGGATCGCGGACCGTATCGGCAGAGCCAAGCTCGCCGGCAACGGTGGAGAAACGGATGAACATCGGCGTGCGCTTTCCTACCTCGGATAAGAAACTCGCTTTGGTGTAAGGCGTAACATCATGCGTAACCTGGAAGTATCCGTGCGCGCCCGCGCCTTTGGCATGAACGACGCGTTCTGGAACACGTTCTCTATTGAAGTGTGCTAGCTTTTCCAGTAGGTGAACATCTTGAATTAATGTGGGACCACGAGAGCCGGCTGTCATCGAGTTTTGGTTATCTCCAACGGGAGCACCCCAACTAGTCGTAAGGTTGTTCTTCTCTGTACTCATAATAGATTCACCTCGTTTGATTTTGTATGATTGCGCCTCACGTAATATGTTACCGCTTTCTATGGGAAAATCAATATCAATTTAAAATCATTACAAATGAAATTTTTCGTCAAAATGTGATAGCGGCAGTCATAATTCCGCATAGCGTCCGAGCGCCCGTGTCGCGGATTCCAGCATGCGGCGCTACAGATGCCCGCCATCCTTAATACGTACCCGCTTTCCGAGGAAACGGGTTTTTGAAAGCACATATTCGCTATCGCTGCTGGAGAAGTACAGCCGAATCGTATACTCATTAGACTCCGCAGCATAGCTCACTTCTTTCTCAAAGCATGAGAAAGCATACAAAATCCGAGACAGCTCTGCATTGTATTCGCGCACGACGAGAATATCGGCGCTTACGCTTCGTTTCTCCAGCAAAGCCTGAACCTTGGCCCGCAGCTGCTCGTAGTATTCCGATTTGCACGCTAGCTCCCGCATCTCTACGATCTTGTGCAGCTTCGTACTCATCAGCATCCGATTTCTGACATGATACCAGAGCAGGTACCATTCCCGCTTGACCATCGAATATTCCATTTTGTAGGGGAAGCATTCCTGTTCGCTGTAAGTCCGGTCGCCTTTGATGCCGTAGCTTAACCGCAGAATGCTTTTATTCGCAATAGCTTCTCTTAATGGACGAAGGTTGGGATGATAGACATGCCTCTCCTTGCTGGCTGCCTTGTGCAGCAGGTCGCCCGTATCGAGTACATGGTCTTGCCCCAGAATATGCCGCAGCCTCCAAAGTGTTGAAGGTGCAAAGGCCTCCGAAGCGGAAGGATGCTCAAGCATCGTCTTCAACCAGCCGCGCTCATGGGCAGTTACCATAAACGTCCCTGAATCTTCCAATCTGGATACAATTTGATAGTTAAATATTTTCTCAAACAGATTCATAGTACGCTTTAATCTCCTTCCACTCCGCGATCATTTCCTGCCGCAGCTTCAAAGGCTCCAGCACCTCGCAGCTTGAGCCAAAGCTTCGGATCCACGGCTTAATCTCGATCGTGCGTTTACTTCGATTTCATAGATAAAAGACTCAGCCGTTTCTTCCAAAATCATTCCCCATTGCCCCTGAAGCAGCACACGTTCCTTGACGAAGCTCGCTATGCCGGGTCCAGGGTTAAAGAAACGGACGCGAACCGTCACGGTCTTGCCTGTATCGATAAGCCAGCTATGCCGGATACGCTGCTCCAGCTCTGTTTTTTTGGCCAAGTAAAGCTCTTCGGAAACGCCAGCCTCCTCGGAAATTTGGGTTACGCCTTCCATGCGGTATTTCTTCATTCCGTATCTGGAATGGTGACCTAGCAAATACCAACGGCCATACTGATGATCATAGACGACCTTAAGCGGCAGCGTCGTCTCCTGCATGCCCTCTGTATTACGTTCGAATAACGGATTCGTGTTTTTGGAGGAGTAGCTCGTTTCCTTTTTCGGCGAAAAATAGAGGAAGCTGACCAAGCGCCGGCTGCGAATTGCGCTAAGCAGCGTAAAGAGATGAGCCTCGTCCAAAATACGGGAGTAATAGTGGTATTTATATAAGAAGGGCTCGACTTGGCTATAATCGGCCTGCTTTCGGACAATATGCTTCTTCAAGCCGTCGCGAAGCAAATAGCCCTGTACCGAAGGAATCTGCGTATTCGCCATAATGTCTACAAAATCATATAAATCAAGCAGCTCATCATTCGATAGCTCCCGTATTAAGTCATTGTATATCCGGAAGCGGAACGGGCGCGTTCCCGGCTCCTTCTTAATGACGCCCACCTGTTCTAAATATTTCAGATCACCCCGGATCGTCTTCTCGTCAGGAAGCGGGAGGCCTTCAGGCATGCTGCCGCAGCATAGATCAAGAAGTTCCATAGCGGATAAGGGCTTCTCTTGCATGGCGGCAAGCTGCAGGGAAAGACGCTGGCTTTCCGATTCCTTAAGCGACTTGGCCCGAAATAGAAACAGCAGCATCGGGTCGGATGATTCGAGATAGCTGTAGCGGATCGTCTCGGCAAATTCTTTTCCCTGATCCCCGGGCAATTGCTGGCAGACGGCGTTCACGATTTCTTTCAGACGCTTAATGGTTTTATCGAAAGTATGGATGGAAATCCCTAGTCTCTCTGCGTACTGCTGACGATTGTATGCACCGCTCGTTAGGACGAGCATGCGCAAAAACTGGATCTCTTTATCGAAGCTCTCTCTTGCCATATAGGAGTTCCCCCGATCATAAACGGTTTTCTCCATCTATCTTAACAGGAAGAAGACGAATTTGAACAAAAAGGAAAATTTTCCTTTGTCGTAATACTTTCGCCATGTTCGGGAGGCTTCGAATAAGAGAAGATAGAGCTCATAAGACGGCTGATCGCCTGAAAGAAAGAGCAAGAAGCACGGGAGGTTTTACAATGCTGATGCAGCACAAGAGACATGGCGGCAATCACCATGAAATGGAGCTTCCGCATGGCAAGCTTCACTTATTCGCCAACGAAAAGGTATTCCAAACCTTCGAGGCTAAAGTATTTGAAATGGCAAACAACAACCTGCAAATTCCTCGGAACCAATATATGAGCTACACCCCTGATGCGCATATCGGCGTCGGAACTTGCATCGGCACAACAGCCGTATGGAACATGAAGGATGGCTGCGTATCGCCGTCTATCGTCGGCTCGGATATCGGCTGCGGCATGCGCGTACACACGACTTCGCTGCATAAGCGCGACATGTTATCGAAAGAGATTCGTCGGTCGTTGATCGCGGCTATCGAGAAATACGTGCCGACTAACGAACGTACGAATACGAACTATGACGATATTGACGTGCTGAGCGTGGTGGAGCACGGCCTGAAGGGGCTGCCGGG
Organism: Paenibacillus sp. J2L1-98; assembly: GCF_056269405.1. Classification (NCBI taxonomy): domain Bacteria; kingdom Bacillati; phylum Bacillota; class Bacilli; order Caryophanales; family Paenibacillaceae; genus Paenibacillus; species Paenibacillus sp. J2L1-98. Next base: position 5,566 of record NZ_JBWDNW010000037.1, on the reverse strand, counting down.
GAAATATGTTCCGGATGAGCAGTGGTTGACGCATGTGGAGCAATCGCATTTCATTTATGACCATACCTATCTGAAGCAGCTTCCTCCAAAAATTATGAAATATGCCCGCGGACAATTAGGTACACTCGGAAGCGGGAATCACTTCATTGAAATTCAGTACTTGGAGATTAATGAGGAGTACGCGGAATTAGCGGTAAAATGGGGTTTGTTTGATGGGCAGGTGGTGGTGATGATCCACTCCGGCTCGCGGGCTTGGGGCGGCATGGTTGGCCGGGAGCATAACAAGGCGATCAAGGAAGCGATGCATCAGTGGGGCGTAAGCAATCCTGACCCGAATCTGATTTATGCTCCGATTGCTAGTCATGAAGGACAATGCTACTTGAATCTGATGTATTCCGCGCTCAACTTTGCCGTAAGCAACCGGCATATGATTGCGTTCGGCGTCCGAGAAGCCTTTCGGGAGATATTCGGAACTGGCATGGAAATGCCTGTCCTCTATGATCTGATGCATAACTACGCGCTGAAGGAGTTTCACCGCAATCAGCCGATGCTTGTTCATCGCAAAGGAGCAACGCGTGCGCTTCCGCCGGGTCACTTCCTAAATACGCCAGTGTATAAGGAGACGGGGCATCCAGCACTCATTCCCGGCTCAATGGGAACCTCCTCCTACATTATGGTAGGGAAGGAAGAAGGTCTAAAAAACTTCTATTCCATCTGCCATGGCGCGGGACGCGCAAGATCCCGCAAAGCGACGAAGCAGCTGGTGACAGTCGATCAGTTCGAACAATCGCTGAAGCTCGGCACGGATGACGAGATACTCGTCAACCACCGCTCCTTGCATACGATTCTCGATGAATGTCCGCAGGCTTACAAGGATGTTGACCAGATCATCGACAGCGTCGTCGGCGCATCGTTAGCTGCCGTGGTGGCCAAATGCAAGCCGATGGCCGCCATCAAAGGCATCTAATGATTTATTTCGCTATTAAAGATAACTTCAATAATAGATGAGGCTATTGAACGAATGGCTTACCCGGGCTGGGATTTCCTTAAATCCCGCAGTGCATGCGCACGCTGTGCGCTTGTATGATGTATTGTCCATACCGGCATTAGTCTCGCATAAGAAAGGGTTCGAATCCCTTGATTATCGCCTAATCCGCGATAACTCTCTGGCAGAGTATGTACGACTCCCTTCCACGGAGATCAAAACCTGAGTAAACGGCCTTGAACAGGAATTCTCAGAACGCGCCTGTTGGCGTTCACTGCAGCGAAGCCTATGCAATCGGCGGATACCGGCTGGAGACGGTTGCCTCTTGTGGCTGCGTAGGAAATAGCGCGAATACGAATGGAAGCCGCATTCATATTCCTCTATCGATTACTAAGCTATAAAGCAGCTTAGGCTCCCTTCTTAAGCCTGATTCCGGCGCAGCCGCAGGAGAGCTCCTGTTACGAAGGTCACCAAAACCGTAAAGAGGTGTTGCATGATGTTCAAAAAAGTAATGATCAAAAGCGATGAGCGCGGACTGCTTTTCAAAAAAGGCAGCTATATCAAGCATTTGCAGCCGGGCGTTTACCGCCATAGCCCGTTTTCCGACGATACCGTCATTTTGCAAAATGTAGCGAAGCGCTTCGCCGTTCCGAATAAAGAACTACATTTGTTTATTAAAGATACGCGGCTCGTAGAGGAGCTGACGATAGCAGACGTACAGGATTACGAGTATGTGCTGCATTTTGAAGACGGAAAGTTTGCTTCGCTGCTGACGGCGGGGCTGTATGCCTTCTGGAATGTGATGAAAAAACATTCGTTCATTCGCGTTGATATACGGCATCCCGAGATTTCGGCGGAGATTGACCGATCTCTGCTGTCGAAGCTGCAGGGCTATATTCAGATGTTCGAGGTTGCCAGTTACGAATCCGGTCTGCTTTTCTACAATAATGTGCTGCAGCGCGAGCTTCGTCCGGGGAGGTACTTTTTCTGGAAGGGTCCAACAAGCGTACAGGTGAGAACGGTCGATTTGCGCCAGCTGCAGCTGGACATGACCGGCCAAGAGATTATGACGGAAGACAAGGTCACGCTGCGGCTTAACTTTGTGTGCCAATATAAGATTACCGACCCGCTCAAAGCGGTCCAAATCAAGTCGTTTGAGGATCAGGTGTATATTTTGCTGCAGCTTATTTTGCGGGAATACGTCGGTACGCTGAAGCTGGATGATCTGCTGCGCATGAAGCAAGAAATCGCAAATTTCGTCCTCACGCGCTTGAACGAGCAGAAGGAGCATTACGGCGTGCATTTTGTATCGGCAGGCCTCAAGGATATTATTTTGCCGGGCGATATCAAGGATATTATGAATACGGTGCTGCTTGCGGAGAAGAAGGCGCAGGCCAATCTCATAACCCGCCGCGAGGAAACGGCTTCCACCAGAAGCTTGCTTAACACCGCGAAGCTCATGGATGAGAATGGAACGCTGTACCGCTTGAAGGAGCTCGAATTTCTCGAAAAAATTTGCGAGAAGATCGGCACGATCTCGCTTACCGGCGGCGGCAATTTGCTGGAGCAGCTCAATTCACTGCTAAGCGTGAAAAGTTTGGATAAATGATAATAGAAATTGCGCAGTCCTTGCAGATCATCTCATGATCTTCGGGGCTTTTTTGTTAACTGGAATCAATCATTATTAGGTCAATTTTACATTTAATGAGGAAAATATTAATATTTTTTGTTTGATTCCACCTTCGATTTTTGTTATCTTTGAACCTGCATGTCTTGTTTGGGCACATGTATCATTCATAGATGAGCATGAAATTAATTTGCGATTTAGGAGATCACCATGACTACACAGAGCGATAAAGCAATGGATAAATTTTGGCCGCAGCTTTCCTATCCGATATCGTATGCGGATGCGCTAGGCACATTATCAAAGCAGCAACTGACCAGCATTCGTACGAATTTGCAAATAAGCAACCTAAGCTCGCTTAATAAGCAGGGGCTTGTTGAGAAGCTGTCAGAGAAGATTCCGGAGAGCCTGTGGAATACGACTCGCTGCTGGGATCAAAATCGAATAAAGCTTATTCAGAAAATAGTGAAAAACGATGGTATGTGGGATAAACCATTGCTTGAAACTCAGCAATATGAGTATTTCCGCTTGCGCGGGATTTTGTTTCCCGGAACGATAAATGGCAAGCATGTCGTCATCATGCCGTCCGAGCTGCTGGAGTTCTTTAAAGAAGAGGAACCGTTGCAGGAGCTTCCGATCGTTAATCGGAATACGGAATGGATTCGGCTGACGCAAGGCTTGCTTTATTATTATGGAACGCTGACGGTAGAGCAGCTGAAATCGTTTGTTATTTCGGAGGCGGACCATCAGCTAGCGTCTTATGATCTGATGAACATTTTGGTTGACGCATCGGATTATTACGAGAAGTTCTTCATTGATGAGAGTGATAACATATCAAATTGCTTTGCAGTAGACCCGCAAGCGATATTGAAAGAGCGGGAGCTCAGACATGATCTCGATTTTTGCCCGTTTACGAAGCAGCAGCTCCTGAAAGCAGGGGAGTCTGAATACGTCGAGCGGAACAGCCATTATATGAATTTGGTTCGCTATGTCCTTCATCATTATGAGATTGATCGCGAAGATGCTGATTTAATGACCCAGGAATGTGTCGACGCCACCAAAAACGGAGATTCTCTGGCTGCCGTTCTCGAATTGACGAAGGACTATATTGATATTCCGAATGTGGTGACGATGTCAGCCATAACGAATCTGCTGGTTCCTTTGATGAACAGCACGAAGCAGTGGGCCATCAAAGGCTACTCGCCAGAAGAGCTGTCGGCCAAAAGGGCGAGCGTCAGCGTACTGCTTAATAACGTGCCAAATCAAGCCGCTCAAGCAGAGGTTATCGATATCCAGTCTAAGAAGAAAATCGGACGCAATGATCCGTGCCCTTGCGGCAGCGGGAAAAAGTTTAAGAAATGCTGCGGTTAGCGGTCGTACGCTAAAGACTTAACCGAGCTGGGAGGCGTGCAGCATGAGACAAAGCCAGCAAGGAATTTATTTAAGAAGCGTCAGGCTCCTTCGGGAAGCGGTACCCTCCTTCGATGCTTATCCGTTTCATTTAAGCGCGATTCAAAGCTTGGATCAGCTGGATTTCCATCCGAAAGTAACCTACATCGTAGGCGAAAACGGGATGGGAAAGTCCACGCTGATGGAAGCAATCGCGGTGGGGCTCGGCTTTAATCCGGAGGGCGGGACGATTAATTTTAATTTTTCCACAGCAGCCACTCATTCAGAGCTTCATCAATATTTGAGGCTTGCACGCAGCGTCAACAAACCGAGGGATGGATTCTTTTTTCGTGCGGAGAGCTACTATAATCTGGCTACCAATATCGATCAGTTGGATCGCGAGGACGGTCCCGGCGGCCGCATTATTGATTCTTACGGCGGGAAGTCGCTTCATCAGCAATCGCATGGCGAATCTTTTTTTTCCACATTCCTTCATCGTTTTAACGGAAATGGGCTTTATATGATGGATGAGCCGGAGGCGGCTCTGTCTCCTTTTCGCCAAATGGCGATGCTTTCCCGTATTCATCAGCTGGTCCTGCAGCACTCGCAATTCATCATCGCTACGCATTCACCGATATTGATGGCGTATCCGGACGCCGTCATTTATAATTTGACCCCTGACGGTATCGAGCGTATCTCATTAGAGGAAACCGACCACTACATGCTGATGAAGCAGTTTATTAATAACAGGGAAAGAATGCTTCAGGAGCTTTTTCTGGAAGAGGAATAAATTCAAAGGAGCTGTTAGGGATGTCATTAGAAATTGAACGCAAGTTTTTGCTGCCGCAATTTTCGGGCACATTAATAGAAGAGGCGAAGCTGAAGGTGCTATCCGAGAAAAGAATTGAACAAACCTATTTGGCTATGGATGAAAATCAGGAGCTGCGCGTTCGGCGCATCGTTGATCTGGCGAGCGGCGAGGTTTCATTTACGCATACCTTCAAGCTGGGGAACGGCCTTTCCAGGGAGGAAATCGAATATTCGATATCCGAAGGCATCTATGAGCAGGTTACAACAGCTTTTGGTTTCGTGCCGTTGACGAAAAACCGCATAACGGCGGAATGGGATGGCCGCATAATCGAGATTGATACGTATGATCAAATCGAGCTCTCGGTGCTTGAGGTGGAATTTGACTCGGAAGAAGCAGCCCATGCATTCGAAGCGCCGGAATGGTTTGGCAAGGATATCAGCTCTGAACGGCAGTACAGCAACAAAAAAGTGTGGCGGGAGCTGCAAGGAAATCGTCGCAATTAAAGAGGGATTAAATGTTTAAATACTTTTATTTAGAAAAGTTTTTAAAAACGCTTGACCTTCTGGGCGCATACATGGTATATTCTAATTCCGGCCGAGAGAAACACGCGGACGACAAGCAAAACAAGCGAACCAAACGAAAGAAAAGATTGCTCTTTGAAAACTGAACAACGAGTAATAACTGCCTCGCAAATCCTTCGGGATAAGCGAAAAAGCGATAACAAGTAATGAGCAAGTCAAACACCAATTTGGAGAGT